>CANKTS010000104.1:0-3043 GCA_947486485.1 Actinomycetota bacterium | reverse complement strand
ATCTTGCAGCTACTAGCTGTGATGAGGCGGTAACAATAAATAAGGATGTTGTATTTAATGCAACCACAAATAGATTTGAGGTTTCCACAATCTCTATCAGTAATGTAAATCAATCATACGACGCTACTGGAAGAAATGGTTGCGGCAATCAAGTTCTTGAAATGGCTTTTCCAATTAATGGCAGTACTACATACGCCTCCTGGACGATTCCATCATCAACTATTGCTACTGGCTCATTCGCTTTTGGCGGTGCTACTGGAATTACATATAACGCCTATACCGCACTAACTCCAGTAGATGCACAATCACTTGCCACAATTGCGCTAAGTATCAAGCCATCGACCAGAGCGGTAAATAACGGTCCAGTTTATGATGTATTAAAGGCAAATGGCTTTACTACTACCGGTCAATCTGGTTCATCATCAACTATCACATTCGCACTTAGCTTAAGTTGTGGTTTGTTAACAGTTGATACCACCGCACCTGGTGTTACTGCCGCACTTGCTGCCCTGACTGCGCCAACTGGGTATGTAACAAATAATGCAACATCTACAGGAGCAAATGGGGTGACAACCGCTGCCTTACTTGGTTTTAGAGGAACGGTGGCAAATATCAATATCGTTTTACCTTGGATTTCCTACAACAAGAGCGCTGGAACCGCCTGTACTTCAAATCCAAAATTTCAAGGAGCAATCTGGGATGCACAATCGGCATCAACTCCAATTGCTTGGAATTTTTCTGATAATAATCATTACTATCAATATGTAGAAACAGCTACAGTAAATGCTCCATCTTGGGATGCATCGTTTGAGGGGATTACCGGCCAGCCCGCAAATTACAATACCTCCGCAATTGGAAGTAGTACTCGCGCATTTGCTAACTGTAATTATAAATTATTTGGTTTGTGTGGCTACTTTGTAACTGTAACAAGCAGGGCTGAAAATCTTTTCATTGTTTCAAAAACTGCAACTAGGGGTGTTTGGCTCGGCGGGCTCGGAAGATGCGGAACAGTTATTTGCTCAGAAAAAGGATTCTTTTGGGTTGACCCAGTAGCACCAGAGTATGGAACTGTTTTTTCTAAAGGCAGCACTGCAACTGCTGGAAATTATGCAAATTGGACATCCCCTGAGCCAAACGGCGGATCTGCTGGCGGCGGCGTAGGCGAGTCAGCACTTCAGACAATTGGTGGATCTGCCACAGGTGATTGGAATGATCTGCCAGAAAATGCAGGCAGAGGCACAAGTGGTTCATGGGGAAGTTACGATGTTGCCGGTTTTATCGTTGAATATGGAGACTCAACCGCGGCAGGTGAATCACGAACAGGCGCCGGATCACGTACATCAGAAATAACTTGGAATTGGTAGGTAGAGGTAATAAATTAAGAGTTAGCGACCGCGCAATCTTCTGGCAATAATACTTTGATCACCCTTTGCTTCAAGATCTGCAATAATTATTGAAAGTGATTCTCTAACAATTCTGCCTCGATCTACAGCTAATCCAAGATCTCCGCGCAGGGCAAGACGTGCTTGATCTAAATCATAAAGCTCATCAGGGGAGAGATAAACAGTTATTTTCTCATCATGTTTTTCCCGGCCAGATGGTGCGCGATCAAATGCATTAACTCGTCGTCGAGGTGTGGTGCGAACATTATTTTTTTGATTAGCTGCTGCAACTGGCGCAGGTGTTATCTCTTCGGCGCTCTCTCGTTGTGAGGGAACTGCGCTTAATGTGGCGGTATTTCTAAATAACTCATCTGCTCCTGGCAACGTTACCCGACGACTCATTTAGCTCCTCCTCTTGCAATTAACTCTCTAGCTAGCCTGCGATATGAAGCAGAGCCGGTAGAACTACTTGCATAAGCTGTTACCGGAAGTCCTGCCACAGTTGATTCTGAGAAGCGAACGGTTCGAGAGATGATGGTGTCAAAGACCTCATCTGGGAACTCTTTATCAATTAGCTCTAACACCTCACGGGAATGGCTAGTTTTCTTCTCAAACATAGTTGCCAAAATTCCAAGGATTTCTAGCTCGGGATTGGTATTTTCCTTGATCTTTTGAATTGTCTTTTTAACAAGTGATAAACCAAGCACTGCAAAGTACTCACACTCCATCGGAATTATTACCCCATTTGAGGCGGTGAGGGCGTTAACAGTTAATGTGCCAAGGGAGGGGGAGCAATCAATTAAAATAACATCATACTTATCAAGTACTGGTGCCAATAATTTACGAAGCTTATGCTCCTTTGCAATCTCAGAGACAAATGCCGCCTCTGCCGCTGCTAGATCCTCATGGCCTCTAATAAAATCAAGGCCAGGCACAGCTGATTTAAGAATGAAATCCTCAAGCTTTGCCTCAGCATCATTTAACAAATACCAGATAGAGCCGTACTGCTCACGCAATGCTGCGCCTTTAATACCAAGGCCAGTTGTCATAGATGCTTGGGAATCAAAATCAATTAATAAAACTCTTCGTCCTACCTCAGCAAGTGCTGCACCTAAATTAATTGCAGTTGTTGTTTTACCAACTCCACCTTTTTGATTAACAACTGAGATAACCCGAGCACTTCCGGCCTCTGGTGTTTTACTTGGCTCTGGGAAGTTACGTAGTTTTTTGCCTAATGCATCAGCGGTAGTTGCCAGGCTCTCCTCACGAGGGGATGAGCGAAGTGGTTTAATTGTCGATTTAGCATTTAACCGAGAAGTCTTTAAAGCCTTTTTACCCATGCCCCGCAACCTACGGTGGGGCATGTGCAAAGGCAAGGATGTGGGCGGTATCTTTTGCGCATGTCGCAGGATAATTTAATCACCACACCACTTGCTGCTGCCTCTATTACCGATGGCAGGGTGGCTGGTTTCTCCCTGCACCTGGCTAACTTTGATGGCCCATTTGATCTGCTGCTACAACTTATCTCTCGCCATAAGATGGATATCACCGAGATCGCACTGGGCGCGGTAACTGATGAGTTTATCTCCTATATAAAACAGCTAGAAAACAGTGAAAATGGCTGGGATTTAGACAAAACAACTGAGTTTTTAGTAGTTGCT
>CANKTS010000103.1:0-3044 GCA_947486485.1 Actinomycetota bacterium | reverse complement strand
GAAAGTTAGCGACTACGCCCATCAGGATGGTCATAACGCCAGCAATAAGTGCGGTAGCGGCTGCAACTAATGCAAGATTAGGAGCATCGCCTCCGCCAATGAATTTTCCATCGGCATCTTTAGCAAGACCGATGATGAGTGGATTTAGCGCAACTATGTAAGCCATGGTGAAAAATGTGACGACTCCGCCACGAACTTCACGAGCTACGGTTGAGCCACGCTGACTAATTTTAAAGAAGCTATCAAGCATGGAATGTACCCTTCTGTTTTTTTAACATGGTGTTTTCGACATGTTGTCAGATTCGGTCTAACAAGCCGAGGGGGATGCTCTAAATCTATTGGCTACTTCGTAGTAAGGCGATCTACGACACCAAGAGAAATCGCTACCGATTGACCAATAAGTAGCGCAAATAGCGCTGTCCCGATTCCAACTGAGCCTCCTAAAAGTGCTCCTACGCTCAATGCAGCTACCTCAATCATTAGTCGAACCCTGCCTACTCGGACCCCAGTTTTATAGTGCAACCCAGTCATCAGTCCATCACGAGGACCGGCACCAAGGCCGCAGGTTATATATAAAGCAGAGCCAACTCCAACTAAAGCAATACCAAAGAGCACATAAAAATACTTCAGAAATAAGTTCTCAACCTCAGGTATTAAAAATAAACCTAACTCAATGGCCGCTGCAATCACCACAATATTTGCCAAGGTTCCAAATCCTGGTCGTTGCCGCAGTGGAATCCAAAGTGATAAAACACAAACTGAGACAAAAAATGTTGACTCACCAATATTTAGTGGAGAGTGCAGAGATATGCCCTCCGAGAGGACAACCCATGGAGAGTTGCCAAGTCCAGTTACAACCAAAAATGCTTCACCAATACCAAATATTGTTAGGCCAAATATCAAGATTACTAGTCGTTGTATGTGGTGTTTACCAACGCCTAATGACCAGGTTGAATCAGCACGCCATGGTGTATTTGGAATTGTTCGAGAGGGTTTGAGAAAACTTGCAACTTTAGTGAACCAGTTTCTGCTATCACTAGTTGAACTCACTGCTAAACTCTATCTTATATAACCTCTATAGATGGGTCTATTTTGAATTTCACTTATTTTCAGGCGATTATTGTCGGATTTATTCAAGGCATAACTGAACTTTTTCCAATATCAAGTTTAGGTCATGCAATCTTGATTCCTGCATGGATTGGTGGATCTTTTAGAGAGTTTATTAGCGAAGAGAATAATGCGTATTTACTGATAACAATTGCAATGCATTTAGCTAGCTCTATTGCATTATTTTTAGTATTTCGAAAGCGTTGGTTTAATTTAATTGGCGGCACATTTATCGCTATCAAGAGTAGAGGTTTTCAATCTACTCAATTTAGAGTGCTTAGTTATATTTTAATTGCCACGATTCCAGTTGGCGCATTGGGCCTGATATTTGGTGATTACTTTCAAAGCATCTTTGGAAAGCCAGCCTTTTCGGCAGCCTTTCTAACAATAAATGGCTTATTACTAATTGCTGCAGAGCGCATGTCAAAAGGCTCTGCTGTTGCACAGACTGGTGACTCTGACTACCAGATTGATCAAAATATAAATTCAAAAACCGCCTTAGCAATTGGCTTTGGCCAAAGTTTGGCATTATTTGCCGGTATTAGCAGATTTGGTATAACAATGAGCGCTGGGTTGTTGCGTAGATTAAACCACTCTGTTGCTTCAGATTTTGCATTTCTTCTATCCTTACCAGTAATTGTAGGAGCATCAATTGTTAAGTTACCTGAGCTTTTCACTACAGATGCCAAAGAGTTACTAGGCCAAATTTTAGTAGGTTCAATTGTCTCTTTTATCGCTACCTACATCAGTGTTACTTTTTTGGTGAAATGGTTTAAGACTAAAACTTTGTATCCCTTTGCGATTTACTGTTTATTATTTGGTATTGCATCCTTTATAAGGTTTGCCTAAATGTTTCCAGGTATTGGCACAGTTTTAAATATCTCCACGATTATCATCGGCGGTACATTAGGTGTATTTATCGGAGCCAAGATAAGTGAGAAGCTGCGTAATTTAATTATTGATGTTTTAGGTTGTGTCACAATTATTTCAGCAGCAGATGCCTTATCTGCCTACTGGGATAAGGAGCTAACTAACGCAATTCCTAGAGGTTGGGTAATCATAGTTATTATTTTTTCATTACTAATCGGTGCGTTAATCGGCACAGTTTTGCAAATTGAGGACCGACTAGAAAATCTAGGGGAGAACTTAAAGCGCAGATTTAGCAGTAGTAGTGGCTCTAACTTTGTTGATGGCTTTGTCTCTGCCTCGTTAATATTTGCCATTGGCCCCCTTGCTATCTTAGGAAGTATTTCAGATGGCATGGGCACCGGCATTGATCAATTGGTATTAAAGAGCACATTAGATGGCTTCACATCCCTGGCATTTGCCGCATCCCTTGGTTGGGGAGTGGCTTTGTCTTCTTTGCCAGTTGGTATTTATCAATTTATTTGGACGGCAATTGGATTGTTTTTAGGATCAATATTGGCTGGCTATCAAGTTGCAGCAATGACCGCGGTTGGTGGTGTGCTGCTGATTGGTATCGCCTTGAGGTTACTGCGAATAAAGCAGATTGCAGTAGGTAATTTACTGCCAGCACTTGTCCTAGCACCATTGCTGGCGCTAGCAGCTCATCAATTTATTTAGAAGCTTTTAGCATCAATTACAAAGCGATACTTAACATCACTTGCAACTGTTCGCTCATACGCAGTATTGATGTAATCAGCCTTAATTACCTCAACATCACTGACGATATTGTGCTGCCCACAGAAATTAAGCATCTCCTGCAGCTCTGCCATGCCGCCAATCATTGATCCAGATAGGGATCGTCTTTGATCTAACATGGTGCCAACATTTATTTGATATGGCTTACCTGGAAGTGCAATTACTACAAATGTGCCATCTAACTTAAGCATCTTTAAGTATGGTTCCAGATCAAGATGAGCTGAGACGGTATTAAGTATCAAGTCAAAGCTCTTCTCTAATTTTTCTAGACTTTT
>CANKTS010000102.1:0-3136 GCA_947486485.1 Actinomycetota bacterium | reverse complement strand
TGGAAGTAGCCGATAGTTCCTAGTTTAGGAATGTGCGCGATTTTTAGCTTGGTTGCAGCCTGTGCAGGTGCAGCAACAAAAGCTGTTGCAACAAGTGCGGCTATACCAAGAGCAGAGAGTACTTTTTTCAAAGTATTTCCTTTCGGTTGGGAATTACAAAATTATCTAATTTTGCAATAAGGGCCTAGAAAAGTAGCTACGACTTCTAGGACCGTTGGGTAAGGGTAAAGGAGGGCAGATTATTAGGCAATTTGAATTTATAACGTTTAGGTTGCGAAACCCCTACCCCATCACCAATCCACCGTTTACATTGATTGACGCCCCAGTAACATAAGAAGCCATCTCAGATGCTAAGAAATTAATCATCCCAGCTACCTCCTCCGGTTTTCCTAGACGATTCAAAGGTGTTTGAGCAAGCCACTCATCTAATCGGCCAATTGATCTTTGTGCGATCATATTTGTTTGGATTCTTCCAGGCAGAACTGCATTAACAGTTACACCACTTGCGCCATACTCTTTTGCAGCAGAGTAGGTAAGTCCAAGTAATCCCGCTTTTGCAGTTGCGTAATGTGCGTGATTTGCAGATCCCACCAATGCAACCTGGGATGAGATATTAATTATTCGACCCCATTTTTTACTAACCATACTTGGCGCGCATGCTCTAATTAATTTAAAGGCGGCGGTTAAATTAACATTTAAAGCTTGATCCCAAAGCTGATCACTCATTTCAATAATGCTGGCATCACTCATTAAACCGGCATTATTAATTAAGATATCAATATCGCCAAGCTTTGCTTTAACGCTAGCGACTAAATTATCTGCAGAATCTTTTTGGGATAGATCTGCCTGAAAGATCTCAACCTTTAAGCCCTTACTATTTAATTGCTCAGCAATTTGGTTAGCCTCATTTGCACTACTTGAGTACTGCAGCGCCACACTTACTTTATCTGCAGCTAATGCAGCAACTGTGGCAGCGCCAATCCCAGTTGCACCTCCAGTAACTAGAGCCACTCTCACTTTAAGCCACCTGATTTCATAAATACTGCCATAACCTCTGGGTTTGCAATTCGAGTTGGAACTTTGCCATCTAGTAAGCCTAATAGATCATCAACAACCATCTTTGAGTGATGCCCGACTACCTCCCGTGTAGCACCGGCAAGGTGTGGGCTTAACACCACATTATTTAAGGTGCGAAGTGGTGAATCACCAGGTAGTGGCTCAGTTGGATAGACATCAAGGGCTGCCCCGGCAATCTTTTTCTCCTTTAATACTTTCAAAAGTGCGTCGTAATCAACTAAGGCGGCGCGAGCGGTATTAATAAAGTAAGCACTACCCTTCATAAGCGCAAACTGTTTTACGCCAAATAATCCGCTACTTTCTGGGGTTACCTTCGCTGCCATCACTACAAAATCACTTTGCGCAGCTAACTCATCTAAGGCCACAGATGTAATTGAAAGCTTCGCTAATTGATCCGCCTTTGCATATGGATCAAAGGCAATTACCTTCATTCCGAGCGCAGCAACTCGTTTGGCGATCTCTTGTCCAATAAAACCAGCACCAACTAAGCCAACAGTTTTACCCATTAACTCATCCCCTTGAAATCTTTGAAATGGCGCATCTAGATCCATACTCCACTCAGAGGTTACATTTTTACGCTCCCCTGATTTATCACTATAAGAAACTGTAGTTAAATCATCGGTGTAACGAAGTAGGTGGTGGGTAGTTGGAATACTTCTTGCAACAGAGATCATTAAACCTAAGGTGTACTCAGCAACTGCAACTGCATTTCTACCTGGTGCAAAAAGAGCTGGAACTCCTCTTTGAGTTGCAGCTGCAATATCTAAGCTAGCTCCTGGCTCATTTCTTAGGCAGGCAACAACCTTTAATCTCTTAGCACTGGCAAGGACTGCAGCTGTAATATTTTCAAACTCAACAATGCCAACTTCGATATCTTTAAACTTTTCAATTAACTCTGCCTCACTTAATTTAACTCCAGTTAAACCAAAGCCGCCTTGTTCTACCTCAAATCCATTGCTAATCAGGCGATTAACTTGAGTTTTATCGATTCGAGCAGTTATAAATGCTTTCATTTATTAACCTTATAGGTTGCTGAATCTGCTGAGTGATCAAACTCCGCTTTAACACTTTCATATAAAGATCTATATCTGGCATATCGCTCTTGATAATAGGAGTGAACCTTTGAATCTGGTTGGTATCTACTTTCAATCTGCACATTCATCTTTAGTGTTGTTCTAATATCACTAATTACCCCTGCGCCCATGCCAGCAAGGTAGGCATCACCTACTGCTGCCCCACTTGAATCCTTTAATATCGCAATTGGTATTCCTAAGACATCTGCCTTTATTTGATTCCATAATCCACTCTTGCTACCACCACCAATACTTCTTATCTCATCAATTTTAATTCCAGATTTTTTTCCGATCTCAACATTATGAGCTAAGGCAAATGCAGTTCCTTCAAGCACTGCTCTAAACATCATCGCAGGTGTTGTGGTAAGTGATAACCCAAAAAATACGCCGCGGGCATTGGTATGCCAGATCGGTGATCGCTCACCCATCATGTATGGCAGAAAAATTAATCCTTCACATCCTGGTGAAAGCTTGGATGCTTGATCTGATAAATCTTCAACTGAACTTTCAGCCTTTAATATATTTTGTTGCAGCCACGCCACACTCGCACCTGATGCCACCATTGCGCCTAAGCGAAGTTGACGGCCTGCGATTGCATGTTCAATCGCTACAAATGCATCATTAAAGTTATTTCCATCAGTTGGCATTAACAACACCGTTGAGGTTCCAGTCATCTCAGCCACCACACCCGGATCTATTACCCCAGCTTCAAGAGCTGCTGAGCAACCATCAACACTGCCAAAGTAAACCGGTGTGCCAGCTGGGATCTTTGATTGATTATTACTTAATACCTCACCTTGCAGCACTATTGAGTTAGCAATTTGGGGAAATTTATCTTCACTTACCCCAACAAACTTCATTACATCATCTGCCCAATTTAAATTATCGGCACTTCGAAGTTGTAATAATGAGGCATGGGCGCAGTCAATACCAAATTTGCCAGTTAATTTGTAATTTAGAAAGCCTGGAATTTGCAGAAAATACTT
>CANKTS010000101.1:0-3156 GCA_947486485.1 Actinomycetota bacterium | reverse complement strand
CTTTGTCTTGCTCTTAGATTTATTGCATCAACCTCTTTTAGGAATTCAACCGCTTGGCTAGCACCTAACTCCTCAGCCCTTGCCATAAATGCTCGAATATCTTTAGGAAGACATCCGCCACCAAAACCAATACCTGCTTGCAGGAAACGGCTACCAATTCTTGGGTCGTAGCCAATTGCTTTAGCTAAAACTGTCACATCGCCACCGGCTGCCTCACATATTTCAGCCATTGCATTTATAAATGAAATTTTGGTTGCTAAAAATGAGTTAGCAGCCACCTTTACTAATTCAGCAGTGGGCAGATCAGCTCTTACCCATGGTGTGTTCTCCTTTAGATTTACCGCATAAACCTCTTTTAATATTCTCTCTGCCTGATCATTTACAACTCCAACTACTAACCGATTTGGATGGAGTGTATCTTCAACTGCAAAACCTTCTCGCAAAAACTCTGGGTTCCAAGCTAGATCAGCCTTTGGATTTAATTCAATTAATCTATTTCGAAGTCTTGTTGCAGTTCCAACTGGAACTGTTGATTTACCAACTACTAATCCACCTGGCTTTACTACCTTTGCAATACTTTCTAAAGCGGAGTTCACATAGGTTAAATCAGCGGCATTTCCACCTTTTACTTGAGGCGTACCAACACAAATAAAGTGCACATCTGCATCTGCCAAATCACTAATATTTTTAGTAAATTTAAGCCGCCCAGATTTAATTTGAGCATTAAGTAAATCCTCAAGCTCTGGTTCATAAAAAGGCACCTTACCCTTGGCAAGTAAATCAATTTTTGATCCTTCAGTATCAAAGCCAATAACCTCAAAACCAAGAGATGCCATGCATGCGGCATGAGTTGCACCTAAGTAGCCGGTACCAATTACTGAGAGCTTTAATGCCATTAGAAGAGCCTACCTAAGAATCAATAAATTACCGGCAGATATTATCCTCTGCGGTACGGGTTTTAAATTTATCAACTACATCAGCCTTCGCAGATTTTGATGAGGATGGCGAAGGAGAGGGTGATACTTCATCAACTATCGCCTGATCTTGGCGCAAGCGATCCCAGAGTTGTGGTGCAAGTACTGGATCCCATAAAACTGAAGCGGTAACACCATTTGCATAGTAGTTTAAATCTGAAAGTGGCACAGTAAGTGTGCGCACACTTGCAGCAGATAGTGATTTTATCTGCTTAGCAAGTGTAATTAGATCTGAATTTTTTAAGTCTTTATCAGTTGTCATAGCTGAAAGTGCTGAGTTAATAAAATTTGCCACTGTAATTGGATTTAATAAAACTCCAGCACTTGTGGCTTTCTGTATAACTGATGACATAAATGCTTGTTGCCGTTGCATTCTTCCGATATCACCTAATCCATCAAACTCTCGAGTACGAACATATTTAAGGGCTTCAATACCATTTAATGTGTGAACACCAGCTGGTAGAACTAGATGGCTCTTTGGATCATCAATATCTTTTTTAGTACAAACTTCAATCCCGCCTAGAGAGTCAACTACTCTGGCAAAACCTGCAAAGTTAATCTCAATGTAATGGTCAATTTTTAATTGCGTCATATTTTCAATTACTTCAATCAATAAAGGTGCATCACCCCAATTAAATGCAGAGTTAATTTTTGAGTGGACTGCAGGTTTAACTTTTCCTGCCTTTGTAGTGTGCTCTGGTATTAATGCATAACTATCTCGTGGAATTGATATTAAGACCGCTTTATCTCTCGCTTTAGAGATATGTACTAGCAACATAGTGTCTGATCTTTTTCCAGCAGCGGTAGCAACTGATCCTACTCGCAAGGCTTTTAACTCTTCCTTACTTAATCCTTCTCTGGTATCAGAGCCAACTAGTAGGTAATTAACTGCTGATGATTGTTTATCTGGTCGCTTATCTAAACCAGCAAATGCATCTACCTTGTTGGTAAAGGAACTGACTGTGCCAAAGGCGAGGGAACTAATTGCAGAAATTGCCAGAATTGCGATCGAAATACCAGTAAAGATCCTGATACTACGAGCAGATTTCATCTTCTTATCCTAGATTATGGGTAGGGAATAGTTGTAATCAAATAATGATCGGAGTGGTTATGAGAAATTCATCATTTCCAGCGGTCTCAGTTATTTTGCCAATTCTCAACGAAGAGAGAGATTTAGCTAACTGTATCTCAGCAATTCTTCAGCAAGATTACCCTAGTGATATTGAAATTATTTTAGCCCTCGGCCCTTCAAAAGATAAGACAAATCAAATCGCTAATCAATTGGTAGCAGCAGATAGCAGAATCAAATTGGTTAATAATCTAACTGGACAAACTGCAGTTGGCTTAAATCTTGCAATTGCAGCTGCTACTTATGAAATTATCTGCCGAGTTGATGGACACTCTGAAATTTCAAATTCATACATAAAAACCGCAGTAGAGATTATGCAGCAGCAGGGCGCAGTAAATGTTGGTGGGTTAATGTATGCCGATAGTGAGCATGGCTTACAACGAATGGTTGCCTTAGCAATGCGCTCCAAGTTAGGAGTTGGTCCATCTAAGTTTCATACTGGTGGAGTAGCTGGGGCTACGGACACGGTTTACCTTGGCACATTTAATAAATCTGCAATTCTGGCAGCTGGTGGTTTTGATGAGCGGTATATCCGTGCCCAAGATTGGGAGTTAAATCATCGCCTGCGAAAAAACGGTGGCCTAGTTTGGTTTGATCCAAGATTAGTTGTTACATACCGACCACGAAACACTTTCCTAAAGTTAGCTAAACAGTATTTTCAGTATGGCCGCTGGCGGCGAGTTATCTCTCGCCAACATAAAGGAACTGTTAATTATCGCTACTTAGCTCCGCCAATTACTGTACTAGTTACTATTTTATCCCTGCTTTGTGGATTAGTAATTAAGCCAATATTTGCTACGCCAGCACTAATCTATTTTTTACTTATAATTTTTGGTGGCTTTTTAATTGGACGAAAACTATTTGATCGAGTACTTATGCCATTTGTTTTATTAACCATGCATTTTTCGTGGGGAATTGGCTTTATTACCTCGCCAAAAAAATTATTTAAAAGTTAGTTCTTGTGTAGAACTGAATTTAAGCCACTCCAACTACCAGTTTTAGCAAGTGCTTCCAGGGCCCCACTTTGTGAGTTTCGTCGAAATAGCAGGTTGT
>CANKTS010000100.1:0-3220 GCA_947486485.1 Actinomycetota bacterium | reverse complement strand
TTTTGCCTAAATTAGAATAATTACAGATTAATTGGGGCACTTTCTACCCCGCCTCATTAATCCACTCCTGTTCAGTAGGTAGGCTTCACCCATGTTAAAGATGTCCACCTTATTACTTCGCACACTGCGTGATGATCCTGCAGATGCTGAGGTTGCATCCCACCGATTACTAGTAAGAGCAGGTTTTGTGCGCAGAATTGCCGCTGGTATTTATTCATGGCTGCCACTTGGTTACCGCACATTTAGAAAGATTGAACAAGTAGTGCGAGAAGAGATGGATGCAGCTGGCTTTCAAGAGGTGCACTTTCCAGCGCTGCTGCCAAAGGAGCCATATGAATCAACAAATCGTTGGAGTGAGTACGGGCCAGATTTATTTAGATTACAAGATCGTAAAGGTAATGATTACCTACTAGGACCAACTCATGAAGAGATGTTCACCTTAATGGTTAAGGGTGAGTTTTCATCATATAAAGATCTGCCACTATCTATTTACCAAATTCAGACAAAGTATCGAGATGAACCAAGACCGCGAAGTGGAATTATTAGAGGACGAGAGTTTGTTATGAAGGATTCATATAGCTTTGATCTAGATGATGAAGGACTTGAAGTTTCATATAACAAACACCGGGTAGCTTATATAAAGACCTTTGACAGATTAGGTCTTAAATACAACATTGTTTCGGCAATGAGTGGCGCGATGGGTGGATCAAAATCTGAGGAGTTTTTAGCACCATGTCCAACTGGTGAAGATACTTATGTGCTTTGTAATTCTTGCGGCTATGCGGCAAATGTGGAGGCAATGGTTACTAAGGTCGCACCATTTAAGGGGGAGAAAGCACCTGCAATTGAATTGCTTGATACCCCGAACACTCCAACTATAGATTCATTAGTTGAGGTATTAAATAAGAAGTACTCAGCAAATATAACAGCAGCTAATACTTTGAAAAATATATTACTAATGGCAGATGGTGCGCCAATCTCAGTATTAGTACCAGGTGATCGTGAGGTTGATTTAAAACGGCTTGGCGCAAATCTGCCTGGAGTTAAGGATTTAAATTTGTTTGAGGATTCAGATTTTGCTAAGTATCCAAAGTTAGCTAAGGGTTATGTTGGGCCACAAGATGCTAAATCATTTGGTTTAACACTTTATGCCGACCCAAGAGTTGTTGAAGGCTCATACTGGGTAACTGGTGGAAATAAAAAAGATGTGCATTCCAGGTATGTAACCTGCGGGCGAGATTTTAAGGTTGAGCATTATGTTGAGGCAGCTGAAGTTAAAGCCGGAGATAGCTGTCCTAAGTGCGAGAAGGCAGTAATAATTGATCGGGCAATTGAGATTGGCCATATTTTTCAATTAGGTAGAAAGTATGCACAGAGTTTAGGCCTTACTGTTTTAGATAAAGATGGTAAGCCAAAGGTAGTAACAATGGGATCTTATGGAATTGGTGTATCAAGGGCGGTTGCAGCAGTAGCTGAACAAACTTATGATGAGATTGGTTTATGTTGGCCAGCAGAGATCGCACCAGCGGATGTTCATATTGTGGCAACTGGTAAAGAAGACCAACCATTTGAAGTGGCGGAGAAGATTGGTAGCGATTTAGAGGCAAAAGGCTTAGAGGTCTTACTTGATGATCGACGCGAGGCAAGTGCGGGAGTTAAGTTTAAAGATGCAGAATTAATTGGTATTCCTAAGATAATTATTGTTGGCAAAGCATTAGTAGATGGCAAAGTTGAGATCAGGGATCGGAAATCTGGTGATAAACAAGAGGTTGCAGTTGCTGATGTAGTTAAAACATTAGTTAAGTAAGCTATGAGTGTTGAAGTCTTAATTTTTTTGGCAATCGCCTCTGGATTTGCTGGCTTTGTTGATGCAATGGCAGGCGGCGGCGGATTAATTCAATTACCAGCATTAATCATTGGACTGCCTAACAAAGAGCTGCCGTTAATCTTAGGAACTAATAAGGTGCCATCAATATTTGGCACAAGTGCTGCTGCCCGTAACTACTTTAAGAATTTAAAGCCAGATATCCCACTTACCATCACCATGATGGTGCCAGCATTTATTGGCTCAATTGCGGGGGCAGCATTTGCCGCCTCTGTGCCAAAGGAGTTCTTTAAACCTTTTATTGTTTTGTTACTAACATCGGTTGCAATCTACACTTGGCGCAAACCAGATCTAGGAATGAGTGAGAATTTAAAGTTTACTAATCAAAAAAGATTATTTCTGGTGGCATTAATTGGATTATTAATTGGTTTCTATGATGGCATCTTTGGTCCAGGAACTGGCACATTCTTAGTATTCTTTTTAGTCTCAGGAATTGGCTACGCATTCCTTAAAGCCTCTGGCACTGCCAAGTTAGTAAATATTGCAACTAATGCAGGTGCTATCTTAAGTTTTCAAATAACCGGCCATATCTGGTGGCAATTAGGTTTATTGATGGCCATTGCAAATGTGAGTGGAGCAATACTTGGCTCTCGTCTTGCAATTAAAGGTGGATCACCTCTGGTTCGTAAAGTTTTCTTAGCCGTTACCTTCTTGCTTATCACCCGCGTTGCCTGGGATACCTTTATAAGTTAAACTGATCTCACAACTTAATATCGAAGAAGGAAATTATGGGGAAGAAAGAAGAAATATCAGCGGTGATTACTCCCGCATTAGCCAAACTTGGATTTTATTTAGAGGATATAACAATCACAACTGCTGGTAAGCGAAGCATGCTAACTGTAATAGTAGATGGTGATACTCATCTATCACTTGATCAGGTAACCGCTGCAACTAAAGCAATTGGTGAGTTAGTAGAAAATATTCAAAGTTTAGGAGATAGCCCATTCACACTTGAGGTGACATCTCCTGGTATAGATCGGCCTCTTACAAAACCTAGACATTGGCACAAAAATATTGATCGACTTGTAAAGATCGTTTTACAAGATGGTAAAGAGTTTAAGGGCAGAATTAAAAGTGCTACCAATACCACCGCTACAGTTGACCAGGTAGGAATTAATTTTTCTGATATTAAACGAGCAACACTTGAGATTGAGTTTAAGCAGGTGGGCAAGTGAGTGTTGAGATTGAAGCACTTAAGATTTTGGCACAAGAGAAGAAGTTGCCACTTGAGCGGTTGATTAATGCAATTGAAAATGAGGTGGCAGCAGCTTATGCAACCTTGCCATATGCCAAGCCCCATGGGCGAGCGGTTTTAAATCGCCAAACTGGTGAGTT
>CANKTS010000099.1:0-3252 GCA_947486485.1 Actinomycetota bacterium | reverse complement strand
TACCCCACCTAATGCGCGAATTGCAGCAGCTGTTACCACACCCTCAGGTGTACCACCGATTCCCATTAAAATATCAATACCGGTGCCAGCGCGAGCAGTTTCAATTGCAGCAGCCACATCACCATCTCTAATTAATCTAATCCGGGCACCCGCTTTACGTAACTCTTCTAATAATTTGTTATGGCGCGGGCGATCTAAAACAATCACAGTGATATCACTTACATCTACACCTTTTGCCTTTGCAACCCTTCTCACATTCTCACCAGCTGGTGCAGTTATATCTATTACCGATGCAGCCTCTGGTCCAGTAACAATCTTGTTCATATAAAATGCACCCTTTGGATCAAACATTGCACCTCGTGGCGCAAGAGCAATCACACTTACTGCGCCATTTAAACCATTTGAGGTTAATGTGGTGCCATCAATTGGATCAACTGCCACATCACACTCTGGTCCGCTACCATTTCCAACTTTTTCACCATTATGTAACATTGGTGCATTATCTTTTTCACCTTCGCCAATTACAATTACACCTGACATATCAACGGTATTAATCATTTTGCGCATCGCAGCAACTGCAGCGCCATCAGCTGCATCCTTATCACCACGGCCTACCCAGGCAGAGGCAGCAACAGCTGCAGTCTCAGTAACCCTGACTAATTCCAGCGCTAAGTTGCGATCTGGAAAATTATGCTCTGCTGACATCAGCTCCTAATGATTGTAATTGGCTAGGAAAATCAGGATAGCCACGATCAATGTGGAATGCATCCTCAATAATAGTTACACCATCACTTACCAATGCTGCCAAAACTAGGCCAGCACCAGCTCTAATATCTGTGGCCGCAACAGGAGCTGCTGATAATTTCTCAATTCCAGTAATTGATGCATGGTGTCCATCTACTTGAACCTTTGCGCCCAAACGCAATAACTCATTAACAAACATAAAGCGTCCCTCAAAAACATTCTCAGTGACCAATGATGTTCCCTCAGCAATTGCATTTAAAGTTATAACCATAGGCTGTAGATCAGTTGGAAACCCAGGATAGGGAAGGGTTGCCACATCAACTGCCGATGGGCGCTTATCCATCTTTACCCTGAAACCATTTTCAATTGTTGTAATAACAGCGCCAGCTTCAACTAACTTGTCTAATGCCACCTCAAGATGCTCAACCCTGCCATTTACAATTGTGATATCACCCTTTGTCATTGCTGCTGCAAATGCCCAAGTTCCAGAGACAATTCGATCTGCCAAGGTGGCATGAGTAGTTGGTTTTAATTCTTTTACACCTTCGATAGTGATTGTGTGTGTACCAAGCCCAGATATTTTTGCACCCATTGCAATTAAAAATTCTCCAAGATCTACTACATCTGGCTCACGCGCTGCATTATCGATTGTGGTAATACCCTTAGTTAAAGTAGCGGCAGTCATAATATTTTCAGTTGCCCCAACACTGGGAAACTCCAGCGTAATTGCTGCACCTGTTAATCCATTGGGAGCTTTGGCAATTACAAAGCCGTGTTCAATATTTATATCTGCACCCATATCGGTTAAGCCATTTATATGAAAATCTAAGCCACGCGAGCCAATTGCATCACCACCAGGAAGTGCAACATCTGCCTCTTTCGCTCTCACAATAAGTGGGCCTAAAACATTTATCGATGCGCGCATCTTTCTTACTAAGTCATAATCGGCCCGGTGACCAAGTTTTTCTGGTACATCAATACTTACTTGAGACTTATTGACGCTAATCTCAACTGTGCAACCTAATCTAGTTAATAGCTCAGCCATGAAATTTACATCAGCAATTATCGGCAGATTAGTAATAGTTGTTTTACCCGGGGCCAGCAAGGCCGCCGCCATTAATTTAAGGGCTGAGTTTTTTGCACCGGCAACAGTGACTGTGCCAGCCAACCTGGCACCACCAACTACGCGCAAGCGATCCATAATTCCCCCATTGTAATTGCTTGAGGTAGGGTGCGCTTATGGTCAATTTAACCCGTATCTATACAAAAACTGGTGATGATGGCACTACCTCGCTGGGGGATATGAGCC
The DNA here is from genome assembly GCA_947486485.1 of Actinomycetota bacterium. GTDB lineage: Bacteria > Actinomycetota > Actinomycetes > Nanopelagicales > Nanopelagicaceae > Nanopelagicus. The sequence continues at coordinate 1,199 of CANKTS010000099.1, read as the reverse complement.
GAACCTCTAAAAATGATCCACGGCTTGAGGCGTATGCCACCGTTGATGAAGCAAACTCATCAATTGGTGTTGTACTTGCAATGGGGGATATTAAAGATGCGGAAATTATTAAACTCTTAATTAGAATTCAAAATGATTTATTTGATGTTGGCGGTGATCTTTGTACTCCAGTAGTTGATAAGCCAGAGTTTGAGCCACTTAGAGTCTTAGATTCTCAGATTGATTATTTAGAAAAGCAAATTGATAAATACAATGAAAGCTTGCAACCACTTCGCTCATTTGTTTTGCCATCTGGTACACCAGCTGCAGCTTTGTTACATGTTGCTCGCACCGTTACAAGGAGAGCAGAGCGAGACACCTGGCATGCGATTCACGCATTTGGCGGGGGTGTTAATCCAATCACGGCAAAGTATTTGAATAGATTATCTGATCTTCTCTTTGTATTAGCACGCTATGCAAATAAGGAGATTGGTGATCAACTTTGGGTACCTGGAGCAAATCGTTAGTTGTTTAAGGTTGCTTTAGCAATCTGCAAATCTTTTTCAAAAACTAAAATCTTTGGTCCATCTTTAGTTTGAGAAAGTGTTGCCTTAATTCCCACAGCTAATAATCTTTGCCTCAGCATCTCTCCCTCAATATGATTTTTAGGAGAGTTAGCAACTTTAAGTAGGCCGTAATCATCTTCGCCACCAACTTTTTTAGGCCCCTCTATCAGTGATTTATTATTTGAAAATGCCCACCTAAGCATTAAAGAAAGGAATCCCACAACCACAAAGCCAGATAGTGAGGTTAAAAATAAAGTGTTATTAATACCGCCTAACAATTTAATCTCCTAACCATTATTTATTGGGTGTATAAGTATTACTTAGTAATTTTTCTTCTGTCTCAGATTTATGACAGATGGCTGAAATATTACCAACTGAGATACCAACCCTGGCAACTGGTGCAGCACTTTGTCCAGTAGCTGGGTCTATGACAGACGGTATAAATAAGGGTTCATCGCTGACTAAGATAATATTTGCATAAGTTTTGGGCTTAAATTTTGTATGGGTTGTGCGTAGATTTCCTAATATTATTCTTTTTGTTAAATCATTTGGGTCAATACCAGAGACGGTTGATCTAATCTCCCACCAATTACAGGTGAACTCTGAAGCGATAATTACAGCACCGCAGGCATTAACATCACACTTTGCAACATC
>CANKTS010000098.1:0-3358 GCA_947486485.1 Actinomycetota bacterium | reverse complement strand
ATTGGGTTGAGGCACTTTGCTTAGAAAATAATTGGGAAAAGATAGGTTTAGGTGTTTGGCCCGAGAATTTAAGGGCAATAGCGGCATATAAAAAGTTAGGATTTACCCAGGCAGATAAGCCACTGCCATCTAGATCAATTCCTGGCCAAATGTACCTCGCGATGTATTATGAGATAACTAAGAATAATTTCCACTGATTTTCGGTTGGCACTACCAAGAGTAGTTTTACTCCTTGACCTGGTTAATTCAGATTACTCAATTTGGAGTCTGCGAACTGCTTTTCGTACTAGCAATTCAAAGTTAGTTGGGAGATAATTATCTAGTGAGATACCAAGAATTTTATAAACAGCATGGTGATAAGCCAGGGGACCCCCTTGAGTTATGGTTTGATGATCCAAATACAACCGATGAAGATATGATGGAGTTTTTAGGGCCAGAGCCATTTGCCGAGCATATTGATTTCACAAACAGCACTGATAATGTAATTGGCAAGTGAAATAATTTTTTCAGGAGTCAATAATTGAGTAAGCGCGAAGTTGATCAATACATCGCACTTCAATCAGAGCCGCAAAAAACTCTTTTAAAAACCACCCGTAAGATGATTTTAGAGATTGAGCCTGCTTTAAAGCAGGGTATTTCTTATGGATTACCAGCTTTTATTTTAGATGGGGATGTGGTTTGTGGCATTGCGGCTAGAAAAAATGGTTGCTCTTACTATCCATTTAGTGGTTCAGTCTTAGCAGCACTTAAGAGTGATTTAGTTAAATTCAAGCAAACTAAATCAGCGCTTCACTTTGATGCACCACTTCCAAAGACATTGGTGCGTAAATTGATGACGCTACGAATGGTTCAGATGATGGTCAAAAAGAAACGCAAGTAAAGTTGTAGGATTAGCGTATGAAAAGTGCTAATCAGCAAAATCAAGTATCTGATATCTCCCAGGCTGAGTTAGATAGATATGAGCGATTAGATCAAGAGTGGCGCGAGTATGGCATTGCTGCCCCTGCCAGGCGAGCATTAGTAGATGCTAAGTTATATAAGGTCTCAGATTTGCGAAAGATTTCTCAAAGTGATTTAGAGGCCTTACACGGAATGGGCAAAAGCGCGATCGCTCGGCTTAAAGTATTGATGAATGCTAAAAAAATTAAGTTCCGGCCATGAAGCGTTTTTTTAATTGGTTTATTAGGTTATTTACCAATCGGCGCACCTGGGTTAGACAAATCATTGTTGCTGCTATTGCCTCAGCAACCGCCTGGATAGTAGGAGATAACTTAATAATTAATGGCGGATTAGTAGCGGCCATTGTTTGTGCCTTAAGTATTCGAATCTCACTATATAAATCTGTGCGCGAAGGATTAGGCCAGATTGTTGGAACTGCAATTGGCGCCGGTGTTGCACTTCTTACTGTTTACTTCTTTAACTTTGGCGTAATTGCAATCGGCACAACTGTGCTTTTTTGTTCAATTGTTGCTCGCGGACTTCGGCTAGGTGAGGTGGCATCGGTGAATGTGCCAGTAACTGCCCTGATTGTTATTGGCCCAGGAATTTCTGGCTCAACTGCGCAGCACCGATTACTATCAACATTAATTGGCGCAGCTGTTGCCATAGTTTTCTCCTACTTCTCTCACTCCAACACACCAGCTGGGCGAACAGTTAATCAGATCGCCAGAATTGGTAAGCGAAGTGCTGAGTTAATAAGTGATATGGCAGAGGGGGTAGCGGCTGGCTTTACCCAGAAGCAAGCAGGTAGTTGGCTGGCAAAGGCAAGATTGTTAGTGGAGGAGATTCCAACCCTTCGCTCGCAAGCACTTGAAGCTAAGCAGTATGCCAAATGGTCACCACTTGCCGGTATTGATGAAGCAGATGCCCTTTATGTTCAAGGAGTTGCAGTTGAACACATGGTGGTGCAGGTTCGAACTATGGCTAGAACATTATTTGATTCAACCTTAGATGAAAAGCGCATGGATGTAGTTGATCGCCAGATTGCTTACGCACTCTCTGCCACTAGCTACGCCATTACCGCAAAGATTGAGTTAATTGAGTCTGATCACAGTATTAATGAGATCGATAATATTGCCCGCGATCTTCGACTTGCAGCAGATAACTTAACTGAGGAGTTAATTGCTCAGGCTGAAAAACTACCCCGCAGCCAATTTGTTAGATGTATTTCCTTAGTTTCCCAGATGAAAGTTATTGCTAACTCATTAGATGAGTCATCTCCGGCTCTGCATAGTGTTAAAACCCCAGGGGAGCCGATCAGTGCAAAGGTGATTGGGCTATCTCCTGTGATTAAGACAACCAAATTGAGCAAGCGTATTTGGCTTGGCCTTCGCAATTTCTTGCGGCGCTAGTAATATCTAGCTATGAGTAATGCTGAGATCACCCAGTACGCAAATGAGTATGAGGCAGCAACTAATATCTTTTTGGATGCGGTTAAAAAATTAAATCCTGCTGATTTAGATAAGCCTAAAAGTGATGGCTGGAATGCCCGTCAAGTAATTCATCATTTGGCAGATAGTGAATCCCAATCATGTGCCAGGCTGAAAAGATTAGTAGCAGAGCCTGGAACTACCATTCAAGGTTATGATGAAAATAAATGGGCACAAAGTTCAACCTTAGGTTATAAAGAGTTGCCAATCGAAAACTCAATTGCCTTATTTAAAGCATCTCGGGCCGCATCATTGGAAATTATTAAAAGATTAAGTGTTGAACAACTTTCAAATGCTGGGGTGCATACTGAATCTGGTGCTTATGATCTTAGAAAATGGCTAACGGGCTATACCAACCATCCAAAGGATCACGCCGGGCAATTGTTAGCCGATTAACTCCGCATTTGAGTACTTGCGTTGCGGATGTTTACAAATCTCATTATTCATATTTTCAGCACACTTTGCGCACAATATATTAAGTGAGTTACATGGCGGCTTTGGGCAATCATAAAAACGATTTGCCGGCCCTGAACACTTCTCACACTTTGCAATAGATTTAGAGTTTTTACTGAACTCAATCGACATCCGGTTATCAAATGTGAAGAGAGCGCCCTCCCACAAACTATCATCACCAAGCTCTTTGCCGTAGGTAAAGATGCCACCATCAATTTGATAAACCTCTTTAAAGCCACGGGTCATCATTACCGAGGATAAAACCTCACATCTAATCCCACCGGTGCAGTAGGTAACAATTGGCTTATCCTTTAAGTGGTCATACTTTCCGCTTTCAATCTCTGCCACAAAATCTCTAGTAGTTGCAGTATCTGGCAGCACCGCATTTTTAAATCTACCCACCTGTGCTTCAAATAAATTGCGGCCATCAAAGAAGATGACATCATCCCCACGTTTTGCCACCAACTCATCAACCT
>CANKTS010000097.1:0-3427 GCA_947486485.1 Actinomycetota bacterium | reverse complement strand
GTTGCAAATAAGAAAGTCTTATCCGTTTAATGCCATCAATCTTAGAAAGATCTGGCAAAAGCTTCTCCATTAACTTTAAATCCCCAAAATCTTTGCCATATGAGGTGGTGTTTTCACTGACTAGATAGAGCTCACTCACCCCATTATCGGCTAACCACTTTGCCTCATCAATAATCTCAGTTGGACGGCGAGAAATAAAAGAGCCACGAAAGTATGGAATTGCGCAGAAGGAGCATCTGCGATCACAGCCGCTGGCAATCTTAAGTGGAGCGATCGGGGCATTATCTAACCGTTTGCGAAGCACGGTACCAATAGGTGAAATATCTTTACTCTTATCAGAATCTCGTTTATCTGCCCGATCACTAGGAGCAATTGGTAGCAATGCCCGGCGATCCTTTGGTGTGTGAGCGGTGATCTTTCCGCCATCAATAATGGTTGAAAGTCTGGTTGAAATATCTTGATAATCATCAAAACCTAAAATTGCATCTGCCTCAGGTAAGGCTGTTGCCAACTCATTTCCATACCGCTCTGCCATGCAACCAACTGCAACTACTGCTTTAGTTATGCCATTACCCTTTAGTGAGTGAGCCTGCAATAGTGCATCTACTGAATCTTTTTTAGCACTTTCGATAAAGCCACAGGTATTAATAACAGCTATCTCAGCCTTGGCTGGATCTGCTATCAATATCCAGCCATCGGCGGCTAATCTGGCAGCCAACTCCTCTGAGTCGGTCTCATTTCGGGCGCACCCTAAAGTCACCAACGCAACGGTGCGAGGTGTATTTTGAGTTTTTGTTTGGATAGCCACTATGCGCTAAGGATAGCGGGTAAAAATTTAATTAATTCTTATTGCCCTTAAAGCAGTTTATTGGCATCAAAATCTAGGCGAACAACCTGCCCATCACTACCTACAACACCTAAATCCTTGCCATTAACTTTTATGCTAACTGCGCCAGCGTTGCCAATTACCGCCTTTAATACCTGTGGATCACTAAAGCTTTGAATCTGACCAGCCATTATTTGACCATCAAAAACTTGCTCGCCATTAGCATTTGTTAGACCAACCCAGCTACGACCACTAACTCCAGTTAATATCAAGTTAACTCCAGCTGGCAAAGTAACTGTCGTGGTGTTTGCTTCTACTTCCGGTACTTTAACTGCTGCTGGTTTAGGTGTAACTACCGTATTTGTTGCTGAAACATTATTAATAGCAATCTGAGCAACAAAGCCAATGCTTAATATAGAGATAGATGCAGTGGCAAGTGTTGAGAACTTAATTCTCATTCTCTCTTTTGGTGCCTCTAAAACATTATTATCAGAAAACTGTTGCATCATTGTTCGTTTATCTAAATTTTGCGCGGCTTCAATCTCTTTCACCAAAAGGTCGGCATCTATAGTTACAGCTTTGCCAGTTTTACTATTTAATACTCTAGCTATTGTGCGGATATGACCACGGGCGTATGCAATACCGCCAGATAAATTTACTGAATTACACTCTAAATCTTTAATAACTGCGGTTCGAATACTTGTCAGGGATGAAATCTGTTCTACAGATAATCCAGTAGCCGCACGGGCTTGCTGTAGAGAGGATACTTCGCTCATTATTATTACCTGTCTTACTTGGGGAGTGCTAATAGTAAAACACTTTAACAATTTTCACAATAATTTTTTAACTCCATTAAGCAGAAAGGGTGATGATGGAGTATCCCCCCTCTAAAGCCGACTTTGGCTAAGTACTACCCCGAATAGACTCCAAGACATCTGGCATTTGCTCAGCGTTAATCAAGACCACCCTTGCCTTTGATCCTTCGGTGGGACCAACAATGCCCCGGCTCTCCATTAGATCCATTAACCGGCCAGCCTTTGCAAAACCAACTCGAAGTTTGCGTTGCAGCATAGAGGTTGAACCAAATTGAGTTGAAACAACTAATTGCACAGCTTGTAGTAATAAATCAAGATCATCACCAACATCATCACTTACTAAATTAGATTTTACAGGTGCATTTAAATCAATTCGATAAACCGGTTGTAATTGTCCTTTAACATGATTTACTACCGCTTCAATCTCCCGCTCTGAAACATATGCACCTTGAATACGGACCGCTTTGCTTGCACCCATCGGTAGAAATAGGCCATCGCCTTGCCCAACTAATTTCTCAGCACCTGGGGTATCTAAAATAACTCTTGAATCAGCCAAACTACTAGTAGCAAAAGATAATCTAGATGGCACATTTGCCTTAATTAAACCGGTGACAATATCAACACTTGGGCGCTGTGTTGCAAGTACTAGGTGAATACCAGCAGCCCTTGCTAATTGAGTTATTCGAACAATAGATTCTTCAACCTCGCGCGCTGCCACCATCATTAAATCTGCCAACTCATCAACTATTACTAATAAATATGGATATGGCTCAAGAGTTCGCTCACTGCCAGCAGGTGGTGTCACTTTGCCAGCTTTTACCGCCTTATTAAAGTCATCAATATGTCTGAAGCCAAAGACTGAGAGATCGTCATAGCGCATCTCCATCTCTCGCACTACCCAAGCTAGAACATCTGCTGCTTTCTTTGGATTAGTAATAATTGGCGCAATTAAATGTGGAACACCCTCATAATTTGTTAACTCAACTCGCTTAGGATCAATCATTACCAAGCGAACCTCATCTGGAGTTGCCCTCATTAGGATTGAGACAACTAATGAGTTAATCATTGAGGATTTACCAGCACCAGTAGCACCTGCTACAAGTAGGTGTGGCATCTTGGCTAAGTTGGCACAAAGAAATAATCCCTCAACATCTTTACCTAAGGCAATCAACATTGGATGGGTATCATTTCCAGATACTGGTGAGCGCAGCACATCACCTAATGCCACAATCTCTCGATCAGTATTTGGTATCTCAATACCAACCGCTGACTTACCTGGGATTGGTGAAAGAATTCTGATATCACCACTGGCAACGGCATAGGCAATATTTTTAGAGAGCGCAGCGATAGCCTCTACTTTTACGCCATTACCTAACTCAACCTCATACCTTGTTACAGTTGGCCCACGCATAAAGCCTGTTACCTGTGCATCAACATCAAATTGTTCAAATACCTGCTTGAGGGCGGCAACTACCGTCTCATTAACCTTAGATTTTCCCTTTGCAGCAGGTCCTGATCTAAGTAGATCCATTGGTGGCAATTCATACTTACTATCTGAAGATAGGAGTAATTGTTGCGGGCGGGTGCTCTCATGTCTTACCGGCTTACTCATCCTAGGTAAGGGCTGAGTTACTGAATCAAAATCATCTAACTCAACCTCATAATCTAATTGCTGTGGTTCAAACTCCTGCACTAAGTCTTTAACTAATGGAGTTTCAAATGGTGGATTCTCACTTATTTCAAAATCCTCATCCACTAATCGTTCTGCTCGGCGCGCTTTAACCTT
>CANKTS010000096.1:0-3429 GCA_947486485.1 Actinomycetota bacterium | reverse complement strand
TGGTGTGCCAGTACCGGGCGCCATACCTGGATCAACTACATCAATATCAACAGATAAAAAGACACCATCACAACCATCGGTAAGAATCGCAAATGATTCATCAAGAACAGCTTTCATTCCACGGTGATGAATCTCAGTCATCTCATAGGATTTCATTCCTTTTCCTGCCATCCACTTTAAGGTGGCATCATCTGGCCAGTAACCACGAAGTCCTAATTGCAAAAAGCGATCCCCGCGAACAGATCCTGACTCAATTAATCTGCGCATTGGTGTGCCATGACCAATAAGAGCGCCAAATTGATTCTCACCCGTGTCAGCATGGGCATCAAAATGAATCATCGAAACTTTGCCTTTGCCTAAATGATTTGCAATTCCCGCCACATCAGCTGAAGCAATGGAGTGATCTCCCCCCAATACAATTGCAATAGCCCCAACTTTAGCAATTTTTTCAGTGGCAACCTCTAGAACCTTAAGTGAATTAACTAAATCTCCACCGGGCATTAATAAATCACCTGCATCAAAAATCTTAAGTTTTTTTAGCGGATCAATTCGCATTGCAAGATGTGGCCTAGAGCCATCATGGGGTAGGTAATCACCCATGCGAATCGCTTGCGGTCCCATCTTTGCCCCTGATCGATGAGATGTTCCACTATCAATAGGTGCACCAACAATAATTACATCAGCGCCTTTATAGCTCTCAGGCTTATCAAGATCACAACTTGGAATACCAAGAAAGGTGAAATCTGGGCCATACATATTGCCAATATTTGTCATGACTTCTTTCGTTGCCGGGAAACTACCTGCCCCACTATAACAATTATTAGAGCGATGAAAAACATCGCACTTCCAATCACATTTGCTTGAGCAGGAATGCCTCTGGCGGCTGAGACGTAAACAAATTTTGGAAACGTTGAAACTATTCCGGAGTTAAAGTTGGTAATAATGAAATCATCAAATGATAAGGAAAATGCCAGCAATGCTGCGCCGGCAATACCTGGCATCACAAGTGGTAATGTGACATATCTAAAGGTTTCTCGTTCATTTGCATAAAGATCCATCGCAGCTTGCTCCAGGCGTGGATCTAAGGATGCAATCCTTGCCTTTACTGTTACCACCACAAATGAGATGCAAAACATCACATGGGAAATAATGATTGTCCAAAAGCCTGGATTAATTCGCAGATTTAAAAACATTGCCAGTAGCGATGCTCCCAAGACCACCTCAGGCGTTGCCATAGGTAAAAAGATTAATAGGTTTGTGGTTTTGCGTCCCTTAAATTTATGACGACCCAATGCAAAGGCGATCATGGTCCCTAAAATAGTCGCTAATACTGTTGAGATAACACCAATCTGCAGTGAATTAACTACTGATTCACATACTTGAGCCGCACCACATGGATTCTTCCAATTATCTAAGGTAAAGCCCTGCCAGACCAGATTGCTTTTACCAGCATCATTAAATGAGAAAGTAAAGGTGTAGGCAACTGGAATAAATAGATAAATAAATGCCAGCCCTGCATAAATACGGATTAGATTTCGAGCAAACCATCGAGATGTGCGGTGGCGAAGTGATGGCATTGGCGCAGCTAAGGTGGTCATACCAGCTCATCCGTTCCAGATTTTCTAATGTAAAGTGTTACTAAAATTAGAATAGTTGCCATCAACGTAAAGGAAAGAGCTGCAGCAGTTGGGTAATCTACAACTGCAAAAAACCTTGATTCAATAACATTTCCAATCATCTTTGTGCCCGGATTTCCTAAAATCGCTGCGTTTACATAATCACCAGCTGCTGGAATAAAGGTAAGCAAGGTGCCGGCAACTACTCCTGGCATTGACAATGGCAATGTCACCTTTCTAAAGGTAGTAAATCCATTGGCATAAAGATCACCTGAGGCTTCCAAAGTTCTAGGATCAATCCGCTCAAGTGAGGCGTAAAGTGGTAGCGTCATGAAGGGTAGAAAGTTATAAGCAAGTCCAATTACTACCGCAGTTGAGGTGTTATTAATTCGAAACATTTCATCAACAAAGGGCAACACTTTTATGGCAGATACAATAGGTCCTGAGTCAGCCAAAATCTGAGTCCAAGCAATAGTTCTAAGCAGGAAAGATGTAAAGAAAGGTGCAATAACTAGCACCAGCAAAATATTGCGATACTTTCCAGATTTGAAGGCAATTGCGTAGGCAAGTGGATAGGCAATTGCTAAGGCCAACAAAGTAGCAAAGGCTGCGTAAATAAATGATCTTAGGTACTGCTCTTTATTTGCTAGAAATGCATCCACATAATTAGCAAAACGCAGCTCTTGTACATATGTACCAATTTGAGCACCCTCTGGCCGCACCATAGTTGAGGTGCTGGCTAGTGAAAAAATCGGAATAATAAAGAAGGTAACTAACCAAATCAATCCAGGTGCTAGAAGTATGTAAGGGGTAAGTGACCTACTTTTTAATCCGCTCTTTGCGCCAGCGTGTGAGGTGCTTAAGCCATGCAGAAATGCCATTTACTCACTCTTCATCATCAAGATCAGCGCCAGCATTAATATCTTGAGCGCCATCTAATGCAAAAGTGTGTTCCGGATCCCATTCAAGTGAGACTTTATCGCCAACCCTAAGATCATGTAATCCCTCATCATTTTGTTCAAAGACAACTAGATCTAAATCCCAAGGCGATTTCACTAAGTATTGGGTTGAAGTGCCCACAAATGAACGATCAATTACTACACAATCTTTGATGGAGTTAACCCCAGTATCATCAAGGCGTAGTTTTTCCGGCCGCACACCAACAAAAACCGATTCATTATCGGTTGCCACTCTAGATAACGGAACTTCAAAGGTGAGCCCCTTAGCTGAAATAACCGCTTTGCCATTACCTCTGGAAGTAACTTTTCCTTTAATTAAATTACATTGACCTAAAAAGTTGGCAACAAAGGCGGTCTTTGGCGCTTCATAAAGCTCTGTTGCAGATCCCATCTGCTCAATTTTTCCTTCATTCATCACCGCAATAGTGTCAGCCATAGTCATCGCCTCTTCTTGATCATGCGTAACATGAATAAAGGTAATTCCGACCTCAGTTTGGATTCGCTTTAACTCTATCTGCATCTGCCGGCGAAGTTTTAGATCAAGTGCTCCTAGTGGCTCATCAAGCAGTAAAACCTCAGGGCGATTAACAATTGCTCTGGCAACTGCAATTCTTTGTTGCTGACCACCAGATAATTGATTTGGTTTACGTGCAGCTAAGTGCCCCATCTCAACAAGATTTAAGGCATTTTCTACCTCAGTTTTTACATCTTTAATTCCACGCCGCCTTAACCCAAATGCAATATTTTCAAAGATTGTAAGGTGTGGAAAAAGTGCGTAATTCTGAAATACGGTATTTACATTTCGTCGATAAGATTTTTGGGTAGTGATATCAGTATCGCCAATAGATATCGTG
>CANKTS010000095.1:0-3495 GCA_947486485.1 Actinomycetota bacterium | reverse complement strand
TTACTCATCTGCGGTAACCATTAGCTCGCGGACATAGATGACCAGCTGGATCAATTGGTAGAGCACAAAATGGACAGGCGGGGCGCCCTGCAGAGACAATTAACTTTGCCCGTTCACAAAAACCTTTAACCTGACTTAATTCAAGAGTTGCAATCAGAAGATCAGGGCCAAAATCTAAATCATCTAAGATCAAATCATCATCTTGAGAGGCGGCTTGCATATTAACAACTACTAAATCACTCTCCCAAGTAATGCTAATAATTCCCACTTGGAAATCCTCATCGATAGGCAGCTCCATTGGTTGATCATCACTAATAACTGGTGCATTTAACGCAGCAGCAGAGGCCAATTGGCCACGGCGTAACTCTTTAATTAACTCCTCAAAACGTGCGGTTAGTCCAATCACCTGGCTTTTCTCCAATGTGAGAGAGTTTAAACCGCTGGCAGATTTCACCTGAATAAAAAACTGACGCTCACCAGGATCACCAATTGTGCTGACAATAAATCTAGTAGCTGGTTGGTGGCGATAAATAATGCGTGGCATCTAAGCGCGCCACCATCTCGCAACATTAGCTAGTGAGTTACCGCCTCCGAGCTGGTTACCTGTGAAGGTTTTAATTACTGAATGATCTATTTTATAGTTGCTCTGCAAAACTGTAGTGGAGTTTTTCCCAATATTTATCGTTGAAATCGATGCCGGCTCGGCAACAAAGCTTTGAAAGCGATCTATCGGCAAGCTAAGGGATGATGCCAGTATCATTTTAATAATATCCCCGTGGGTTACCAGCAAGATTGGTCCCTTTTGTTTACTTAAGCTAAGTATTAGATTATCAACTCGCTTTCTCATCTGCCGAAAACTCTCACCCTCTGGGAAGGTAAAGGTTGATGGCTTTTGCTGCACAATCTTCCATTTACGCTCTTTACTCAGTACTGAAAGTCGCTTTCCAGACCAAACTCCATAATCCATCTCAATTAACTCTTGGCTAATCTGAAAATCAATTCTTTGATTACTTTGCATAAAAGGAGCGATAGTTTGCAGGCAACGAGTCAGTGGACTTGAATAAATTTTGGCTAATTTAATACTTGATAGGTAAGGTGAGAGAGCTTTTGCCTGCTTAAAACCTTCCTTTGATAACTCAACAGAGTCATCTTGGCCAGCCAAAATTCCTTTGGTATTTGCCACAGATTGGGCATGGCGTAAGAGATAGATAATCGGCATTTGGCAAGGTTACCGATCTTTTTCCCCTCTTGTTGCTAACCTCCCGATCATGGAACAACGCAAAATGGGCGGCGTATCGATCTCTCGACTTGGTCTAGGAACTATGACCTGGGGGCGAGATACTGATGAGAATGAAGCTGCGCAACAGTTGCAAGAGTTTGTGCAGGCAGGTGGCAACCTCGTTGATACCGCTGCAGTTTATGGTGATGGCGATGCGGAGCGAGTATTAGGTGGCTTTATTGGCACACTTATTAAACGTGATGAGCTAATTATTGCCACAAAAGCTGGACTCGCATTTAAAGATGGAACTCGACAGGTAAATAATTCCCGAAATGAATTAATCTCAGATCTTGATCGCTCACTGAGTAGATTAAATATTGATTACATCGATATCTGGCAGATTCATGGTTGGGATCAAAATACTCCACTGGAGGAAACTCTCTCCGCACTTGATTACGCAACTAGCTCTGGCAAGGTGAGGTATGTAAGTGTTTGTAACTTTAGTGGCTGGCAATTAGCAAGAGCTACCACACTGCAAAATCCAATTTTTGGTAAGGCTGCAATTTCTAGCACGCAAAATGAGTACTCCCTATTAAATCGAAAGGTTGAGGAGGAGATAATTCCAGCAGCGAATGCACTTAATTTGGGCTTGCTAGCTTGGTCACCACTTGGTCGCGGGGTATTAACTGGTAAGTATCGAAATGGTGTGCCATCTGATTCCAGAGGAGCATCCCCACACTTTGCTAATTTTGTTGAGCCTTACCTATCAGATCGGGCAAAGAAAATTGTTGAGTCAGTTTGTGTGGCAGCTGAAGGTCTTGGTTACTCACCCCTTGAAGTGGCACTCTCTTGGGTAAGGGATGCACCCGGTGTAACTAGTGCCTTAATTGGCGCCCGAACTGGTGCGCAGCTTCGCGGAATTTTAACAGTTGAGCAGATAACTCTTCCGGAGCAGGTCAGACAAGCTTTAAATGAAGTATCTGCTATTTAAATATTATCTAAAAACTCATACAAAACTCGCACACCAAATTTAAGTCCATCAATTGGCACCCGCTCATCTACGCCATGAAATAATGAAAAAAAATCTAAGTTTTCCGGCAATTTAAGAGGTGAGAAGCCGTAACCAATAATTCCTAAATCACTTAACGCCTTATTATCAGTACCACCACTCATTAGATATGGAACTGGAATACCTTCTTTATCTTCACCAGTTATCGCCTTGCACATCGCATCTACTAATGGACCGGCAAACTCAACCTCAAGTGCAATATCTCGGGTGATCATCTCAACCTCAATATCATCCCCTGCTAACCTCTTTATGGTTTGCTGCAGTTGATCCTCATACCCAGGCAGGAATCTGCCATCTACAACTGCGCTAGCACTCTGCGGAATTACATTCACCTTATAGCCCGCCTCAAGCATCGTTGGGTTAGCGGTATTTGAGATGGTTGCCCCCAACATCTTTACCGCACCACCTAAGTGCTTAAGTAATGGCTTAACATTTTTCGGATCATATTTATCACCAGTTAACTGCGCAATCTTTCTAAAAAGTAAGCCACTTGTCTTAGTTTCAAGTTGCGGCCACTCATAATTACCGATTCGAGATACTGCATCTGCAACCTTAGTCACAGCATTATCTGGATTAATAAATGATCCATGCCCAGCTGTTCCCTTTGCACTTAACTTCATCCAATTAATACCTTTTTGCGCAGCCTCCACCAGATAAAGACGATGGCCACCGGTGATAGTTAATGAGAAGCCGCCAACCTCAGAGACCGCCTCGCTATAGCCATCAAATAACTCAGGGCGATGTTTTACTAACCAACGAGATCCATAATCAGAGCCCGCCTCCTCATCTGCAAAAAACGCTAACAAAATATTTCTTGGTGGTTTATAACCAACTCTTTGCCACATTCTTACAGTTGCCAAGATCATGGCATCCATATCCTTCATATCAACTGCGCCACGTCCCCAAATAAAGCCATCTTTGATCTCACCACTAAATGGATCAACCGACCAATCATCAGCGTTTGCCGGCACAACATCAATATGTCCATGCAAAACTAAACCTGGCCTACTTTGATCACTACCTTCAATCTTTGCAACAACATTAACCCGATTTGGCGCAGTTTCAATTAACTCACTTTTAATTCCAACCTCAGCTAATTTACTGGCCACATACTCAGCCATCGCTTTTTCATCGCCGCGGCCTTCGCCATAATTAACACTGGGAATTCTGATCATCTCTTGGCAAAGGGTGATCGTCTCATTCTCTA
>CANKTS010000094.1:0-3514 GCA_947486485.1 Actinomycetota bacterium | reverse complement strand
TGCTCCGAGCACAATCTCAGGAGTTGCCATTGGCAAGAAGATAAGTAAATTTGTAGCCGACCTTCCCTTAAATCTATAGCGGCCGAGTGCAAATGCAATTAAAGTGCCCAGCACCGTTGAAATAGCTGTTGCCGTAAATCCGATTACAAATGAGTTACCGAGTGCGTTGCATATATCTGGAGCACCGCACGGATTCTTCCATTTATCAAGAGTGAAGCCCTTCCAAATTAAATTCGTTTTTCTTGAGTCATTAAATGAAAAAACAAAGGTATATAGCACTGGGATAAAAAGATAGGTAAAAGCGAAGAATGCATAGATTCGAATTAGATTCTTAGATAACCACTTATTTAAATTTTTCATACTAATTCCTCTGTGCCAGTTCGTTTAGTATAAATCGTGATTAGTATCAAAATGGCTGCCATTAAGGTAAATGAAAGGGCTGCAGCTGCTGGGTAATCTACAATCTTAAAGAATCTTGCTTCAATAACATTTCCTAGCATCTTATTTGATGGACTTCCTAAAATTGTTGCATTTATGTAATCACCTGCTGCTGGGATAAATGTTAAAAGTGTGCCAGCAACAACACCGGGCATAGAGAGAGGGAGTGTAACTTTTCTAAATGTTGTAAATCCATTTGCATATAAATCACCAGCAGCTTCAAGGGTTCTTGGATCAATTCTCTCTAATGAGGCATACAACGGCAGCGTCATAAATGGCAGAAAGTTATATGCCAAACCGGTTACAACAGCGAAAGCGCTAGATGTAATTGATGTGTTGACAGAAATAATATTTAAAGTTCGAAGCACACTTACAACTGGGCCTTCCTCCCCCAATATCTGCTTCCATGCAATGGTGCGAAGTAGGAAAGAGACAAAGAATGGGGCAACAACTAGAACTAATAAGATATTTTTCCATTTACCAGATTTAAATGCGATGGCATATGCAAGTGGGTAGGCGATTGCTAAGGCAATAATTGTTGCCAATAAACCATATAGAAATGATCTTAAGAATTGTTCTTTGCTGGAATTAAATGCATCTATATAGTTTGAAAATCTATACTCCTGAACAAATTCACCGATATCAGCACCTGGAACTTTGGTAGACATCTGGCCAAGTGAGAATATTGGAACAATAAAAAATATAGCAAGCCAAAGCAGTCCTGGAATCAGTAGTAGATATGGCAGTGCTGATTTATTATCTTTTAAACCAAAAACTTTTGCCGAAGCTCCTCTAAAAGCAGCCATAATTAATGTGAGCCGGCAGAGACATTTTCACTGCCATCTAGTGCGAATGTAAAAATTGGCTCCCATGAAAGCACAACCTTTGCTCCCTTTCGCAACATCTCTTCTTCATCATCATTTTGCTCAAATACCATAACCTCTTTGCCCCATGGCATTTCTACCTGGTATTGAGTTGATACACCAATATATGAAACATCAGATACAACTCCGCCAGTTAAAACATTACCGTGGGTAGATTTTCCTTCCGCAGCTATCCTAAATTTTTCAGGGCGTACACCAACTAAAGCTGAGTTACCACGGGCTGAGCTGCGAGCCTTTGGTACTGCTACTTTTGTACCAAAAAGATCAACAATTAAATTATCTCCATCACTACCACTTACCTCACCAGGAATTAAATTTGATTGCCCTAAGAAGTTAGCCACAAATGCAGTCTTTGGTGAGTCGTATAACTCCTCCGGTGTACCCATCTGCTCAATCTTGCCTTTATTCATTACTGCGATGGTATCTGCCATCGTCATCGCCTCTTCTTGATCATGGGTTACATGTACAAAAGTTATGCCAATCTCAGTTTGAATCCACTTTAACTCAATCTGCATTTGCCTACGCAGCTTTAAATCTAGTGCGCCAAGTGGCTCATCTAGCAGTAATAGTGCTGGCCGATTAACAATTGCTCTAGCAACTGCAATTCTCTGTTGCTGGCCACCAGATAATTGATTTGGTTTTCTAGTTGCAAGTTGTGGAAGTTCAATTAGATTTAAGACTTTATCTACTGCAGTCTTAACCTCAGCCTCTGTAATACCTCTTCGGCGAAGTCCAAATGCAATATTTTCAAAGATAGTTAAGTGTGGAAATAAGGCATAATTTTGAAAAACAGTATTAACGGGGCGTCGATATGGTTTCATATCAGTAATATCTGTTTCACCTACAAATATTGACCCAGAGGTTGGCTCTTCTAAACCTGCCACCATCCGAAGTGTTGTAGTTTTACCACAACCAGATGGACCTAGTAGTGCAAAAAATGATCCCTTAGGTACTACAAGTGATAGATCATCAACTGCACTAAAATCACCATAGGATTTGGTGAGATTTTTTAATATTAAATCTCCACGCGCAGAGGTTGAGGCATCTACTGCCATTACGCATTACCAGCCGCCGTCTGAAATGCAGTTTGGAATTTAGTTTCCTCTGCAGCGGTTAGGGCGCGGAAAATACTTAGGCGAGATGTTGTTTTAGCAGTTGGGAAAATGTATTCACTATTGGCAAGAGAAGGATCGACCTTTTCCATTGCCTCTTGTGCCCCCTTAACTGGGCAGACATAGTTAACCCAAGCAGCAACTGTGGCTGCTACAACTGGATCGTAGTAATAGTTAACTAACTCAGTAGCTGCATCAACGCTAGTAGTTGTTGATGGAATCATAAAGTTATCATTTGCAATCATTCCGCCAGAGTCTGGAATTGCGAAGTCAAATTTGCCATCT
Organism: Actinomycetota bacterium; assembly: GCA_947486485.1. Lineage (GTDB taxonomy): Bacteria > Actinomycetota > Actinomycetes > Nanopelagicales > Nanopelagicaceae > Nanopelagicus. Next base: position 795 of record CANKTS010000094.1, on the reverse strand, counting down.
GATTCAGCAGCTAATTGGAACATATCGCCAGACCAACCAAAGACTGCAGTTGCATTTCCAGAACGTAGATCTTGAGTGTATTCATTGCCGCGAATACCGATAATGAAGCCATCTTTAATTTTCTTTTGCAAGAAATCAATCGCATTCATGAACTTATCTTCGGTAAATGGCTTGGAAGGATCCACACCCTGATACAACATAATAATTCCCATAGTGTCGCGCATCTCAGATAGAGCCAGAACTTTTCCCTTATTTGCTGGTGCAAATAATTGATCTAAAGATTTAATTCCGCCAGGAATCTTCTCTTTGTTCCAACCAAATCCAGCCATAATTCCCTGCCAAGGTAGTGATTGCTCACGACCTGGATCAAATGATGGGTCTTTAAGTGAATCTAAAACATTCACTCGGTTTGGAATCTTATCTGCAGTAAATTTTTGAGTGTAACCAAGTCTGATCCAGCGAGCTGTCATCCAGTCAGTTAATGTGACGATGTCATAGCCGATATCTTTCTTAGATTGTAATTTGTCCAGTAACGGAGCGGTGAATTCATCATTATCTAAAACTGTTTCTTTGTATGAAACTTTGATACCAGTCTGTTCTTCAAATGCAACAAGTGAAGGATTTTCTTGGGTATCTTCGTCATAATCTAAATATTCAGTCCAATTTGCCCAGCGAACAGTAGTTGCATCAGCGCTACCACCACCTCCACAAGCTGCCAAAGTTGCGGCTGCTCCTGCTGCGCCAACTCCTGCCAACACATTACGCCGCGTTAAAGACTTACTAATTATCTTTTTA
>CANKTS010000093.1:0-3561 GCA_947486485.1 Actinomycetota bacterium | reverse complement strand
GGATCCTATTATTTGCAAGAGTTTTAAATTAAATAAGCAAAGGAGGCGATAAATGTCATTAGCTCTATACCGCAAGTATCGCCCATCAACTTTTGCAGATGTTATTGGTCAAGAGCATGTAACAACTCCGTTAAGTAATGCCTTAACCTCAGGACAAATCCATCACGCATATTTATTTAGCGGACCAAGAGGATGCGGCAAAACCTCAAGTGCTAGAATTATGGCCAGATCATTAAATTGTGAAAAAGGTCCAACACCAAACCCATGTGGAATATGTCAATCATGTAAGGATTTAGTTGCGAATGGACCAGGTTCATTAGATGTAATTGAATTAGATGCTGCAACACATGGATTAGTAGATGATGCAAGAGATTTACGGGATAAAGCTTTTTTTGCACCAGTTCAATCTCGCTACAAGATTTACATTATTGATGAAGCTCATCAACTTGGGCCTGGAGCAGCCAACGCATTACTTAAAGTAGTAGAAGAGCCACCAGCCCATGTCTTATTTATCTTTGCTACAACTGAGCCAGAAAAGTTAATTTCAACAATTAGATCAAGAACTCATCACTATCCATTTAGATTAGTTCCTCCAGCAATTCTTTCTACCCACTTAGAGAAAGTATCTGAATCTGAAGGTATCAAGGTGGCAAAAGGTGTTATTCAATTGGTTGTTAGAGCGTCCGGTGGATCAGTTCGAGATGCGCAATCAATCCTCGGTCAATTACTAGCTGGTGCTGGTAAAGATGGTGTTACCTATGAGATCGCAGTGGCCCTCCTTGGTTACACCGACTCAGCCCTTCTGGATGAAGCGATCGATTCACTTGCTGCATCAGATTCTGCTTCCCTTTTTAACACAGTTGACCGGGTAGTTGAATCAGGGCAGGATCCAAAAAGATTTGCGCAAGATCTACTTGAGCGCCTGCGGGATTTAATTATTGTGGGAGCAGTTGATGAAAATAACTCCCAGGTACTAGTTCAGATTCCAACTGATCAGTTAGATCGGATTCGAACTCAGTCAAAGTTAATTGGTATTGCAAATCTAATTCGATCAGCAGATCTCCTTGCCAATGGGTTAACGCAGATGCGAGGTGCAACACCGCCTAGATTGATTCTGGAGTTAGTTTGCGGGCAAATGATGCTGCCACAAGCAAATGATGCAGCAGTTTCTGCTCGCCTTGAAAAGTTAGAACGCGGAGCAATAAGTACGGCACCAACTGCCGAAGTTAAAGCTACAAAGAGTGAGCCTGTTCAAAATATTGTTAAAGCCGAACCAAAGGTTGAAGTAAAGCCTGCAGCAGCTATTAAACTTGACCCAGTAAAGGTAGAGAGTAAGCCAACTATCCATAAGCCAAGTGGTGTTGCAGATATTGCTACCTTGCGAAGATTGTGGCCTCAGGTAATTGAAAATGTTAAGGGCAAACGCCGCTTAACTTGGTCATTACTGGCAACAAGTGCGCAAATACTCTCCGTAGATGATGAGAGCATAAGCATTGGAATTGTTAACGCAGGAGCACGTGATTCATTTGTTAGATCAGATAGTGATGTGATTTTATCTGATGCCTTTGAAGAGGTTGCAGGAGTTAGAAGAAAGATAGTTGCATCAGTTGATACCTCAGTTGCTACTACCACAATGACAAGAAGTGATGAGGATCCAACAGATGCCAATATGCTGACCGGTGCTGATCTGTTAGCTAGTAAATTAGGCGCTAAGGTTATTAAGGAGTCTGACTAAGTTTTTCCTTAGTTGATACTTTATGTATGAAGGAATAATTCAAGATTTAATTGATGAGCTAGGACGTCTTCCTGGTGTTGGCCCAAAAAGTGCCCAGCGTATTGCCTTTCATATTATCCAATCAGATCGTGTTGATGTGACACGTCTTGCTGAAGTGCTAAAGACAGTTAAAGAGCGGGTTAAGTTTTGCTCAATTTGTGGCAATATCTCAGAAGAAGAGTTATGCAAGATATGCAGGGATCCACGAAGAGATAAAACCTCTATTTGTGTCGTAGAAGAAAGCAAAGATGTATTAGCAATTGAAAAAACCCGAGAGTTTAAGGGCACTTACCATGTGTTAGGTGGGGCGATCTCACCGATTGATGGAGTGGGACCAGAGAACTTAAGAATTAAAGAGTTAATGACGAGATTATCTGAAACAACAATAGGAGAAATAATTATTGCTACCGATCCAAACCTTGAAGGTGAGGCAACAGCTACCTATTTGACTAGATTGATCAAACCTTTAGGGATCAAAGTTTCCCGTCTTGCCTCTGGCCTCCCAGTGGGTGGAGATCTTGAATATGCCGATGAAATTACCCTTGGCAGAGCTTTTGAAGGCCGCAGATCCTACGATAATTGATTAATCTCAGTATTTAAGATATTTAGGCGTCTTAATATTTGAGATAATTCCCAAATATATAAACCCATCCTTCACACTTAAGCTATGGGTTTAATCGTGCAAAAGTTTGGCGGCTCATCGGTTGCTGATGCTGAGGGGCTAAAGCGGGTTGCTAGCCGCATTGTTGCCACCAAGAAATCAGGTCATCAAGTAGTAGTTGTGGTCTCTGCCATGGGTGATACCACTGATGAATTAATTGATTTAGCCAATCAAGTATCCCCACTTCCTAATGGGCGTGAGCTAGATATGTTGTTAACAGCAGGTGAGCGGATATCTATGGCACTCCTTGCAATGGCAATCTCAAACTTAGGCCATGAAGCAAGATCTTTTACTGGTTCCCAAGCTGGAATTATTACAACATCTACTCATGGTAAGGCACGAGTTATTGATGTGACACCAGGAAGAATTCAAGAGGCATTAAAAGAGGGCGCAATTGCAATTGTTGCAGGATTTCAAGGAGTCTCCCAAGATACAAATGACATTACTACTTTAGGAAGAGGTGGATCTGACACAACTGCAGTGGCACTCGCTGCAGCACTTGAAGCAGATGTTTGTGAGATCTATACCGATGTTGATGGAATCTTTTCAGCAGATCCAAGAGTTGTTCCAACAGCTAAGAAATTATCAACTGTTACATATGATGAAATGCTAGAGCTAGCAGCCTCTGGCGCCAAAGTCTTACACCTTCGCTGCGTTGAGTACGCGCGGCGTTTTGATCTACCAATTCATGTTAGATCATCATTTTCCAACAAAGAAGGAACCTGGGTGGTTAAGGATCATCCTGAAGGAGGAGAAATGGAAGCAGCAATAATCGCAGGGATAGCCCATGATAAAAGTGAGGCAAAGGTGACCATAGTTGGTGTGCCCGATAGAGCGGGTATGGCAGCTGCAATATTTCAAGCAATAGCGGACGCCGATATAAACATCGACATGATTGTGCAAAATGTTTCAGCAGCAGCAACGGGCTTAACAGATATTTCATTTACATTACCAAAAACAGAAGGAGCAAATGCAACAGCTGTTTTAAAGCGCATTCAAGGTGAGATTGGCTTTGCCTCTATTCAATATGATGATCAGATAGGTAAATTGTCATTAATTGGCGCTGGTATGCGAAGTCATCCAGGAGTAACAGCCACCTTCTTTGCTTGTCTTTCTGAGGCGGGTG
>CANKTS010000092.1:0-3575 GCA_947486485.1 Actinomycetota bacterium | reverse complement strand
TCCTTCTGCCGGTCATGAGTTAAATCTCTACTTAACTTGACCTTACCTACTGAAACAATAGCCTCATCTTTTTTAGATATCTGAACCGAGTATGACTCAGTAGTGGTATCTGCTTGTAGATTGGCAAAGCCACTACTAAGGAGGGGGGTAAAATCAAAATCTAACTCCACATTTTTAGTTATATCCTGCTTGCCATTACTGCTTACTATCTGAAGTTTTATTTCATCCTTTATTAATACTGGCTTGATATCAACTCGTTCATACTCTGTTTGCATATTACGCCTTTGGCCAGATAAAACCGCTCTAACAAATTGTTCAGATTTAATTCGCTCATTCAACTGCGCAATCGCAAACGGCAACTCAATCTTCATTTATTAACTTATGCCCTTGGGTGTGCTTGTTTGTAGGCAGATTGCAAACGTTCTGGGGAAACATGGGTATAGATCTGAGTGGTAGATAAAGATGCATGACCTAATATTTCCTGCACTGTTCGCAGGTCTGCCCCGCCTTCTAGTAAATGGGTAGCTGCGCTATGGCGCAATCCATGTGGTCCCATGGTTGCTCCCACCGCCTTCATCGCTTCGTAAACAACCTCACGCACTGTTCGTTGATCAATCCTCTTACCTCTAGAGCCTAAGAAGACAGCAGATTGCGATAGTTGATTAACAAACTCATTTCGGGCAGCTGTTAAGTAATTTTGTAATGCAGCCATTGCTGGAATTCCAAGTGGCACTACTCGCTGCTTATTGCCCTTACCAATCACGGTTAAGGTATTTCGACTGGTATCAATGTCGCTAATATTTAATCCGCACAGCTCTGAAACTCTAATTCCAGATGCATATAAGACCTCTAACATCGCTAAGTCACGCAGATTAATTGCTGTTGTATCCTCACCAGCTCTAACCTCAAGTGCTTTTAATACTGCAGATGCTTCTTCAATATTTAGCACCTCTGGTAATACTTTATGTGGCTTAGGAATTGCCAGATTTGCTCCTAAATCAGAGGTTAACCAACCACTTGCTGCTGCCCAATTTGTGAATGCCCGGATTGAAACAATTCTTCTAGTCAAGGTTGCTCTGGCAACACCAGTGCTTTGCAGGTTTGCAAGCCAGGATCGAATATGTTCTATCTCTAATTGATTAAACTCAACAATTCCAAGCTTCTCCATATGTTTAAGAAAAGATTCTAAATCTGTAACATAACCTCTAATTGAGTTATCAGATAGATTTCTAACCAAGGCCAGGTGCTCTTCATATTGGGTGATTAGCGCGGCGGACATGATCAGCAGATTACTCGGGTTTGCGCCCTTGTCTGAGTAAGCCATAGGTAACCGCGTCATCTAATGCCATTGCCGAGGCTGCAATTACGTTCTCATGCACGCCAATTGTGCTCCACTCACCTAATCCATCACTAGTTTCAACTAAAACCCGAGTAACCGCACTTGTGCCAAGCCGGCCTTCTAAAATGCGAACTTTGTAATCAGTCAACTCAAGTTTTGAAAGCTCTGGATAAAACTTCTCAAGACCAGAACGAAGTGCATTATCTATTGCGTTAACCGGACCATTTCCAACACCTGTCGCAGAGATTGTTTCTCCATTAGCCTTAATTTTTACAGTCGCCTTAGATGTTACTTTGCCAGATTCATCTTGGTGAACAGTGGTTTGCCAATCTTCAATTGTGAAAAAGCTTGGCCGCTTTCCTTCTACCTCAGTGCGAAGTAGTAATTCAAAGGAGGCATCTGCTGCTTCAAAGGTAAAGCCGCGTCCTTCCATCTCTTTAACCTTCTCAACAACTCTGCCAATTAAATCTTTATCTCCCTTTAAATCAATTCCAAGCTCAACTGATTTAAGTTCGATTGAGGCCCGACCTGCCATCTCAGAGACCAACATCCGCATGTCATTACCAACTGACTCAGGAGTCTCATGTTGATACATCATTGGATCTACCTTGATTGCAGATGCATGAAGCCCTGCTTTATGAGCAAAGGCTGAGGTGCCAACATATGGCTGGCGCGCACTTGGTGCCACATTTGTAATCTCAGCAACAGCATGAGAAATACGAAATGCCTCCTGCAATTTTCCTTGTGGCAGTACTAATTTATCTTTCTTCAATTCAAGATTTGCAATGATATTTACTAAATCAGCATTTCCTGTTCGCTCACCATATCCATTTAATGTTCCTTGCACATGGGTAACACCGGCAGAGATTGCAGCAAGTGAGTTAGCAACAGCGCACCCTGTGTCATTGTGGCAATGAATTCCAAGCCGAGCAGATGAAGCAGTTAAAACCTCATGGACAATATTTGATAATTGATCAGGGAGCATGCCACCATTTGTGTCACAAAGGGCGACCACATCTGCTCCTGCCTCAACCGCAGCTCTTACCACCTCAAGTGCGTATGCTTTATTAGATAGGTAACCATCAAAGAAGTGCTCTGCATCTAAGAAAACTCTTTGTCCGCCTGCTTTTAAAAACTTAATAGAGTCGGTGATCATCGCAAGATTTTGATCAAGATCAGTCTTAAGCGCAAGGTCTACATGGCGATCATGACTCTTTGCAACCAAAGTTACTACCGGCGCCTTTGAATCTTGCAATGCCCGTAGTAGTTGATCATCGGCAGCTTTAACTCCAGGCCTTCTAGTCGCACCGAAGGCAACAAAGGTTGCATTCTTTAGCTTTAACTCAGTTTGAGCTAATTTAAAAAACTCAGTGTCTTTTGGATTAGCCCCTGGCCAACCACCTTCAATAAAACCAACACCTAAATCATCTAGGTGACGAGCAATTGTTAACTTATCGTGGACAGAGAGATTTAATCCCTCTTGTTGGGCGCCATCGCGAAGTGTGGTGTCATAGATATGAAATGAATCATTAATAGCCATCAGATAATCCGCTTATTCCAGCCATACTTATCTGGGGCAGAGCCATGTTGAATTCCAAGAAGTGCTGCGCGAATCTCATTGGTAATTACGCCAGGATTTCCATCACCAGTTTGCCAAGTGCCATGAACACTTTTTGCTGCCCCTACCGCAGAGACAACTGCAGCAGTACCACAAGCAAAGATTTCAGTGATCTCACCTGATTTAACCCCATCACGCCAATCATCAATTGAAATCATGGTTTCCTCAGTTTTATATCCAAGATCATTAGCTAAAGTTAAAATTGAATCACGAGTTATTCCAGGAAGTAATGTGCCGGTAAGTTTTGGTGTCATTATCTTGGCATCTTTGCCACTTCCCTTAATGAAGTAGAGATTCATGCCACCCATCTCCTCTACCCATTTGCGTTCTACCGCATCAATATATGCAACCTGATCACAACCCTCTTGTGCTGCTTGTTTTTGTGCAAGGAGTGAGGCTGCGTAATTTCCACCGCACTTTGCCTCCCCTGTGCCCCCTAATGCTGCTCTGACATACTCAGTTGAGATCCAAACTGTTACCGCTTTTGCTGCGTTAAAGTAAGCAGCAGCAGGGGTGGCAATTAATACATAGGTTGCGTGATTAGATGGACGAACGCCAAGTCCAACCTCAGTTGCAATCATAAAGGGGCGTAGGTATAAAGATTCACCAACTTTTTTT
>CANKTS010000091.1:0-3707 GCA_947486485.1 Actinomycetota bacterium | reverse complement strand
TCTACTATTTGTCTACCCCATCGTGTAATATCTGAACCAAGTAGGAATTTCATCTATAGGGATATACCAATCGAACATATCCACGAGTCGATCCCAGTATCGTCCACTGTAATTGCTAGATTAAAATGAAACTTTTACTTTATCGCCCTCTGAGCCTTGAGATATCACTTCGATACTTACGCCTTCAACAACAATTTTGTCCCCGACCTTAAGAGCCGCATCAGTGAAATCCTTAGCGGTAGAACCTGGCCGACGCTGAGTTTCCCATCCACCTTTTATAGATCCAATTTTCATATCAATTGTATAAACCAATGTTCCGGCTTGAGATGAACTTAAAACATCTAATCCTTCATTCCTTCTAGATTCAATAACCAGCATCTTAGAATCACTAAGTTTGACTGCAACTGCTTTGGTTAATGTGTTAGCTCGTTCAATTGGATCAATAGTCACTGTTTCGCTTGCAGTTTTACTTTTATCTAAACATTTAATTTGACTGTCTTCAAGCCAGCCTTGGATATATCGATTCCAAGCATTCAACTCAATCGCAGCTGTAGACCAATTTAAAGACATTAGATCCCAAGAGCCATATGTCGCAGGCTGCGGATCAACTGTGTATAAATCATGTAATCCAAATAAATGGCCGGTCTCATGCGAAATCCACTTCCATCCAGCTCCTGGAAAGTTTTGGTAAGCATCTGCACCAGAAAAAGTAGCATTTCTTAAAATTCCATCTTGAGTCGTTATATCGTTTGGAAAAGCTGGTCCATATGCAATCGAGCTCCAAGGAATAGTTTTAGGCGATAAGAAATACGCAACATCATATTTGCTAAAATCAACAGTTGGATCAGATGTAGCAATAAGTTCTTTCAAATAACCACCAGCATCACCACCTGACCACTTACCAAGTGAATATTGATCTGATTTGGATGGCAACCTGATGTATTTATCTAATATCGTAAAATTAAATGAAACTCGCCCACCAGAGACAGTTTTATAAAATGTATCCATCCCTTTAGTCATCTCGGTGTATTCACTAATTGGCGACCCAGTGCCAGGAACATCATTAAAATCAACCGGAACAACTACTGCATTTATTACGCCATTGCTTTTTAATCGGTTATCTCGCTTAGGAAAGCCAGCATTCATTGCCATATTGCCATCTTGCCCAACTAATTGACATGCTGTTCCTGGAACAAATCGTGCACCAATTTTTTCAGAATCAGAAAACCATTCCCAGGCACCTGGGGCAAATATCCGCCACCTAATTAAGTCTCCAACTTTCAATGTGGTATTCACGTAAGGTACATAAGGATTTGTTGAAGGACACGTAGAGACTGGATCCCAACCTTCGGCGACAACTAAATCCTTCCACTGACTTGCTTCAAATATTTGCAAATATGCAGAAACTTTGGCATGACACCCATATGCTTTAAATTTATCTGTGATTATACTTTGTGATGCAACCACAGTTGTATTTTTAGCTACGCTTTTACCTAAAGCAACACCCTTATTCCAAACCAACTTCTTTCCAGATTTAACACATGTAAAAGTCTTATTAGCTGATATCGAAGTACCTCCAGCCTTAGTACATGTACTACCTGCCTTAACGGCGGCGAAGGAATAGGAAGGTGTTACAAATAATGAAAAAACTAAACAAGTACTTAGGAAAAGCTTTGCTCTCACTGCCATAAACTACCAAACTTATTCAATAAAAACAGAAATCTATTTATTATTATCAAAATAGGCATATCTTCGAGAAATTCCAGTTTTATACACTTAAATTGTCACCCATGTAAGATACCTAGGTGAGTTCAAATATAAATGATCGCGATGCAGCTTGGGTTTCACAGTTCTTAGCATCTCGCCGAACAACCCGTGATTTTCTTCCCACCCCAGTTGCGCAAGAGATAATCAATCAAATATTAACTGACTCATTAACTGCGCCAAGCTGGTCTAATACCCGGCCATTTAAAGTGGCGGTTGCAACTGATGAGGTTAGAGATCGCATTAGTAATGAGTTTCTATCTAGATGGAGTGTGCTTTCCAAGATATTGCACAAAGGTATTAGAAATAAGTTAAGGCTTATTTACTCGCGATATGGGCTACCAACAAGTAATCGTTCAATTGTTAAACCATATGTAAAAGAGTTAAAACCTAGAGCCCAGCGTGTTGGCAAAGAGTTATATGAATTATTTGGAGTAGCAAGAGGTGATCGCGCTGCCCGGGATAAACAGTGGGGCAAAAACTACTCATTTTTTGGCGCACCTGTTGAATTATTTATCTATATTCATAAAAGCCTTCATATATATGCCGCCTCAGATGCAGGTCTTATGATGGAAAATCTAATGCTCTCAGCCCATGCACATGGCCTTGGAACCTGTGCGCAAGGGGCAGTTAGTTTTTGGGATGATGTAGTTAGGCAAGAGTTTGAAATCTCTAAGGATTACAGATTACTTTGCGGAATTGCTATTGGATATCCAAGTACTAGTGCCGTGAACTCTTTTGGCGCTCATCGTATTGGCCTAGATGAATTACTATTTAGAGCAAAAAAGAGATAGGCAATTACTTTTGCATAAAAGGTAAGTTCATAGCGATTGATCGCTATCTAAAAATATTTCCTTGCATCTCCTGCCTTCGCGCAAAAAAGTATGCAAGCCCTAACCCAGACATTAATACCACTACTAAAACAATCAATATTGGATTAATCCCAGATTTACCCTCTGGCTCTGCAGCTGCAGCCTGACTCTCAACTGGTGCTGGTGTTTCAGAGACAACTGGCGCTGGTGTTTCAGAGACAACTGGCGCTGGTGATTTTGCTACCTTAGCTTTAACTGTCACCTTCTTTTTCACAACCACTTCTTCTTCTGACATTGATGATTCAATCAACGCTGTTAATAAATCAAACTCATCACCTGCTGCACTCATGTTTGCCATTTCAACAGATTGCTCAGCAGTAAAGCCGGCCGCTTTCCAATCGCTGACTTGAACTGCAAGTGATGCTGTTGAGTATGCCCACAAATACCATCCTGAGTGATTTACATATTGCCCAGCAGTTGTGGAAGGTACTTGTAACTCATAGTAATCCTGGAAATAAAGAGTCAGCCCAATCGCAGCCATATTTGCCAGCGGTGCAGAGCCATTATTAATCGGTTTATTACTGCCTAAACCAACCTGCTTAATCATTGCAGTTGTATCAGAGCTGCCATCACTCTTCCATAATTCAAATCCTTTAGAAGCATCCCCTGCTTGAAAATATAAGGTAGAGCCGACTGCCGTTAAATAGGCAGGAGATGACGAACTAGAGCCAGAGTTAATATCTTTAACCATCACCGTTCCACTTGCGCTGCCATCACTCTTCCATAGTTCAGAACCAGTTGCAGCATCTGCTGCTTGAAAATATAAGGTGGAGCCGATAGTTGTTAAATAAGCTGGTGATGATGAGCCAGATCCTAAGTTAATATCTTTAACAATAACAGTGCCTTCAGCGCTGCCATCACTCTTCCATAACTCACTGCCAACTAAGCCATCTCCTGCTTGAAAATAAATGGCGGAGCCAATTGCAGCCAAATATGATGGAGATGATGAACTAGCACCTAGATTAATGTCTTTAACAATTACTGTTCCACTTGCGCTGCCATCACTCTTCCATAGTTCAGAACCAGTTGCAGCATCTGCTGCTTGAAAATATAAGGTGGAGCCAACCGCTG
>CANKTS010000090.1:0-3751 GCA_947486485.1 Actinomycetota bacterium | reverse complement strand
TGCTCACTCTTAGCAAATTCAATTAGAGCTTGCCGCTTTGCAACTTTATCTATGATCTCACCTTCAATCTCGCCAGTTAGCTTTCCATCCTTAATGGCTAACTTATTTGCCCGGTAGAAATCAATCTTTAAATCCTTAAGGATTGGCTCGATTACATCAATAAATCCACCAGAGACAACTCCTACCTTGTGTCCTTGCGCATGAAGGGTTTGAACCAATTTTTCAGCTCCAGTAGTTAGCACAATCTCCTTTCTTACCTTTGCAATTACTGAAACATCTAAACCTGCCAGCAGAGCGACTCTGGTCTTTAACGCTTGTGCAAAATCTAACTCTCCAGCCATTGCCGCAGCAGTAACTTTAGATACCGCTGCTTCCTTATTTGCATGTTTTGCTAGTAGATCAATTACCTCCTGCTGAATCAAAGTTGAGTCCATATCTAGTACAACAAGGCGCTTACTATTTCGCGCTCTGCCACCTGGTTCAACCGCTAAATCAATTTGATTGGCGATCGCCACGCTTGCTAATGCCCTTTGCACCTCTTTGATTGAGTGGTTAGAAATTGTTAGATCAAGCTCAATTGCGGTAAGAGGAGTGGTTGCAGTTCTTCTAATTGCCGTGATATTTCCATCCAAATTTGCAATCTCAGTAGCTACTGCGGCAAGTCCAGATGGCTTTAATCCATCACCAATAATTACCACTCTAAGTGATTCAGCTCCCTGGCTTGATTGCTCTTGCTGATCGAAATCAATAGCGATATCTAAGCCAATCTCTTTTTCTAATACCTTAAGCTCATCAGAGATTGCCTGAGCATGTGCTTGATCTAGAGTAATTAAAACTGTTAGAACAAGGCGATCTCGGATAATTAGTTGCTCAATATCTAGGATGGTGACCGCAAATTGTGCCAGCGCACTCATCAGCCTTTGTGTAATACCTGGGTGATCTTCGCCTGAAACCAGAATCAAACCAGTAAAGGCGGGGTTATTTCTATTAGGCATTGGCTCAGATTAACTGTAATACCCTGCTCGGGGCGGTATCTTTCATCCCTATGGGTGCGATATTGGAGTTATCTGATGTCACAGTTCGCCGGGGCGAGCGGATTATTCTTGGCCCGCTAAATTGGCAGGTATTAGACGGTCAGCGGTGGGTAGTTCTTGGACCAAATGGAGCTGGCAAGACCACCTTGCTACAAATCTGTTCCTCATTGATGCATCCAACCACAGGTCAAATCAAAATATTAGGGGAGCAATTAGGAAAGGTAGATGTCTTTGAATTACGAACTCGAATTGGCTTAACCTCATCTGCGTTAGTTGAACATATCTCACCTGAAGAGTTGGTTATGGATGTGGTGCTAACTGCTGCATATGCAATGTTAGGTAGGTGGCAAGAAAAATATGATTTGTGGGATGAATCAAGAGCTATGGCATTGCTAACCGCATTAGGAGTTAGAGAGTTAGGTGAGCGCTTATTTGGCTCATTAAGTGAGGGAGAGAAAAAACGAGTACAGATTGCTCGGGCTTTAATGGCAGATCCAGAGTTACTCCTATTAGATGAGCCGGCATCATCCCTTGATTTAGGTGGGCGGGAGGATCTGTTAAAGCGGATTGCCACCTTTGCAAGTGATCTGTTAGCACCAGCTACTGTAATTGTTACCCACCATATTGAGGAGATTCCAACTGGCACAACTCATGCGCTTTTATTGCGCGAAGGGGCGGTAATTGCGCAAGGAGATATTAACTCAGTAATAACTGATAGTAATTTAACTATGGCGTATGGATTGCCAATCACAGTTACCGCAGAGGGTGGCCGGTTCTTCGCTCGTGCCCGCTGATCTGCTCTCATATCTGCCTAAGCAGTGGCATCAAATTGTTGACCAAGATTTATTGCGGCAGATTTCGGCAAAGTTAAGCGGTGATTTTATTCCTGCTGCGCAAGACCTCTTTGCAGCCTTTAATCTGCCACCTACTGATGTGAAGGTGGTAATCGTTGGCCAAGATCCTTATCCAAACCCGCAGCATGCGATGGGGTTAGCTTTTTCAGTAAGAGAAAGTGTTTCCACTCTTCCGGCTTCACTTAGAAATATCTTTACCGAGTTAGAGAGTGATCTTGGTATTAAGCCTAACAATGGGGATTTAAGTAGATGGGTATCGCAAGGAGTGCTGCTACTTAATAGAGCGCTAACAGTTAAGCCGGGAGAGCCTGCCTCACACTCAAAGATTGGCTGGCATGAGTTGACTGAGGTGATTATAAGTAATGTTGCAAAATCAGGTGCCATCGGAGTTTTGTGGGGAAATGATGCGCAAACTTTAGCTAAGTATTTTTCTAAAGATGATTTATTTACCGCCCCACATCCAAGTCCGCTCTCGGTTTATCGGGGGTTTTATGGTTCAAAGCCATTTAGCAAGGTTAATAATCGTTTAGTGGAAAAGGGTTTAACACCGATTAAATGGTAAAGGGGCGCACCATAAGATGCGCCCCTTTATTCTAAGTTAGCTTATGCAGTCCAGATATTAATTGGAGCTTGCAGGAAGTAAACCATGAATAATCCAGAGACTAGGTACATCAAAGGATGAATTTCCTTTGAGCGGCCTTGGAATAATCGAATTACTACATATGTAACAAATCCTGCTCCAATACCTACTGAAATATTGTAGGTAAATGGCATCAAGATAATTGTTAAGAATGCAGGAATTGCAATTCCAAGATCATCCCAATCAATTCCCTTAATTTGAGCCATCATTAAGAAACCAACAATTACAAGAGCTGGGGTAGCAGCTTCGTAAGGGATGACTGCAACAAGAGGTGCTAAGAAGGTTGTAAGCAGGAATAGAACTCCAGTAACAACTGAAGCAAGTCCTGTTTTGGCACCTTCACCAACACCAGAGGCTGATTCGATGTATGAGGTGTTAGATGAAACTGAACCAGCACCACCGGCAGCTGCAGCAATTGAGTCAATTAGAAGAATGCGTTGTGCACCTTCAACATTGCCACTGCGATCAACTAAGCCAGCTTGGTGACCAATTGCAGTCATTGTTCCCATTGTGTCGAAGAAATCTGCTAGTAAAAGTGTGAATACTAGAAGAAGTGCAGCAACTAATGAGATTCGGTCAAATCCACCGAGAATGTTGAAATCTCCAATGATGTCAAACTTAGGTGTAGCAGCAATTGTTTCAGGTACTGCAGGAACGTTTAGATTCCAACCCTTCGGATTTACCGCTCCAGTTGCGCCATTAAATAATGGTCCGATTTTGAATGCTGATTCAACAAGTACTGCAAGAACTGTCGAGAGAACTATTCCAATCAGAAGTGCTCCCTTGACCTTCTTAACAGTTAATCCGATCATTAAGAACAGACCAAATGCAAAGACAACTACTGGCCAACCAACAAGGTTTCCATTGTCGCCAAGTGTTACCGGTACTGGTCCAGATCCGGTTCTGCGAACGAAACCAGCATCAACTAGACCGATAAGTGCGATGAAAAGACCAATACCAACTGAGATAGCGATCTTTAATTGACTTGGAACCGCTTTGAAAACTGCAACGCGGAATCCAGTCAGTACTAAAACAAGAATAATTAAGCCTTCAAGGACAATAAGTCCCATGGCATCTGCCCAGCTCATTTTGGATGCAATTCCAACTGCAACGAAGGTGTTTAAACCTAAGCCAGTTGCTATGGCTAATGGAAAGTTAGCGACTACGCCCATCAAAATGGTCATAACGCCGGCAATGAGTGCGGTAGCAGCAGCAACCAATGC
>CANKTS010000089.1:0-3776 GCA_947486485.1 Actinomycetota bacterium | reverse complement strand
TTACGCAAGCACCGAGATGAGACAAAAAAACAAACTGTTTAAATAAATTAAAATCACCTTTTTTAACCTTAGCCAGATGGATAATTTGCAGATCACCACCACCGTTGGCGCAAGTTCGGCATACATACCTAATTAGATTATCCTTATACTCATGGCCGCCCGTGAGTATCAAGATGAGATCGCAAAAATTGATAACACCCTGCAATCAATTGAACAGGTGCTAAATCTGCCTAAATTAATTGCTGCAGCTAGTGAGCTTGAACAACAAGCAAGTGCACCAAATCTTTGGGATGATCCAGCTGCTGCTCAAGAAATAACTAGTAAATTATCTAGGGCGCAATCAATTATAAATAAGGTGGGCGCTATCCGCTCCCGGCTTAATGATCTACCGGTCATGCTAGAGCTTGCCGATGGTGATAGTGATAAAGCGGCCGCATTTAAAGATATTGATAAAGAGTTAGATGAACTAACTAAGATAATAAATGATCTTGAGGTGCAGACATTGCTAAGTGGGGAGTATGACGAGCGAGATGCGCTTATGACTATTAGATCAGAGGCCGGCGGGGTTGAGGCTGCTGATTGGGCGCAGATGTTAATGCGGATGTACTTTAGATTTTGCGAACGCCACAATTATAAAACTGATGTATTAGAAACCTCCTATGCTGAGGAGGCTGGTATTAAATCAACTACATTTCGAATTAGTGCGCCATACGCATATGGCCGGCTCTCAGTTGAACAGGGCACACACCGGCTAGTTCGTATCTCTCCCTTTGATTCGCAATCACGCAGGCACACATCATTTGCAGGTGTTGAGGTTGTACCGGTAGTTGAACAAAGTGATCATATTGAAATTGATGAGAAAGATTTACGAGTTGATGTTTATCGATCCTCAGGTCCTGGTGGGCAAGGTGTTAACACAACCGACTCAGCGGTTCGAATTACTCACACACCATCTGGGATTGTGGTCTCCTGTCAAAATGAGAGATCGCAAATTCAAAACAAAGCAACTGCAATGGCAGTTTTGCAATCAAAGTTATTAGAGCGGCGCCGATTAGCAGAGCGAGCAAAGATGGATGCATTAAAGGGTGATAACTCAGGATCTTGGGGTAATCAAATGAGATCTTATGTATTAGCTCCATATCAAATGGTTAAGGACCTACGAACAGATTTTGAAGTAGGAAATCCATCTGCGGTTTTAGATGGTGATCTTGATGGATTTATTGAGGCTGGTATTAAATGGCGTAAGGAGAGAGAGTAACCTCATAGTTAGGCTTAATTCACAGCGATAATTATCTAAAATTACTGCTAAATCACCGAACTTCGGTGATTAGTTATCTAAACTATCCCTATCTAAATTTATTGTTATAGGAAGGCTTGCCCACTGTGATTCGGTTTGAAAATGTTACCAAGTTATATCCACGGCAAGAAAAACCAGCTCTAGATGGGGTTAATCTTGAAATCACAAAAGGTGAATTTGTCTTTTTAGTTGGTTTATCTGGTTCTGGTAAATCAACATTTTTAAGATTGGTATTACGGGAAGATCGGCCAAGTGCTGGGGTGATTCATGTGGCAGGCAAAGATTTAAATACTTTAGCCGATCATAAAGTTCCAGAGCTGCGCCGGCAGGTAGGCACAGTCTTTCAAGATTTTAGATTGCTACCAAATAAAACAGTCTCTGAAAATGTTGCCTTCACCTTGCATGTGCTTGGTTACTCAAATAAACAAATTAGCCGCGAGGTGCCGGAGGTACTTGAGTTAGTTGGACTTGAGGAAAAGGGAGACCGCCGGCCAAATGAGTTATCAGGAGGTGAGCAACAGCGGGTGGCAATTGCTCGAGCCTATGTTTCTCGGCCAACAATTTTGATTGCTGATGAGCCAACTGGAAACTTAGATCCAGCTACCTCAGTTGGCATTATGAAACTGCTAGATCGGATTAACCGCGAGGGAACTACTGTTGTGATGGCAACTCATGACTCAGGAATTGTCGACCAGATGCGAAAGCGTGTTATTGAGTTAGAGGGCGGTCATGTAATACGTGATCAAGCCCGTGGCGTCTATGGCTATACCGGTTAATTGAGCAGATGAAAAAGATAGGGTTGGTAAATGCGCGCTAAATTTGTAATGAGTGAAGTGGGCATTGGCCTGCGCCGAAATTTGACTATGACCTTTGCAGTAATGATCACCGTAGCAATCTCACTATCTTTACTTGGTGTTGGACTACTTGCTAACTCGCAGGTGCGGGTAATGAAGGATTACTGGTATGACAAGATCGAGGTCTCGATATTTCTCTGTGGCTCATTATCTGATGCTCAATCATGTGCGAATGGAATAATTACCCAGGAGCAAAAGATTGGTATTCAAAAAGATTTGCAAGCACTTCCTGCGGTGGCAAATGTTTACTATGAATCTCAAAAAGAGGCGTTTGAGCGTTTTCAAGAGCGATTTAAAGGATCAGCAATTGCTCAAAATGTAACAGCAGATCAGCTGCCAGAATCATTTAGAATAAAACTTAAGGATCCAACTAGATTTGCTGTAATTGAAAGTGCATTTGCTGGCCGGCCCGGGGTTGATATTGTCCAGGATCAGCGAGCAATCCTAGATAAATTCTTTAAATTATTAGCAGTATTACGAAATGGTGCATTAATTATTGGCGCCGCCTCTGTCTTCACCGCCTCACTACTTATTAGCAACACCCTTAGAATCGCTGCCTTTAACCGAAGGCGTGAGACTGGGGTAATGAAGTTAGTTGGTGCTTCAAGTTTTTCTATTCAATTACCATTTTTACTAGAGGGCATATTTGCTGCAATCTCAGGATGGGTAGTTTCCGTTGGTGTCTTAGCTGGCTTTAAATATATTATTGATAGTAGGGTCTCACCGCTTTTAACCTTCACACAATTTTTCACATGGAAAGATGTATGGGTTGCCAGTGCTTGGCTACTGTTGACTGGACTAGTAGTCTCCAGCATCGCCTCGGTATTAACTCTTCGCAAATACCTAAAGGTTTAACAACCACCACAAAAAAGATTGGGGGGTTGCTTTGGTTAAGGAGTTAGGCAAGAAGGTTATTGCCCAAAATAAAAGCGCTCGCCATGATTACTTTATTGAAGAGGTTTATGAGTGTGGTTTAGTTTTAACCGGCACTGAGGTTAAATCATTAAGAGCAGGACGTGCCTCCCTAACTGATGGCTATGCAATGGCAAAAGATGGTGAGATCTGGGTGAGTGGTATTCATATTCCTGAATATAACCAAGGTAGTTGGACCAACCATATGCCCCGTCGTGATCGTAAGTTGTTACTACATAAACGGGAGATTGCTCAGATTGCTGGAGTAATTAAACAAGGCGGCTTAACTTTAGTTCCACTCTCACTTTACTTTAAAGATGGCAAAGCAAAGGTTGAGATTGCAGTGGCAAAGGGTAAGAAAGCACATGATAAACGCAATACTTTGATGGAGCAGCAGATGAGCCGTGAGACAGATCGTGAGTTATCAAGGCGTAAATCAGGTAAAGCTACTACCGGTGGTAAGCGCAAAAAATCTGATCAAGATTACGATTAGTAGTTGAATTAACAGTATTTATAAATAGCCTGTAAAATAATCCTTTCAAACAACTAAATATTGAAAGGTATTTCGCTTAACTCTTGGGGGTGAACGGTCTCGACTTTAGTCGTTACTTCAAGGCAAGCGGGCCGAGGAAGCCGTGATGATCTCGTTAACCACAAAAACATGGCAAAATATAAGCGCAAGTAAAACTGCCGCTGATTATCAACTAGCTGCC
>CANKTS010000088.1:0-3881 GCA_947486485.1 Actinomycetota bacterium | reverse complement strand
CTAACATCATCATCTTTTCCAAAATGCATATCTGCAACCCAGCGAATTGGTACATATGGAATCCGAAGTGCTTCAAATATTTCATCATAGAAATTCTCTTCGCCAAGTAATATCTCATGAACTCTTCTTAGAAAATCACCAGATTGAGCGCCTTGAATAATTCGGTGATCATATGTACTAGTAAGTGTTACCACCTTACTAATTGCTAGATCTGCTAATACCTGCTCATTTGCGCCATGAAACTCAGCTGGATAATCAAGGGCGCCAACTCCTAAAATTAACCCCTGTCCCTGCACCAACCTTGGTACTGAGTGAACCGTGCCAATTGTTCCTGGATTGGTAAGTGAGATTGTGGTGCCAGCAAAATCTTCAACTATCAGCGAACCAGCGCGTGCCTTGCGGACCATATCTTCATATGCCAACCAAAACTGCGCAAAATCTAACTTTTCACAACCTTTAATTGACGGGACTAATAATTGGCGAGAGCCATCTGGTTTTGCCAAATCAATTGCGATACCTAAATTAATATGCTCTGGATGACCAACAGCTGGTTTGCCATCTAGTTGTGTAAAAAATGAATTCATCTCTGGCAGGGCGCGAATAGCCTTAACCATCGCATAACCAATTAGATGGGTAAATGAGACCTTGCCACCTCGGCCACGCTTAAGGTGATTATTTATAACAGTTCGATTATCAATCATTAATTTTGCTGGTATTACCCGAACACTTGTCGCAGTTGGAACTGTTAGCGAGCCCTCCATAGATTGCACAACTCGAGCCGCCACTCCTCGTAACTGTTCAACATTTGCTGCCGCTGGGGTAATTAAAGTTGGAATTGGCTTAACTATTGGATCTGCTGGCTTTAAATCGGTGCTGGCAAGAATAACTGTTTCGGTAGGTATATTTTGTTTTGCCATCTTTGCTAGCTGTGCTTTAGGAATCGGCGGCGTACCTGGCTTTGCTAGCGCAGTATCTTTATTTGTTTTATTTGGCGCTGTTTTAATTGCATCAGCTGATAAATTATGTGATGAAGGAGTACTTTTAAAATCTGCAAAGAAATCCCACCAAGACTTATCTACCGACGATGGATCACTTTGATATTTTTCATACATCTCTTGCACTAACCACTCATTAGGACCAAAGGAGCCACCAAAGTGATTAGCCGGGGTGTTAGCCTCAATCTGGCTCAACTATCGCCCCCATCTTTGATCTGATTGTGATTACTACTACAGGCCAATCTTAACCATTGGCAACCTTTGGCGAACCCTTTATATGCTTTGTTGAGCAGTTAAAGTGGTGATTAGCACAGAAATTTGGCTGGTATCTGCCTGAAATTAACGGCAGGGTTACGCCATGAGTAGCGATAAGAAATGGGCGATAGTAACTGGTGGCTCACGTGGGCTGGGATTTGAAACCGCCAAAGGGTTAATTGCCGCTGGTATCTCTGTTTATATCATTGGCCAAGATCGGCAGCGGGCCCAGCAAAGTGCAGCAACATTAGGTTGTGAGTTTCGAGCGGTAGATGTGGCTGATAGTAAAAAATTTCGCGAGGTATTAACTGAGATTACTGAAGAGGCAAGTGCTAAAGGTTTTGGCGTGTTAGATATTTTAGTTTTATCCCATGGCGTAATGAGTGAGAAGATGTCAAAAACCTTGCGCACAAATGATGAAGAATGGCGACGAACATTATCGATTAATTTAGATTCAGTATTTGTTGCGGTAAATCAATTAGCACCAGCCATGACTGAGGTGCGAGCCGGACGAGTAATCATCTACTCTGCCTGTCTTGGCAGAATGTCAGGTCCTGGTACCCATGGCGGACTTGCGCCATATCGAATTAGTAAAGCTGGGGTTAATGCATTTGTAAAAAATCTTTCACATGAAACAGGCCTTGGCACTCGTGGATTTTTAGTTGATGCAATCTGTCCTGGACATTGTCGAACTGATATGGGGGGCGCAGATGCACCGCGCAGCGCCCAAGAGGGGGCAGAGACCGCGCTCTGGCTGGCAACTCGAGATTTTAATCCGGCAACTGATAAAACTGGATTACTTTGGGAGGATCGACAGGTAGTTGATTGGTAATTATTCGCTATAGCCAAAGAGAGCGGATAATAAAGTGATAAATGCAAGTATGGCTAGTGGAATCCCAACTAATAATAAATTACCAGAGATCATGTAGTAAGAAACACCTAGTGCAATTAAATTAGCTAAAACAGCGGGTGCTCTACCAAATGAGCGTCGCTTTTTAAATCCAGATGCACACAGCCACAGACCGGTAGAACCAAGTAAGCCAAAACCTATCTCAGCTGAGAGCGTAGTTGGCGCGGTCACATCGGAAATAAGTGGAGCTATTAGCAGGTAAATAACCGCTGAAAGAATAATCAATGATTCAAACCGCAGTAGGTAGATGGCCCGCGCCCTACTAGCCTCAGTTGTAAAGATACTTTTCAGATTCATAAGTAAATACTACTCTCTATCTCCATTATGAGTTACTCAGATGAGTTGGCAGCAGATCTATTTTTTATTAACAATGGTGAGATTGATCTATTAACTGGTGCGATGGCACCTGCCAGATTCAACCAAATAGTAGAACGTGATCTGCAGTTATCAGATAGAAATTTAACTCAATTAACAATGATTTGTAGTAATTTAAATATTAATACTTTTCTAGAGATTAGATTTAAAAATAATAGATTAAGTAATGCGCAATTAAAACTAGAGGTAGAGTCTGAGTTGGTATCAATAAATTTTCAACTAAAGAATACCTTTCGGCAATCTGATTGCATATCACGCACCTACCAACTTGGGTTTTGGGTATTCTTAGTTGGAAAGGATCAAAGTGATGGAAATCAATTACTTTCCCGATCAAGACAAAAACTACCAACTTATCTAGATTTAAATATCTCACATCGAGAGCCTAAGCAGAGTCAACTAGATTGGTATAGCCACATAGATAGGTTACAGCTAAAGAATTAGCAACCGGCAAGCGGTAGGTAACTCTAAGTTATATTTAATCCACAACACTTAACCAGTTAATCAAAAAATTCCAATAATTAGCCCATGAATAATCTAAATGCTAAAGATCAAAGCTTTGGTCCTATTCAGCATCTAATCGATGATGAGGCAGTTGAGGAGATCTGGATTAACTCACCTAGCCGAATATTTGTTGCTAGAGATGGGAAAAGTGAGTTAACTAATTTAGTTTTAAGTAAGGAGATTGTGCATAATTTAATCGAGCACTTATTAATTTGGGGTGGTCGTCGCCTTGATGTTAGTAATCCATTTGTTGATGCCAGATTACCTGATGGCAGCAGATTACATGTTGCTATACCAGAGGTAACTGCCACGCATTGGGCGGTAAATATTAGAAAACATTTAAATAAGGCAAATAATCTGGCGGATTTACTTGAACTTGGTTCGATAAATGAGGAGATATTTGAACTGCTCAAAAGTTGCGTAGATAAGGGTTTAAACATATTAGTTAGTGGTGGTACCCAAGCCGGTAAGACCACATTCTTAAATGCATTGATAAATCAAATCCCAGCCCAGGAGCGGGTTGTAACAATTGAGGAGGTATTTGAATTAAAACCAAAGATCCCCGATTGGATTGGGCTACAAACTAGGAGTGCAAATTTAGAAGGAGATGGCCAGATCACACTGCGCAAGTTAATTAAAGAGTCACTACGAATGCGGCCAAGCCGAATTATTGTTGGCGAGGTTAGAGAGGCAGAGGCTTTAGATCTTCTTATCGCTTTAAATGCTGGTCTACCTGGCATGGCAACCTTACACGCCAACTCAGTTAGAGGAGCGGTAAGTAAATTACAGTTATTGCCATTACTAGCTGGTGAAAATATTGCTCAAAGTTTTATTACTCCCACAAT
>CANKTS010000087.1:0-3881 GCA_947486485.1 Actinomycetota bacterium | reverse complement strand
TTTTTGCGATAGCAGATGCCAGAGTTACCAGAGGTTGAAACTGTCCGAGCCGGGCTTGCAAAGCATGTAATTGGCAGGCGAATCTTAACTGCACAAAGTTTTCACCCCAGAGCGGTTAAGCACTCCTCAATCTCACCTATTTCAACAGTGGCTGGGGCAAAAATAACTGCAGTTAAACGGCGAGGTAAGTTCCTTTGGTTTGAATTAGATCGAGATTTCACATTAGTTGCCCATCTTGGAATGAGTGGGCAACTACTACTTCAGTCCAGTAATTACCCAGCACAAGCTCATCTGCGAGCAAAGATCTGCCTAAGTGGTAAATGGAGAAGTGGTAAGAAGAGTGAGATTAGATTTATTGATCAACGCACCTTTGGCTGGTTATCTGTTGAGTTAGCTAAGGAGAAGATTCCAACCTCAGTTGCTCACATTGCATTAGATCCCTTTGAAGCTGAATTTGATCTTAAGGCGGTAATTTCTAAAATAAGAGTTAAAAAATCTGCAATTAAGCCAGCTCTATTAAATCAAGAGATAATAAGTGGGATTGGAAATATCTATGCCGATGAGGCGCTTTGGCAAGCGAAGATTCATCCTGAGATTATTTGTGAAGAGTTATCTGATACCGAAATTAAAAAATTGATCTCCTGTGCAAAAAAAGTGATGCAATCTGCAATAGCAGCAGGTGGAACATCCTTTGATGAGCAGTACAAAAATGTAAATGGTGAGAGCGGCTACTTTTCTCGGTCACTGAGCGTTTATGGTAGGGCTGGTGAGCCATGTTCTAGATGCCGAACCGGTATTCGTAGAATCGCCTTTGCTAATCGTTCCTCCCATTTTTGTCCGCGTTGCCAACGGTAAGTAGCACCGATTTGCCACCATTTTTAGATAGGTTTGCGCCTATGTGGAGTAAGTGGGTAGAGCTATGTATCTAAAGAGCATGAACCTGAAAGGGTTTAAGTCCTTTGCCTCCTCAACCACCTTAAATTTTGAACAGGGTATTACCTGCGTAGTTGGTCCAAATGGTTCTGGCAAATCAAATGTTGTTGATGCCCTCTCTTGGGTTTTAGGTGAGCAAGGTGCAAAATCTTTGCGTGGTGGAAAGATGGAGGATGTTATCTTTGCCGGCACATCAGGCCGGGCGCCATTAGGTCGTGCTGAGGTTTCGGTAACAATCGATAATGCCGATGGTGTGCTGCCAATTGATTTTACCGAGGTAACAATTACTCGAGTTTTGTTTAGAAATGGTGCATCTGAGTACTTATTAAATGGTGAGACCACCAGATTATTAGATATTCAAGAGTTACTAAGTGATAGTGGTATTGGTCGTGAGATGCATGTGATTGTTGGGCAAGGCCAGCTAGATGCAATCTTGTTAGCAAATCCAGAGGAGCGACGTGCTTTTATTGAAGAGGCAGCCGGTGTATTAAAGCACCGTAAGCGTAAAGAGAAAGCGATAAGAAAGTTAGATTCAATGCAGACAAATCTTGCCAGAATCCAAGATTTGACCGTTGAACTACGCCGGCAACTGCGACCATTAGGTAAGCAGGCAGAGGTTGCACGTAAAGCATCAATTATTCAATCTGATGTTAGAGATTCAAAATTACGGTTATTAGCTGAGGATCTGCTTCGGATGCGATCAGATATGGATACTGAGGTTGCTGATGAGACAGTTTTACGAGAGCGCAAGGAGCAGGTTGAGCAGGAGTTAAATACTGCGCGCTCGCGTGAGATTGAGTTGGATGCAATTGCAGCAAGTGAAAATCCACAACTAATTAGCGCACAGGAAAACTTTTACCGATTAACCGCTCAACGCGAACAAATTCGCGGTATACAAAACTTAGCATCAGAGCGAGCTAGATTCTTAGCAGAGGAGGCAGAGGAGGCAAAAGCAACTGGGCGTGATCCAAAAGCGTTAGAGGATGAAGCAAAAGTTCTTCGTGCAGAGGAGGCAACACTTGCATCGCAGGTAAATATTTCGCAAGAGCAGCTGCACCTTGATTCAAACTCATTAAAAGCAATTGAGGATCAATTAGCATTGGAAGAAAATCGAGTCTCCGCTTCACTTCGCGCAATTGCAGATCAACGCGAGGGAACTGCAAGGCAAGAGGGGCATATCAACGGACTTCGATCTCGTATCGATGCAACGATGGGTGAGATAAGTAGATTAACTGTTGCAAAAGATTCAGCAGAGAGTAGATTAAAAGAGTACCGAGAAGGTTTTGCGGTAATTGAAACACAAATCTCCTCTCTTACCGCTACCGAACCTGGCTTAGACGCTATTTTTGATAAGTTAAAGTTTGAAGTCAAAAGTGCAGAAGATCATTTAAAAGTTGCTACTGAAAAGCTACAGGTAACTGAGAAACTTCGCGCCGGCTCACTAGGAAGATTAAGTGCTTTTAAAGAGATAACTGAGATTGTTGCATCTTCAGCTAATGCTGACCTAATTGAGAAAATTGCAATCCTTACCTCAAATTGTGATGTTGAGGTCGCAAAGGTGTCGGCAGATTGTGATCGGCTTAAATTTGAATTGAGTAGCTCACAAGAGGCTTTAAATGTAGTAGCTAGAGATTATGAGATTTCCTTATCAAAGCTAAACGAGTCAGATGCTGCCATGACTGGCCTTGCCGAACAGCTTGCTATTGCTGGGCAAAATATTAAAAACACCAGCGAGGAGTTGGATCGACTCACATTGGCGTTGAATGCAGCTACTGAGCAGCGAACCTTTGATGAGCGGGATTTAGCAGCAGCAATTGCACAATTTGAATCCCACCAAACACCAATGGAGCCGGATCTAACTCACCTAGAGGATTTACGATCTCAGGTCTCTGCGGCTAGATCAAAAGAGGTAGAGGCAAGATTAAGTCTTCGCACAATTGAAGAGCGTAAGGATGCAATTAATCAACGGGCTAAAGCATTAGAGAATCAAGCAAATGTAGAGCGAGAAGCAACATCACGATTAATTTCTCGTAGAGAAAATCGAGCACAAGCCGCAATAACTGCACAACAAATTGCTGACTCTGCTTATGAGGCATTAATTCAAATTGAATCATCAATTCTGCGAGCAGGTTCTGAGCGAGAAAGATTAGAGATCTCAAGATCTGGCCGGGAGGGTGAGATTTTAAGTCTGCGCACAATCGGAAGAGAGTTAGCGGTTGAGTTAGAGCGTCTAACATCTAGTGTTCACAAAGATGAGATTGCTCGTGCTGAACAAAGATTAAGGATTGAACAATTAGAGATTAAAGCGGTTGAGGAGCTTGGAATTGATGTTCAAACACTTATTAATGAGTATGGACCAACAAATGATGTGCCTACATTTTATGAGAATGAACAAGGTGAGTTTGTGCCTGGTGATTTAATCCCTTATCGCAGGGATCAACAGGAGAAGCGGTTAGCGCAAGCAGAAAGGTCATTAACATTACTTGGCAAAATTAATCCATTAGCGCTAGAAGAGTATTCATCCCTTGAAGAGCGTCTGCGTTATCTTGCTGAACAGCTAGAGGATCTAAAGAAAACTAAAAAAGATCTGCTTGATATTATTAAAGAGGTTGATGATCGTGTGCAACAAATCTTTACCCAAGCATTTGAAGATACTGCTCGTGAGTTTGAGTTGGTATTTGCCAGATTATTCCCAGGTGGTGATGGAAAGCTAATTCTTACTAATCCATCGGATATGTTGATATCAGGTGTTGATGTTGAGGCCAGGCCGCCTGGTAAAAGAGTTAAGCGGCTTTCCCTTCTATCAGGTGGTGAGAGGTCATTAGTTGCAGTGGCATTTATGATTGCGATCTTTAAAGCTCGGCCATCTCCGTTTTATATTATGGATGAGGTTGAAGCAGCACTTGATGACACAAACCTTGGCAGATTACTTGGTGTGTTTGAGGAGC
>CANKTS010000086.1:0-3939 GCA_947486485.1 Actinomycetota bacterium | reverse complement strand
AGCATGTAATCCATACCTAGCATTTGCGGTAATTATTGCCGCTGGTCTTGCAGGAGTTGAGGGAAATTATGAATTGAAAGAAAATACAAATCCTACGCCGCTACCTACTGATTTAGCCGAGGCAATTAGCGCAATGGAGAAGAGTGAGTTAGTTAAGAAAACATTAGGAGATGATGTATTTGAGTATGTATTGCGTAATAAGCGAGCTGAGTGGGATGAGTATCGCAAGCAGGTTAGCGCCTATGAATTAAGTAGGTATTTACCAGTTCTTTAGTATCACTAATTAACGAAGTGCTACCTTATTTTTTACCGCTCCCTTTGGCCGATATGTCGCTCTAGGTTGTGCCTTGGGAAACGCCCCGGTTAATCTAAAGTTTTTTGCCACCATTAATAAGATCAATCTCGCCTCAGCTAAGGCAAAGTACTCACCTAAACACTTTCGCCCTCCTGCCCCAAATGGGAAGTAGGCACCATTTGGAAGTGATTTTTCAAAAGCGGCACTAGCCCAACGATCTGGTTTCCACTGCTCTGGATTTGGAAAATACCTTGGGCTGCGGTGGGTTACATACTGACTGAGTAATACATGTGCACCCTTTGGAATTTTAACTCCATCAATTTCGCAATCAACAATTGCAATTCTTGGCGCTACCCAAACCGGGGGAGCAAGTCTCATTGTCTCTTGCAAAATAGCAGAGGCAACTGGTGAGCTATCTTCTAACTCTTGATAGGTAGGGCTGCGATTCTCTTTTATCCAAGCAGCCTTATCTGCTTCATCCTCTAATGCTTTTCTAACTACCGTATTTTTAGAAAGGTAGGAAAATGCCCAACTCATAACATTTGCAGTAGTTTCATGGCCGCTTAAGATTAAAGTCAAAACCTCATCTCTAATATGATCAATTGAGATCTGATCTCTCATCTGCAGAAGTATTCCCAGCAGATCATCATCTTTCTTCTCATTACCTGCAAGCCGCTTATTTATAATTGCCTCAGCAATATTTACTAAATTATCAGAGGCAATCTCAAACTTTTTAAAGTATCTAAATGCTGATTTATCAAATCGCTCAAGACCTGGCAACATGGTTCGTTCAATTCGATCAATCGCCACCTCCATAGATTCAGCAATATCTTTGGTGTATTGATGTGAGTCCAGCCCAAATAAACATTGCGAAACAATTTCTAGAGTCAATGCCATCATCTCCGGCGCTAGATCAATACTTGATTTATCCCGCCAGTTATTGGTGTGCTCATTTATTATGTTATGCATAATTGCTACATAAGAATCTAAATTTCCATGGTGAAAGGGTGGTTGCATCATTCGCCGGTGAGCTAAATGAATTGGCTCCTCATTTGTTAATAAGCCCTCACCTAAAACCTTGCGCATTCGGGCAAAGCCAACCCCTTTAACAAAATTATGTTGCTGGGCAACTGTTACCTCATGCACAGCCGATGGTGAGAAGAGTCCAATAAATAATCTACGGGATAAGAAGAATGAACAAGTATTGCCATATCTGCGTTGCATCTTAAGTAAAAACTTTGGAGTGTTAACCATAAAGGTTGCGGTAATTAAATCTGAGAAAATTGGATTAGGCCCTGGCAGAAATGAATTGCCATACCAATCTTTGCGATGTATTGGATCAGGAATTGGTGGATACTGATTTGGCCGTGGGGCCGCGAACGGGCGGTTAGTCTGGATCGACATGACCTAAAGATAGGCAATATATCTCGTAAAGAAAATGAATTTTTATGATTATTTGGCTTAAATCTTTAATCTGAGTTAGCCTTAACCCATGTTGACCGCAGGAAAGAGCTCATTGGTACTAACTCTTTCTTTGCGCGCACTCTCACTTATCTGCCGCGACGGGGCCAAGTAACCGGCCTCCTCGTCGCGGAGGTTGGTCGCACCGGTAGACCACTTTTAATCGATGAGGAGAAATAAAAATGAGTAACTTTCCAGAACAAAGTAAATCAGATATGCCAATATCGCGTTATGCCCCATTTAATCCATTTCCCAATAATGGTGGCTTAACTGATCGAACCTGGCCAACTAAAAAAATGAGCAAAGCACCTAAGTGGTGCTCAGTTGATTTACGAGATGGCAATCAAGCATTAATTGATCCAATGGATGCTAATCGCAAACTTGCCATGTTTAAGTTACTGGTCAAGATGGGTTACAAAGAGATTGAGGTTGGCTTTCCGGCAGCTAGTCAGACAGATTTTGATTTCATCCGCAAGATTATTGAAGATAAATTAATACCAGATGATGTAATTATTCAGGTATTAACCCAAGCTCGTAAGCCATTAATTGAGCGAACCTTTGAATCAATTAAAGGATCAAAGCAGGCAATCGTTCATCTATATAACTCAACCTCAACCTTGCAACGGCGAGTTGTCTTTGTCCAAGATAAAGATGGCATTAAAAAGATCGCAACCGATGGCGCCCAGATCTGTTTAGATTTAGTAAAAACTGTGCCAGAAACTTTGGTCTCATTTGAGTACTCACCTGAGTCATACACTGGAACAGAGCTTGAGTATGCGGTTGAAGTTTGTAATGCGGTAAATGATATTTGGAAACCAACACCTGCTTGGAAAACAATAATGAATCTGCCAGCCACAGTTGAGATGGCAACACCAAATATTTACGCCGATTCAATTGAGTGGATGCACCGTAATTTAAAGTATCGCGACAGCGTGATTTTATCTTTGCACCCGCACAATGATCGTGGCACAGGGGTTGCAGCAGCAGAGCTTGCATACTTAGCCGGGGCTGATCGAATTGAAGGAACCTTATTTGGTAATGGTGAGCGAACTGGAAATGTTTGTTTAGTTACCTTAGGACTTAATTTATTAAGCCATGGTATTGATCCAATGATTGATTTCTCAGATATTGATGAGATTAGGCGAACAGTTGAGTACTGCAATCAACTTAGAGTGCCAGAGCGTCATCCATATGGGGGAGATTTAGTCTTTACTGCATTTTCTGGCTCACACCAAGATGCAATTAAAAAAGGCTTTGAGCATATGGAAAAAGATGCCAAGGCTGCAGGTGTTGATCAAAAGAAATTTACCTGGGCAATTCCATATCTACCAATTGATCCAAAAGATATTGGCCGCTCTTATGAAGCTGTTATCCGAGTAAATAGCCAATCTGGTAAAGGTGGAGTGGCGTACCTGATGAAGCATGAGCATCAACTTGATCTACCCCGCAGATTACAGATTGAGTTCAGCCAGGTTATTCAGTCACTTACCGATTCAGAAGGTGGTGAGGTATCACCGGAAGCTATGTGGCACACCTTTGAAGATGAGTACTTGCCAGCTAAAGATAATCAATGGGGCCGCTTTAAATTAGCAGCTCTTTCACAAACATCTCAAATGGATAAGGATGTTGATCTATCTATTGAATTACTTGATAAGGGCGATAGTAAGAAATTATCTGGGAAAGGTAATGGCCCAATTGCAGCTTTTGTAGCGATTATCAATGCGCATGAACCAAAACTTTCTCTGCGTGTTTTAGATTACTACGAGCACGCACTCTCTGCAGGTGGGGATGCTAAGGCTGCGGCATATCTTGAGTGTGAGATTGCTGGCAAGGTTTATTGGGGAGTGGGAATTGATCCCAGCACAACAACTGCTGCGCTGAAAGCGGTAATCTCTTCAATTAATCGCGCAGTTCGTTAACTAACTCCGTCTTACTACTCTAGTAACTTTAGGGGTATGCCCTTATACCGCGATCAGGCGATTGTGCTTCGCACCCAAAAATTAGGTGAGGCCGATCGAATTATCACTTTATTTACTAGAGATCATGGCCGAATTAAAGCGGTAGCAAAGGGAGTGCGGCGTACTAAATCTAGATTTGGTGCACGCCTTGAACCTGCAAGTTATGTTGATCTGCAGTTATATACCGGTCGCACCTTTGACACAATTACTCAGGTAGAGAGTATT
>CANKTS010000085.1:0-3964 GCA_947486485.1 Actinomycetota bacterium | reverse complement strand
GTGGCAAAGATTGATGATTTGCTTAAGCATAAAGAAGTTGAGTTACTAGAGGTTTAATGATGGCTGATCTGCACGCAATTAATGATGCGATAAATAAGCGCGCAGGCCGCAAGTTACTTCCATCAATGATAGTTTCCTTTCTTTTACTTGGCTTAATCTTTGGCACAATTAGCACCGCACCGCTCTTATTTTTTGTACTGATCTGGGTAGTAATTATGTTGGGTGTACGGGAGTTAGCCCATGCCTATCGCACTGGTGGAATTGAACTACCTGATTACGCATTAATGATCGCCGCCACTATTTTGTTAGTGGCAACTTGGAGCGGTAATACCCAAGGGTTAGCGGTATCAGCTGGTCTTGTTATTCCAATTTTGATGGTTTTTCTACTACTTATTTCGCAAAAAGATTTTATTAAACGCTCAACCTCAGCCGTTTTTATTATCTTCTACCTAGCAATTCTTGGTGGCTTTATTTTGCTACTTGCAAATGATCCAGATGGGGTTAAGCGGATTTTCACCTTAGTTGCATTAATTGCCTGCAATGACACATTTGCATACTTTACGGGTGTGCTAATTGGTAGACATAAACTTGCGCCAAGTATTAGCCCTAAGAAAAGTTGGGAGGGCTTAATCGGTGGCGCTGTTGCTGCATTAATAGGTGGTTCATTTATTTTTCACTCCCTATTTGAAACCTCTTGGTTAGTTGGCGCAGCAATTGGCCTAATGGCAGTAATCACCGCTACCTGTGGTGATCTAATTGAATCAGCAATAAAGCGAGATTTAGCGATTAAAGATATGTCTAATTTATTACCAGGACATGGCGGAATAATGGATCGATTAGATTCTGCCCTCTTTACCGCACCAGCTGTTTGGTTTGCGTTAGAGCTTATTGCTCGGTATTTATAAATGGTTGATTTAGTATTTGATGCACCAATTGCTAAAAAGAAAACTCCAATTCATTTAGCAGATCTAACGGTGGCAGAGCGCAAAGAGCGGGCTGAAGAGTTAGGTTTGCCAGCATTTAGAGCAAATCAACTAGCAGTTCATTTATTTACCCACCACAACGATGATGTTGAAAGCTTTACCGATATCCCAAAGGAGCTGCGCAGCTCACTTGCAGATGCCTTTTTACCAAAGTTATTAACCTTAGTTAAATCAGTTACCTGTGATGGCGGAAAGACTAGAAAAGATCTATGGCGCTTACATGATGGTGTCTTAGTTGAATCAGTTTTAATGCGTTACACCGATCGCACCACAGTTTGTATTTCCTCCCAAGCAGGTTGTGGCATGGGCTGCCCGTTTTGCGCAACAGGTCAGGCAGGACTTACTAGAAATCTAAGTGCAGGTGAGATAACCGCCCAGGTTGTAATGGCAGCTCGTGTTTGTGATCTAGGTGAGATGCCAGGAGGACCAACTCGGTTATCTAATGTGGTCTTTATGGGCATGGGTGAGCCGATGGCTAATTACAAAGCGGTGATGCAAAGTATTAGAAATATTACAAACCCACAGCCAGATGGGTTAGGTATTGGTGCGCGGTCGGTAACTCTTTCTACAGTTGGTTTGGTAAGTGGTATTGAAAAGTTAACTCAAGAGGATCTACCCGTAACACTTGCTATCTCACTTCACACTCCAGATGATGAGCTGCGAAATACTTTAGTGCCAGTTAACTCTCGCTGGCAGGTAAAGGAGGTACTTGCGGCGGCAGATAAGTATGAGATGAAGACTGGCAGAAGATACTCAATAGAGTATGCATTAATTAGAGATATTAATGATCAAGCTTGGCGAGCTGATCTATTGGGAAGATTACTTAAAAATAGAAATGCACATGTTAATTTAATTCCGTTAAACCCAACCCCTGGCTCTAAGTGGACCGCCTCCCGGCGCGAAGATGAGGCAGCATTTGTTGAGATCTTAGAGGGGTACTCAGTTGCAGTAACAGTTCGCGATACCAGAGGGCGGGAGATTGACGGTGCTTGCGGTCAATTAGCCGCTGCTGAGGTTTCAGGTAATTCTTAAGTATTGATAAGAGTTGTTAGAATAACTAGACTTGATAATCTAATAACCAGGGAGTGTTAAGTGAAGACGCTACAAAACTTTATTAACGGTAAGTATGTAAGTCAAAGCTCTGAGAAGGTTCAAGATTTAATTAATCCATCAACTGGTGAGGTCTTTGCAAAAGCGCCAGTCTCTAACGCATCCGATGTTGATAAGGCGATGAAAGCAGCAGCGAGCGCGTTTGAAAGTTGGAAGGATTCAACTCCAGGGGAGCGACAAAAAGCTATTAATAAAATTGCTGATGCAATTGAGGTGCGAAGTGAGGAGTTAATTGGAATTGAATCAGAGAATACCGGTAAACCAATTGCGGTAACTCGGGCAGAAGAAATTGGCCCAATGTTGGACCAGATTAGATTCTTCGCTGGCGCTGCTAGAAATCTAGAGGGCAAAGCAGCAGGTGAGTACTTTAAAGGACACACATCTTTTATTAGACGTGAACCAATTGGAGTTTGCGCGCAGGTAACACCTTGGAATTACCCAATGATGATGGCAGTTTGGAAGTGGGCGCCAGCAATTGCAGCCGGGAATACTGTTGTATTAAAACCAAGTGATACCACGCCAGTTTCAACACTTTGGATGGCGGAGTTAATGCAGGAGTTTCTACCAGAGGGTGTAATCAATGTTGTGATCGGTGACCGTGATACTGGCCGGGCATTAGTTGAACATGAAATTCCGCAGATGGTCTCAATTACTGGTTCAGTACGTGCCGGTATGGAGGTTGCAACGAGTGCGGCAAAGAATTTAAAGAAGGTTCACTTAGAGCTAGGTGGTAAAGCACCAGTTGTAATCTTTGATGATGCAAATCTGCAAGCAGCTTGTGAGTGGATTGCAATCGCTGGTTACTTTAACGCCGGCCAAGATTGCACCTCTGCAACTAGAGTTTTAGTTGAAGCAAGTGCTTATGATGATGTGGTTGCACTACTTTCTGAGCAAGCGAAAAATGTAATTAAAGTTGGCATGCCACATGAGGATGTATTAGTTGGTCCAGTAAATAACGCTAGCCAGTTAGCTAGAGTGCAAGGCTTTATTGATCGCACGCCCTCTCATGCTCGAATTACCGCAGGTGGAAGTGCAATTGCGCGCCCTGGATACTTTTGGAATCCAACTGTGATAGCTGATCTAAAGCAAGATGATGAGATGATTCAAAATGAGATATTTGCGCCAGTTATTACTGTGCAGAAATTTACCGATGAGGCGCAAGCGGTTCGCTACGCAAACGGAGTTAAGTATGGCTTGGCATCTAGTGTTTGGACTAAGGACCATGGCCGTGCGATGAGAATGGCAAAGGCATTTGATTTTGGATGTGTGTGGATTAATACTCATATTCCGATGGTTGCTGAGATGCCGCATGGTGGCTTTAAGCACTCAGGTGGCGGCAAGGATCTCTCCGGTTATGGCTTTGATGAGTACACCCGCATCAAGCATGTAATGACCAACCTAAATGCCTAATTTAGCCAAGAATTAATCTTAAATATTTACAATTTCTTTACATAAAACTGGCGACAGCAGGCTGATTCAGGTCTAGGCTTTCGCCAAAGCCGCTCATCGATTGAGCTCTTAAGAGAAGGTGATTCAATGACTAACCAGAATTCCAACACAAATCTACATAAAAAATTAGCAGCCGATAATTCAATTCCATCAGAGATTAAAAAGATAATTAGTAAGTCTTTAACGCGGCGTAATGTGTTGGCAGGAGTTGGCGCAGCAGGAGCAGCAGCAACTTTGGCAGCTTGTGGAGGTGGTGGTAGCGCTGATGCAACTGCGGTTCGTTGGGCAAATTGGACTGAATATTTAGATTATGACGAAGATACCCAAGAAAATCCTTCACTGGTTGCATTTGAAGAACAGACCGGTATCAAAGTTTCATACAAAGAAACAGTTTTAGATAATGATGAATTCACCGCTCCGTT
>CANKTS010000084.1:0-4045 GCA_947486485.1 Actinomycetota bacterium | reverse complement strand
TTAGCATTTTTTGCATAGTAAAGCTCATCAAAGATATAGCCCTTAGGTCGATCTAATTGCCAAAGCCGTAAGCTGAGTGCAAAACCGATAATTAAAGTGATTGGCTTGATCTGTAGCAGGCGGGACCGGGTCATGAGATAAGCCTATGAGTAAAGGAGAAGCCGGTAGCAAAATAACCTGAGAGAATTATCAGGTGTTAATTCTGGCCTGCCTACCGATCGGTGATGTACGGGATGTATCCGCTCATCTAATTCAGGTGATCCAAGATGCACAGTATGTTGCAGCTGAGGATTCACGTAAGTTTTCTAGATTATGCCAAGAGTTAAATATTAAGCACAACGCCAAAGTAATCTCTTTTTTTGAAGGCAATGAGAGTGAGCGGCTGTTAGAGCTGACTACAATTTTAAAATCGCAAAAAGATATTTTGGTAGTAACTGATGCTGGTGCACCCGGAATTTCAGATCCAGGTTATCGATTAATTAGAGCAGCACTTGCCGAAAATATTCAAGTAAAGGTATTACCTGGTCCGAGCGCAGTAACAACTGCGCTATTACTTTCTGGTTTGCCAACAGATCGTTTTTGCTTTGAAGGCTTTCCGCCCCGCACAAAAGGAGCAAGATCTAAATGGTTTAATGAACTTGCCCAACAAGAGCGCACCATTATTTTCTTTGAAGCACCGCATCGAATTGTTGAATCATTAGCAGATGCATCAGAGTCATTTGGTTCAGATCGAAATGGCACAATATGCCGAGAGATGAGTAAGCATTATGAAGAGGTAGTTCGTGGGCCAATCTCTGAGTTAATCACCTGGGCAAATTCAAAGGATATTTTGGGTGAACTAACAATTGTGATTGAAGGCTTTGATCCAGGTAGTAGAGAGTTTTCTGAAGAAGAGTTAATTAAGTTAGTACTAAAGCAGGAAGCGGCCGGGGAGAGTAGAAAAGAGGCGATCGCGCAGGTTGCTAAAGAAAATGCAGTTTCAAAGCGAGTTGTATTTGATGCCATGGTTGCATATAAAAGTGGCGATAAGATCTGATCATGGCTGATAAATCCTTTTATTTAACAACGCCGATTTACTATGTAAATGATGCCCCGCATATTGGTCATGCCTATACAACTGTGGCAGGTGATGTATTAACTCGTTGGCATCGTCAGCGCGGTGAATCTGTTTGGTATTTAACTGGAACCGATGAGCATGGCCAGAAGGTATTAAATACTGCGCAAAGTAATAAGGCTGCACCTCAAGATTGGTGTGATAATTTAGTTGAATCAGCTTGGAAGCCAGTTTGGAAAGATTTAAATATTGTCAATGATGATTTTATTCGTACCACAGAGCCGCGTCACACCGAGCGAGTACAGCGATTTCTGCAAAGCCTTAAAGATGCAGGCCATATTTATGCCGGTAAGTTTGAAGGACCATACTGCATTGGATGTGAAGAGTTTAAACTTCCCGGTGATCTAGATGAGGGTAAGTGCAAGATTCACTCAAAACCGGTTGAAATGCTTAGTGAAGATAACTGGTTTTTTAAGTTATCAGCATTTAGACAACCACTACTTGATTACTACAAAGCAAACCCTGGTGCATGTGAACCAGCAAGTGCTCGAAATGAGGTAGTTTCATTTTTAGAGGGAGAGGTTAGAGATCTCTCTATCTCTCGCTCGACATTTGATTGGGGTATTCCAGTTCCTTGGGATACCAAGCAGGTAATTTATGTTTGGTTTGATGCATTGTTAAATTATGCAACCGCAGTTGGTTTAGGTGATGATCTGACTAGTGAAGGTGGAAAGAAATTTGCAAAAACTTGGCCAGCTGATGTGCATTTAGTAGGTAAAGATATTTTGCGCTTTCACGCAATTATTTGGCCAGCAATGTTAATGGCGGCAGGATTACCAACTCCTAAAAAAGTATTTGCTCATGGCTGGTTGTTAGTAGGGGGTGAAAAGATGTCCAAAAGTAAGTTAACTGGAATTAAGCCCAGTGATATTACAAAAGATTTTGGTGTAGATGCTTTTCGCTACTACTTTTTGCGAGCAATTCCCTTTGGAACTGATGGCTCATTCTCTTGGGAGGATATGGCAGCTCGCTATACCAGTGAGTTAGCAAATGATTTCGGCAACTTAGCATCACGTTTAATTGCGATGATTGAAAAGTATTGTGATAATAAAATCCCATCAGTGGCAAAAGATAATGATTTAGCTGCAATGCTCACAAAAACTGTTAAGAGTGCAGATGATGCAATTTGCGCCCTTGATTTTCAAGGCGGCATCAACGCGATTATGGATTTTTGTAAGCGAGTAAATGGTTATGTAACTGAGCAACAGCCGTGGGTGGTTGCTAAGGATGATTCACTTAGGCCAAAACTTGAGGCAATTTTATATAACACCGCAGAGTCACTTCGTGCACTTGCCGTACTACTCCATCCAGTAATGCCTGCGGTAACTGAGAAACTTTGGCAAAGCCTTGGTGCACAATCTTCGCTAGGAGATATTGGCAAACAACAAATTAGCAAGGTAGCAGATTGGGGCCAACTTCCTGCTGGAAGTGTTGTTACAAAGACAGATGTGCTCTTTCCTAGATTAGAAGAGGTTAAGTAATTTATGGCAGATCGTCACAACCGCGATCTTGATCGAAAACCTGCCGCGCTACCAGTACCACTTAATAGTAAGACTGTTGACTCACATGCGCACCTAGAGTTAATTCATAATAGCGAGCCGGATTCACCATTAATTAAAGCAACTCTCGATGAGGCAGCGTCGGTTGGTGTTGATCGAGTTGTGCAGGTTGGCTATTCAGCTGAGCAATCTGCTTGGTCGGTTAAATGCGCGCAATCTTTCCCTGGCAGAGTATTAGCAGCGGTAGCCCTTCACCCAAATGAGGCACCAGTAGTTGAGGATTTAGAAAAAGATTTAAAAATAATTGAAGATTTAGCATCACATCCACGAGTTAGAGCAATTGGTGAGACTGGACTTGATTTTTTTCGTACCCCACCTGAATTACAAGATAAGCAAAGGTACTCATTTCGCCGTCATATAAAGATGGCAAAGGATTTCAAAAAAGCTTTAGTTATACATGATCGTGACTCCCACCGAGCGGTACTTGATTTATTAATTGAGGAGGGAGCTCCTGAAAACACGATCTTTCATTGTTACTCCGGAGATGCTGTGATGGCTAGTGAGTGCATTGCAAATAATTACATTCTCTCCTTTGCTGGCACAGTCACCTTTAAAAATGCAGTTAATCTGCGGGAGGCAGTGGTGTTAGTGCCAATTGAGCAATTGTTAGTTGAAACAGATTCACCATTTTTATCTCCAATGCCAAATCGTGGCGCACTTAATACCCCAGCTCAGATTCCAAATACCTTGCGGGTGATTGCCGATCTGCGGGGTGAGTCAGTTGATTACTTAGCACAAGCGATATCAGAGAATGCCGAACGTATCTTTGGTACTTTCTAATGAGTAATCTACTGGGAGCTGCTGAGATTAGATCACTTGCAGCCACTCTTGATTTAAAGCCAACTAAAAAGCTAGGTCAAAATTTTGTAGTTGATGCCAACACTTGTCGAAAAATTGTTAAGTTAGCAGAGATTGATAATAAAGATATTGCACTAGAAATTGGACCCGGATTAGGTTCACTTACCTTGGCATTACTTGAGGTTGCAAAGCAGGTCATGGCAGTTGAGATCGATGACCGACTAGCAAAACAATTGCCAATTACTGCAACCGCACATGGATTTTCTGATAATAAATTAGTTGTTCTTAATCAAGATGCAATGGGATTAACAAAGTTACCAATTAATCCAACTGTTTTAGTTGCAAATTTGCCATATAACATCTCAGTACCAGTACTACTAACTCTCCTTGAGCACTTTCCATCAATTACTCGTGGAGTAGTAATGGTGCAAAGTGAGGTAGCTCAACGATTAGCGGCTGCGCCAAATAATAAGCAGTATGGCAGTCCAACTGTTAAAGCTAATTGGTGGACATCATTAAATTTATCTGGCTCAGTTGCCAGATCAGTTTTTTGGCCAGTTCCTAATGTTGATTC
>CANKTS010000083.1:0-4119 GCA_947486485.1 Actinomycetota bacterium | reverse complement strand
TTTTAAATTGAAAAATAGCAATCTTTTTTCAACCACCCCAAAAGCAACTGGGTTGTATGACCCTGCCAACGAACATGATGCTTGTGGTGTTGCGATGGTTGCAACTTTAAATAAATTACCGACCCATGAGATTGTGTCTAAGGCTTTAACTGCGCTTCGAAACCTAGAGCATCGCGGTGCATCGGGTGCTGAACCAGATAGTGGAGATGGCGCTGGAATATTAATTCAAATTCCCGATAAATTTTATCGCTCAGTGGTTGATTTTCCACTTCCAAAGATAAGTGAGTATGCCACGGGATTATTTTTTGTTCAGCCAAATGAGATTGGTTATAAAGAGAAAATCGCAAAGATTGCGGATGAAGAGGGGTTACAAATTCTGGGTTGGCGAAATCTGCCAATAAATTCAGTATCCCTCGGAAAAACTGCTCTCTCAGTAATGCCAGATTTTCAGCAAATATTTATCGCTGGTTTAAAAAATGAGCAGGACTTAGTACTTGAGCGAATGGTTTTCTGCCTGCGAAAACGAGTTGAGCACACGCTGCCTATTTATGTACCATCCCTTTCCTCCCGCACCATTGTTTATAAAGGTATGTTAACTACCGGGCAGTTAGAGGAGTTCTTTCCTGATCTATCTAATCCTCTTGTTGAATCACCGCTGGCGCTAGTTCACTCCAGATTTTCTACAAATACATTTCCTTCTTGGCCACTTGCTCATCCATATCGTTATATCGCTCATAATGGTGAGATCAATACTGTTAAAGGAAATCGTAATTGGATGCGCGCGCGTGAAACATTATTACAGAGTGATTTAATACCAGGTGATCTAAAGCGATTGTTTCCAATTGTAAATAACTCCGGTAGTGACTCTGCCTCCTTTGATGAAGTGTTAGAGCTTTTATA
The DNA here is from genome assembly GCA_947486485.1 of Actinomycetota bacterium. Taxonomy (GTDB): domain Bacteria; phylum Actinomycetota; class Actinomycetes; order Nanopelagicales; family Nanopelagicaceae; genus Nanopelagicus. Next base: position 3,219 of record CANKTS010000083.1, on the reverse strand, counting down.
TTTAGGTGGCAGATCTTTGCCACACTCAGTACTAATGATGATTCCGGAGGCGTGGGAGAACAACACCACTATGACGGATGAGCGCCGAGATTTTTATGCCTTTCACTCCGCATTAATGGAGCCATGGGATGGACCAGCTTGTGTGACATTTACTGATGGTAAACAAGTTGGCGCAGTTTTAGACCGCAATGGGTTACGCCCTTCAAGATTTTGGGTAACCGAGGATGGTCTAGTTGTGTTAGCAAGTGAGGTCGGTGTACTTGATTTTGCGCCAGAAAAAATTGTTCGCAAAGGCAGATTGCAGCCGGGCAAGATGTTTTTAGTCGATATTGAGGCTGGTCGGATTATTGAGGATGAAGAGATAAAAGATTCACTTGCCGCCGCAGCTCCTTATGGAGAGTGGCTCTCTGCAGGTTTAGTTAGATTAAGTGATCTACCCGCTAGAGAGCATATTGTTTATCCACACTCATCTGTTGTACGCCGCCAACGTGCATTCGGTTACACCGAGGAGGAGTTGCGGTTAATTATTACCCCGATGGCAAAGAATGGAGCGGAACCACTTGGTTCTATGGGAACTGATACACCAATTGCTGCCCTATCTGAAAAACCAAGATTATTATTTGATTACTTTGCACAGTTATTTGCACAGGTAACAAATCCACCGTTAGATGCTATCCGCGAAGAGCTAGTTACCTCACTTGGTGGATCAATTGGACCAGAGCACAATCTGTTAGATCCAGGTCCTGCTTCATGTCGACAGATCTCATTACAATTTCCAGTAATTGATAATGATGAGTTAGCTAAAATTATTAATGTTAATGCTGATGATGATCAACCAGGTTTTACCTCTCATGTTGTGCGGGGATTATTTCCAATTGCTGGCGGGGGTAGATCGCTAGTATCTAAAATTGATGAGATTCGCCGGCAGGTTTCAAAAGCTATTGATGAAGGTGCCAGAATTATTGTTTTATCTGATCGTGATGGTGATGCAGAGAATGCACCGATTCCGTCACTACTTTTACTCTCAGCAGTACATCACCATTTAATTCGTGAGAAAACTAGAACTAAAGTTGGTGTGGTTGTTGAAAGTGGTGAGGTTCGTGAGGTTCACCATGTTGCCTTACTTATTGGATTTGGTGCAGCAGCGGTTAATCCATACCTTGCCATGGAGAGTGCTGAAGATTTAGTACGGCAAGGAGTAATTACTGGATTAACACCTGAGAAAGCGGTTAGAAATTTAATTAAATCATTAGGTAAGGGTGTTTTAAAGGTGATGTCTAAGATGGGTGTTTCAACTATTGCTTCTTACACTGGAGCACAAATTTTCGAGGCAATCGGCTTATCAAAAGAGATTGTTGATGAGTACTTTGTTGGTGCCACCTCACGATTGAGTGGGGTAGGAATTGAAATAATTGCGCAAGAAACAATTCGGCGTCACCACATCGCATACCCACCAGGCGGTGAGATTCCTGGTGCTAAGCGTTTGCAAATTGGTGGCGAGTATCAATGGCGGCGCGAAGGTGAGCCGCACCTATTTGATCCAGAGACAGTCTTTACCTTGCAACATGCAACTAGGGAAAAGAGATTTGATGTCTTCAAGCGTTATACAGCCCGAGTTGATGATCAATCACGCAGGTTAATGACACTACGTGGCTTATTTAATTTTAAAGAGGGAGTTCGCACTCCAATCTCAATTGATGAGGTCGAACCTGTATCAGAGATCTTAAAAAGATTTGCAACTGGCGCCATGTCATATGGATCAATCTCGCAGGAGGCACATGAGACCTTAGCTATTGCAATGAACCGTATCGGTGGTAAATCAAACACTGGCGAAGGGGGAGAGGATCCTGCTCGTAATACTTTAGATGCAAATGGTGATTCAAGACGCTCGGCAATTAAACAGGTTGCAAGTGGCAGGTTTGGTGTGACTAGTGAGTACTTAGTTAATGCCGATGATATTCAAATAAAAATGGCACAGGGTGCAAAGCCTGGTGAGGGTGGACAACTTCCAGGTAACAAGGTTTATCCTTGGATTGCAAAAGTTCGTTACTCAACTCCTGGCGTTGGCTTAATTTCACCACCACCGCACCATGATATTTATTCCATAGAGGATCTTGCGCAATTAATCCATGATTTAAAAAATGCTAATAAAAATGCCAGAGTTCATGTGAAGTTAGTAGCTGAGGTTGGGGTTGGAACAGTTGCTGCTGGAGTAAGTAAGGCGCATGCTGATGTTGTTTTAATCTCAGGCCATGATGGTGGTACTGGTGCTTCTCCGTTGACATCACTTAAGCATGCTGGTGCACCATGGGAACTTGGATTGGCCGAAACACAACAAACCTTGATGTTAAATGGTTTGCGTGATCGTATTGTGGTTCAAGTTGATGGCCAGATGAAAACCGGTCGTGACGTTTTAATTGCAGCGCTATTAGGAGCTGAGGAGTTTGGTTTTGCGACCGCACCTCTTGTAGTTTCAGGTTGCGTAATGATGAGAGTTTGTCATTTAGATACCTGCCCAGTTGGAGTTGCTACTCAAAATCCTGAGTTACGTAAAAAATTTACCGGCAAGCCAGAGTTTGTGGAAACCTTCTTTGAATATATTGCTGAAGAGGTGAGGCAGTTACTAGCCCAACTTGGCTTTAAGAGTTTGGCAGATGCAATCGGCCAGGTTGAGTTACTAGATACTAGATCAGCGGTTGATCATTGGAAAGCGATCGGCTTAGATCTCACTCCATTATTACTTGTACCAAGTGATAATTCACCTCGCAAAAATGAGAGTATTCAGGACCACGGGTTATCTGCTGCATTAGATAATGAATTAATTAAGTTATCAGCAGCAGCATTAGATAAAGCAGCCCCTGTCAGATTAGAAATGTCAGTTCGTAACGTGAACAGAACTGTTGGCACAATGTTGGGTGCTGAAATTACGAGAAAGTATGGCGGCGGCGGATTACCAGCAGACACAATTGATATAACTTTCCATGGTTCAGCTGGTCAATCCTTTGGTGCTTTTATTCCATCTGGCTTAACACTTCGACTTTATGGTGATAGTAATGATTATGTGGCAAAGGGCTTATCAGGTGGGCGAGTAATTATTAGGCCAGATGAGCGGGCAAAGTTTGAATCCAGTAAAAATGTTATTGCAGGAAATGTAATTGGCTATGGCGCAACCTCAGGTGAGATCATGATTGCAGGAGTTGTTGGCGAAAGATTTTGTGT
>CANKTS010000082.1:0-4195 GCA_947486485.1 Actinomycetota bacterium | reverse complement strand
CCATTTGATTTTGCAAACCAGGGAATGCTTTATCTACCAAAGGATCTACCAGAGCCAGGTAGAGATGGGCCATCGAAGGAGGCTCTAACTGAATTAGGTGAGTTAATTGAGGCAGCAGGTGGTCGCACCTTAGCTTTGTTCTCATCTTGGCGCGGAGTTGAGATGGCAGATGAACATTTAAGAAAAGTATTAGCTGAGCTTAAATTGCCAATTATTACTCAGCGAAGAGGAGATTCAGTTGGACCATTAGTTGAAAAGTTTGCCAAAGATGAGCGCTCTATTTTACTCGGCACTATTTCATTGTGGCAGGGTATTGATGTGCCAGGACCTTCCTGCACATTAGTTGCCATCGATCGCATTCCATTTCCACGTCCTGATGAACCAGTCTTATCAGCAAGGGCAGCAGAGGCAGATGCAGCAGGTGGCTCTGGTTTTATGCAGATCTCACTTCCAAGAGCGGCATTATTGCTTGCCCAAGGAACGGGCAGATTAATTAGATCATTAGATGACCGGGGAGTGGTTGCAATCTTAGATTCTCGAATTGTTAATAAAAGATATGGCTCACTTCTTTTAAACTCAATGCCACCATTTTGGCGCACCCACGATGGTGAGGTAATTAAGGAGGCGCTGCGTAGGTTAGATGCGCAGTATTTAAAAGATAAAGATTAAAGTTTTTTTAAGATAGCAAGGAGTGCGGGCCAAGTTTTTGCAAAGCTTGGATGAAGGTTCATAGTCGTAACCTCATCAAAAGCTACCCAGGCCACCTCTTTAGATTCATCATTTGCCTCATGGGCTACTAACTGCGGGTGTGCTGTGGCAATTACAGTTTGATAACTCCAAACTTGATGATCATCAATAAAAATCTCACCCGTTGTTAAATCATCACTACTAATTCCAACCTCCTCAATTGCCTCTCTAATTGCAGCCTGGGTTACGCTCTCATGAGAGTCGCGGGCTCCACCTGGAATACCCCAGGTGTCACCATTGTGAACCCAAGGCGCCCGATGTTGCATAAGAATGGTTTTATCTCTTACTAAAAGTAATCCGGCTGCGCCATGTAGCCCCCAATGTTTGCCACCGCAATCACAATTAATCCATCCATCACCATCGCGGTATGCCATAACCCTAGTTTTACACACAACCGCTTAATTCACAGATTTATGCAATATTTAAGCGAGGATCTCGGTGCATTATTTAGATTACCCCAGTGCTTTTATTCAGATTAATTACCATCTTATTGCTGCCACTTTTATTAACTGCATGCGCAAGAGCAGAGGGTGCACTTGCCCCAACTGGAGTAGCTGCAGATGCCCCGAGTACTAATTACTCAGATCAGCAAGGGATGGGTTATCTGCCAAATGTTGAAGCAAACTCACTTGCGCCAATAATTAATTATGTTGATGGGTTAAATCTTGCCCTCGCCGGTGATTTTGAGTACATAAAAGTTGCTGCAACTGCCAATTGCGGCTGCCTTGATATTGCAGGGCGAATTGCCCGATTACTTAAAACCGCCACCTTAATCGGTGGTGATTATCAATTAAGAAGTGTCAAGGTAATAAGTGATGGCTTAACCCAGAAGAGTTTTGAGGTAGTAGTGCACCGAGGTGATTTAAGAAAGATAGATAAGGCAAGTAGGCAAAGTGTGATCTGGAGTAAATCTGAAATAAAGAATCAATTTATTGTTACCTATACCGATGGAGGTTGGCTATTAAGCGATATCAAATAATTATTCTGCTCTTTCTACTACCAATGCCAGCAGCATTTGCAGCTGCAGATTGCTTGGATAAAACCTGTGTTGATGTCTTTACTGAAGATAATCAATTAATTATTACCGCCCAAAAAGGAGCTGCTAAACCAACCCCAAAACCTGCTACCAAAAAGCCGGTTGCTAAACCAAAGCCGATAGTGACAATTAAGCCAACTCCTAAACCAACCTTTAAGCCAACAATTAAACCAAAACCGGTTGTAACCAAGAAGGTGGTTGCAAAAGCTATCTCAAAGCCAGCTGCAGTATCTCTGTCAGATAAGTTGGTAAAGCTTTTGCCGGTAGGTGATATAAATTTTCAACCAGAGAATGATCCGCTAGTTAATCTGCCAGTCTATTTTTGGACCCAGACTCCAACAAGATTTAGCGCATTAGTTCCCATCTTAGATGTGCTGGTCTATGTCAATCTAACTCCTACCTTTACCTGGTCCTTTGGTGATGGGGCTTTGTTTATAACTACTATTCAAGGCGCCCCATTTCCAATTGGTGGCATCACCCACACCTATAAAAGCAGTGGTGAGTACTCAGTAAATTTAAGGATTACCTGGAACGGCAGCTTCTCAGTTAATGGGGTAAGTGCACCAATTAGTGGCAATGCGATTACTCAAAGTATTAATAGAACTATCTCTGTTGCAAAGGCTCCTACTAGATTTACTAAGTAATCCACAATCTTAAAAATCTTTACATTTACCCACCCTACTTCGCCAATCTTCACCTATGGATAATAAATTACTTTTACAGGATGCAGTACTTAAGGTTGGCGAGATTGATTATGAGAGTGATAATGTTCTAAAGCAGCAACGGCTTGGCGCGATTGCGATAAATGAGTTGGTGGCTCGTTTTAGTAAAAATGAGAGTGTTGATGATTATGAGTTATTAGCCTTAGTTTTAGTTAGATTTAAAGATTTACAGGTTAGAGATTATGCAATGGGGCTTGCAACTGATGAGAATAAAGATAAGCTATTTAATCTTTGGTACTGGTTGATGAATATTGCACCAATTGGTTTTATCGCACCAGTTGCCTGCATTTTTGCTGCTTGCGCCTATGAATCTGGTGAGAGTGAGTTAGCCAATAAAGCGCTAGATAAAGCTTTTGCAGATTTACCCGCCTATCCACTGGCCTTACTTTTAAGAAGAGTCTTTCAATCCGCCTGGCCGGCGCACAGTTTTGCCCAAATGCGCGCCCAACTTCACCCTAAAGTGTGCGCCTCACTCTTTGGGAGTAGGCTTTAAATAACAAACAGCGTTGTTTGTAGAGGTGGTCTGCAGTGATTATTGGTATTGCTAAAGAGATCAAAAATAATGAGTTTCGAGTCTCTGCCACCGCCTCAGGTGTGCACGCATATGTAGCAGCCGGGCATACCGTATTAGTTGAGAAAAATGCTGGCGCCGGCTCTGGTATTTCAGATGCAGATTACATCGCAGCTGGGGCAAAAATAATTGATTCCGCCGATGAGATCTGGCAAAAGGCTGAAATGATTCAAAAGGTAAAAGAGCCAATTGAAATTGAGTATAAAAGAATGCGCAAGGGACAAATTCTTTTTACCTATCTACATCTAGCTGCAAATAAAGCTTGCACGCAGGCGATAATTGATTCTGGCATTACCGCAATTGCATATGAAACTGTTGAGGTTGATCATCAACTGCCATTACTTGCGCCCATGAGTGAGGTAGCAGGGCGAATGAGTATTCAAGTCGGAGCAGCTGCCCTGGAAGCAAGTAAGGGCGGGCGAGGAGTATTACTTGGCGGAGTACCTGGGGTTAGACCTGGGAAGGTAGTGGTAATTGGTGGTGGGGTTGTAGGGGTTGCGGCTGCAACTATTGCCCATGGCATGAGGGCTGATGTAACTATTATGGATTTGGATTTAAAGCGATTAGGCCAGATTGATCAGTTATTTGCTGGCAATGTTAAAACCTTAGCCTCAAGTGGTTATGAGATTGAAAAAGAGGTAACCAGTGCTGATTTAGTAATTGGTGCGGTATTAGTTCATGGCGCAAAGGCTCCTAAGTTGGTAAGTAACGCATTAGTTAAAAAGATGAAGCCTGGCTCGGTATTAGTTGATGTGGCAATTGATCAAGGCGGCTGCTTTGAAGATTCCAAGGCAACAACTCATCAAGATCCAACCTATAAGGTGCATGATTCAATCTTTTATTGTGTTGCAAATATGCCAGGGGCGGTCCCAGCCACCTCCACCTACGCACTAGCTAATGCCACAATTAAATATGGCTTAGCCATTGCAAATAAAGGGTGGCAGAAGGCGCTCACCGATGATGCTGGGCTTAATAAGGGGCTTAATGTGCATGAGGGCAAGATTTATTATGAGGCGGTTGCAAAGGCGCATAATCTCTAGTATTTTTCTCCATAGGTCATGAGTCTTAGTTCATAGCCCCGGCTAACTAAGCGGCAACCCTCCACCACGGTGGGGTGCT
>CANKTS010000081.1:0-4243 GCA_947486485.1 Actinomycetota bacterium | reverse complement strand
GGCATCTTTACAGTGATATCTGGAATGCCAGATGAATCCGCATCAGTAGTTGATTTTTGTCTGGTGTACTCATGATTTTCCCGCAGCCCTGCTGACTGTAGTAATAATTCAAGTTGGGCCTCACCAAACTTCCCCCGCGCCTGAGAATTAGATAGGGCGCCAGCAATCTTTTTGGTTTCATCAAAGATTGATTCACTTGCCCTTCGCATCTCATTAATTGTGGTCTCAAGCTTTGCCTCTGCCTCGGTGCGAACCCGATTTGCTTCATGGGATTGAACCGATAATTTTTCAACAGTTGATTTCATTGCGGTAAGTTCAGCGGTTAATTTAATTGCGTTCTCTGTTTTGCTTCGCTCTGCCTCTAACTGCTTTTTATAATCATCTAATAAGGCAGAGTCACCGCCACCTGATTTATTGCGTAGCTTTGCTGCCAGGTAGCCAATTGCCCCACCAGCCACAAGGCCGATAAGTAAGGAGATGATCGATGCGGGCATAGGGTTATAGTGGCAGGAAGAGGTGACAATCTTGCGTAGGCTTTACCCCTTGTGAGCCTTTCAATTGGAATCGTCGGTCTGCCAAATGTGGGTAAATCCACCCTTTTTAATGCGCTGACTAAAAATAATGTCTTAGCTGCCAACTACCCCTTTGCCACCATCGAACCCAATGTTGGGGTGGTGGGAGTTCCAGATGATCGCCTGCCGGTGCTGGCCAAAATATTTGCCTCTGAAAAAATTTTGCCAGCTGCTGTCTCCTTTGTTGATATTGCCGGAATTGTTAAAGGTGCCTCGGAAGGGGCAGGTCTTGGAAATAAGTTCTTAGCAAATATCCGCGAAAGTGATGCGATCTGTCAGGTAATTAGAGTTTTCAAAGATGGTGATGTTGTTCATGTTGATGGTGATGTTGATCCAAAGAAAGATATGGAGACAATTAATACCGAACTTTGTTTAGCAGATTTACAAACTTTAGAAAAAGCGCTGCCTAGATTGGAAAAAGAGGTGCGCACTATTAAGGAAAAAGTTCCGGTATTAAATGCAGCCAAAGAGGCTGCGCAGGTTTTAAATCAAGGACAACTACTTCGGGGCAGCAAGGTTGATCTTGCTGCGATTGCAGAACTACAGCTTTTAACCGCTAAACCATTTTTATATGTTTTCAATGTTGATGCTGCTGAGTTATCCGATAAACAATTACGGGATGAGTTAGCAGCGTTGGTAAAGCCGGCTGAGGCGATCTTCTTGGATGCAAAGACTGAGGCCGAATTAGCTGATTTAGATGCGGCAGATGCGCTAGAACTACTTAAATCAATCGGATTAACTGAGCCAGGATTGACCACATTAGCAAGAGTTGGATTTAATACATTAGGATTACAGACATATCTAACCGCCGGTCCCAAAGAGACCAGGGCGTGGACGATTCATAAAGGTGATACCGCTCCGGCTGCTGCTGGGGTAATTCACACAGATTTTCAAAAAGGGTTTATCAAGGCTGAGGTTGTGGCCTTTGATGAGTTAGTAACTGCCGGATCAATGGTGCAAGCACGCGCCAATGGCAAGGTGCGAATGGAAGGTAAGGATTACGTAATGGCTGATGGCGATGTAGTGGAGTTTAGATTTAATGTCTAAAAAACAAGCACACTTAAAAGATCTCCCACTTAAAAAACGGGATAACCTGCGAAACGTAGCGATTATTGCCCACGTTGACCATGGCAAAACTACTTTGGTAGATGCGATGCTTTGGCAATCTGGTGCCTTTGCTGCCCATAAAAAACAGGGCGAGGGTCAAGATCGCATGATGGATTCAATGGATTTAGAGCGGGAAAAAGGAATTACGATTTTGGCAAAAAATACTGCGGTAAAACGTGGGGATACGATTGTAAATATTATTGACACACCAGGACACGCAGATTTTGGTGGCGAGGTTGAGCGCGGACTGGAGATGGTTGATGGTGTTATTTTATTAGTAGATGCCTCCGAAGGCCCACTGCCACAAACACGTTTCGTACTTCGCAAAGCGCTGCAAAAAAATCTACCAGTTATTTTACTTATTAATAAAGTAGATCGACCAGATTCACGAATTGCTGAGGTTGTTGATGAGACATACGCACTTTTCTTAGATCTAGATGCAAATGAAGATCAGATTGAGTTTCCAATTGTTTACGCCTCTGCTAAAGCAGGACGGGCATCACTAGAGCGCCCTTCAGATGGTGGCATGCCAGATAAAGAAAACTTAGATATTTTATTTGACACAATTTTTTCGGCTATTCCAGCTCCTGAGTACCATGAAGGTGCACCACTACAAGCACATGTTACAAACTTAGACTCATCTCCCTTCTTAGGTCGCCTAGCTCTTTGCCGCGTAAGAGAGGGTGTTATTAAAAAAGGCCAAAGTGTTATGTGGATTAAAACCGATGGCACAAGTGAGCGAGTTAAAGTCTCTGAGCTTCTAATTACCGAAGCATTAGAGCGAGTTCCAGCGATGGAAGCACACCCTGGCGACATTATTGCAGTGGCCGGAATTGAAACTATTACCTTAGGTGAAACCCTTGCCGACTTAGAAAATCCACATGCTCTGCCATTAATAACAGTTGATGAGCCAAGTATTTCGATGACAATTGGTATTAATACATCTCCGCTTGCTGGCAAGAGTGGCAATAAGTTGACAGCTCGTCAGGTCAAGGGGCGATTAGATGCTGAGCTTGTTGGAAATGTTTCACTTCGGGTTTTAAATACTGAGCGCCCAGATACTTGGGAGGTGCAGGGACGTGGTGAGTTACAACTTGCAGTATTAGTTGAGATTATGAAGCGCGAAGGTTTTGAGTTAACAGTTGGTAAGCCGCAGGTTGTTATTAAGACAATTGATGGCAAGGTGCATGAGCCAATGGAGCGGCTATCTATTGATGCGCCGGAGGAGTACTTAGGTGTAATCACCCAGTTAATGGCACTTCGTAAAGGACGCATGGAGCAGATGGTTAACCATGGAACTAGCTGGATTCGTCTTGATTATCGAGTTCCATCTCGTGGCTTAATTGGTTTTAGAACTGAGTTTTTAACTGAGACAAGAGGAACTGGATTACTCCACCATGTATTTGATGGTTATGAAGCATGGCATGGGGAGCTACGCACTCGCTCAACTGGTTCATTGGTTTCAGATCGAATGGGAGCAGTAACTAGTTACGCACTTTATGGAACTCAAGACCGGGGATCAATATTTGTTGAGCCAGGAGATGAAGTTTATGAAGGAATGGTGATTGGTGAGAACTCACGAAGTGAGGATATGGATGTTAACTGTGTTCGAGAGAAGAAGTTAACAAATATGCGAGCTTCTGGCACTGATGAATCTGAGCGATTAATTCCAGCTAAGAAATTAAATATGGAGGGCGCCCTTGAGTTTTGCCGTGAGGATGAGTGTGTTGAGGTAACACCTGCAGTGGTAAGAATTCGTAAGGTTGTTTTAGATGGTTCCACTCGGGCACGTCAGACTTCAAAGAATAAGCGGGCGAATGAGAACGCTTAATAATTAAGTAGCGTCAGACCCTCTCATGTCAGGGGGCTAGCGTTAAATTAAGCCGTGGCTGCAGCAAAAAACACTCCAGAGTTAAGGCTAGTTAGAGCTGGCCTTAAAAGTGATTTAATAAATTTAGATCAATTAAATGAGCAGCAAAAGCAGGTAGTAAATCACCGGGGCTCACCTTTATTAGTTTTAGGAGCAGCCGGTAGCGGTAAGACAGCGACCTTAATCTGCGCAATCACAAAGCGAGTTAGCGAAGGTGTTGATCCAAATACTATTTTGGCAATTACCTACGGCCGCCATAGTGCAAGCCGGCTACGGGATCAGATTGCATCTGCAAATCCTGCCAATCACACCGTTAACGAACCGATCGCTAGAACCTTTCACTCTATTGCATTTCTAATTTTAAATGATCAACTTGCAAATGCTCACTCTGAAGATAAAAAATATGTTTTATTATCTGGTGCTGAACAAGATGCACAAATTAGAGAGCTGTTAGCACTTGATGCAGCAAATCTAACTGCAACATTATGGCCGGTGGAGTTAATTCCCGCTTTAACGACTAGGGGGTTTGCTAAAGAGTTACGTGATTTTATTGGCAGAGCAACTGAGCGCGGATCATCCCCGGTTGAATTAATAAAGTATGCCGATAAGTATCAACAAAAATACTGGCCAGCAATATGTGAATTTTGGCAGCGGTACCGACAATCACTTGCGCTACGAGATGTGACCACCTCTG
>CANKTS010000080.1:0-4291 GCA_947486485.1 Actinomycetota bacterium | reverse complement strand
GTTGATGCAGTATTTCCAAGTAAACCATTTGTGCCAGCGGGGGCAGTTGGTGAGTTAAGAGTTTCTTAAAATCTTCTCCTGCCGCTTAGCTCTCCGGTTTGGCATCTTTGTAATCGGAAAGTCTAATGTTTTATAAAAATCCTTAATTACCTGTTGCATTAACTTAGTTTTCTCATTCACAACCGCATGAGATGCACCAGGAATTACAGCTAATCTGCCATTAGGAATCGCCTCATACATCTCAAAGGTCATCTTGCTATTGAAGGGTTCATCATCACCGGCAAGAACTAAGACCGGACACTTAATTTTTGCCAGGTTAGATAACTTTAACTTTGGCTCACTTTCCCAAACTTTGAATGCTTTTCGCTTAATCTCAAGTAAAAGTTTTGGATCCTGCCCAGTCATTTTTACAAAGTTGGTGATCTCTTCCTCACTCGCTTCGACTGTATTTAAATCAAATGTAAGTCCGGCATCCCAGGTGTAGTTCATGCCGATTCCAACTAATGATTTAATTAGATCTGGTCGCTTTATTGCAGCAAGTAATCCAATATTGCCGCCATCACTCCAACCAATTATGTGTGCCGGCTTTTTGACTACAGTTTTAAGAAAATTTATTAACTCATTAACTTGAAAATCAAAGTGCATATAGCCAGCTCTTACCTTGGTGTAACCATGTGCGGTGCGGTCGTATGCAAATGGTTGATGAGTTTTTACAACAGCTGGAAGTATCTGCTTCTCCCATTTTGCAGTATGGCTTAAACCACCATGGAGTAATACAACTGGTTGACCATTGTTTTGCCACTTAACCGACCAAATCTGGTGCCGATCAACCTCAATAAATTTTCGGTAGATTGGCTTTGGCATCTTTACTTAATAAATTTAGTAGGAATCCATGATGTGTCGATTACCACGATCAAAGGTTAAGTAATTCCAGGTCCAATCTGCCATTGTGCCGATCTTATTTCGTCCGCCCAGTAGATAAAATAGATGCAGCCAGAGCCAGATTAGCCAAGCAATTGGACCAGAAATCTTTAATCCCTTTACCTGCACTACTGCTTTATTTCTACCGATAGTGGCCATCGAACCCTTATCTAAGTATTTAAAAACTTTTAGCGATTTATTTTCAACAACTCTTGCTATTTGCTTAGCAATAAATTTTCCTTGTTGGATTGCAACCGGAGCAACCATTGGTAGAGGCTTGCCATCTTTACCTAGCGCTCCTGCAATATCACCAAGTGCCCAGATATTTGGATAATTTTTAACCTGCATAGTTGGCTCAACCGCTAATCTATTATTAATTATTGGTAGAGATAATTGCGACATGGCATCTGAGCCTTTAACCCCCGCTGCCCAAATTGTAATCTCTGCCGGAATACTTGAATTATCATTTAGTATTATTTTTCGATGTTCAACAGCTTTAACTGGTGTATTTAGTAAAACCTTAACACCAAGTTTTTCTAAATCCTTTTTAGTTTTCGCAGATAAAGATGGTGCAAATGGTGGTAGTAGGCGTGGGCCAGCTTCAATCAAACTGATATCAATATGAGCAGCAGCATTTGCTTGATCAGATTTAAGTGGTCCACGAATTAACTCTGCAATCGCACCAGCCATCTCAACTCCAGTTGGACCACCGCCAACTACAGCGATAGAAAATCTAGTGTTATCTTCAAATCTACAGAGATCTTCAAATCTGCGCATTATTTCAGCCCGAATAGCTAATGCTTCATGAACTGTTTTCATGCCAAGGGTGTGCTCATTTACCCCGGGAATACCAAAGTCAGCGGTTACTGAGCCAAGGGCTACAACTAGGTGATCAAATTTTAAAATCTCGCTGCTATCTAATTTAACCTCTTTATTTTTATGATCAATTGAGAGCGGGCTTGCCATGCGGAACTTAGTATTAGTTTTTCGTAGCGCTCCACGTATGGGATAGGCCACATGATCGGCAGCAAGGCCAGCAGTTGAAACCTGATACAGCAGCGGCAGAAAGGTTTGAAAATTATGGCGATCCACCACAGTCACATCGGCAGTTTTGCTCATCGCCCGAGCAGCAGCCAGGCCACCAAATCCGCCACCTAAAATAACTACCTTTGGTTTATTCATCGCTTTAAGTCTACTGTTTCTACCATGAGTGATGCGCGTAAAATTCTTGTGACAGGTGCCTCAGGTTATGTTGGTGGCCGGCTAGTTACTGCGTTGCTTGCAGATAATGCCAAGGTAAGGGTATTTGTAAGAGATGCTAATAAGGCAGCTAGCCATACCTGGGCAGGTAGTGTTGAAATTTCAGTTGGAAACGCCTCTGACTATCAATCTACATTAGATGCATTAACTGGGGTTCATACCGCTTTTTATTTACTGCACTCAATTAATTTAGGACCAAATTTTGATGAGATCGAATCTGCAATGGCGCGTAATTTTGCTAAAGCGGCGCAGGTTGCTGGAGTTAGCCAAATAATTTATCTAGGTGGCATTAATAATGATGCAAAGACTAGTAAGCACCTCACCTCAAGGGCCAACACGGGCAAAGAGTTAGCATCAACAACTGTGCCAGTTATAGAGCTACGTGCTGGAATTATTATTGGTTCAGGCTCTGCCTCCTTTGAGATGCTGCGCCACTTAACTCACCGACTACCAGTAATGACTACCCCTAAGTGGGTCTCTAATAAAACACACCCAATTGCCATCAGAGATGTGCTTTGGTATTTAAGAAATGCGGCTAAGTTAGAAAAACCAGTTGCTGGTATTTTTGATATTGGCGGTCCTGAGATTCTTTCTTATGCAGATATGATGCAGAAGTTTGCCAAGATATCTGGGCTGCGTAAGCGGTGGATCATTAAGGTTCCAGTGCTAACGCCAAAGCTTTCTAGTCTTTGGATTGGTTTTGTTACACCAGTACCAACCGGACTTGCCCGCCCATTAGTTGGTTCATTAATTAGTGAGGTAGTTGCAGATCCGAATAAATCAATTAACCACTTAATTCCACTACCGCAGGAGGGATTAATTGATGTGGCTGGAGCAATTAATTTAGCGCTAACTAATATTTCTAGTAATACAGTCTCAACTAGATGGTCAGATGCGAGTATACAAATCGCGCCATGGCAGAAGGCACAGAGTGATCCAGATTGGGCCGGTGAGACTTTATATAAAGACACTCGAATAAAAATTACCGATGCATCAATTGCTAGTTTGTGGAGTTCAATTGAAAAAATTGGTGGCGATAATGGCTGGTATGGATCAGATCTTCTCTGGTATTTGCGTGGTGTATTAGATCGAATGATTGGCGGAGTTGGCTTGCGCAGAGGCAGGCGCGATCCACTTCACCTGCGGGTAGGAGATAGTTTAGATTTTTGGCGAGTGGAATCATTAGAGCCAGAGAAATCCCTAAAGTTATATGCTGAGATGATTTTGCCTGGAAAAGCCTGGCTTGAGTTTAAAATAAATAAATTACCAAATGGCAAAAGTCAGGTAATTCAAGAGGCCTCATATCTACCACGTGGGTTAGGTGGGCAGCTCTACTGGTTTGCGATACTGCCCTTTCACGGCTTAGTTTTTCCTACCATGATTAGAAATATTATTCGTAGTGCTAATCGCAAGGATTATGCAGCACGCTGATGCATGAGTTCACACCTGAGGTTGAAGAGTTAGCAAAAGAGGTACTTGAGTACTCATTAATTAGGCTTAGAACTGATCCACCATTAGATGGTCCAAAAACTTTTGAAGAGTTAAACCAATTAGCTGGTAACACAATTACTCAAAAGGGTTTAGGCGGGCATGAAGCATTAAAGTTATTTAAAGAAGTCTTAGCCAAGGCATGTATTTCAACAGATCACCCAAGGTATTTAGCATTTATTCCATCCGCCCCCAGTGAGTATGCAAATCTTTTTGATTTAGTAGTTGGTGCAAGTGCGCTCTATGGCGGCTCTTGGCTTGAAGGAGCTGGCGCAGTATTTGCCGAAAACCAAGCACTTAAATGGATCTCAGATTTAGCAGGTTTGCCAGCTACTGCAGGTGGGGTATTTGTGCAGGGCGGAACTATTGGAAATTTATCTGCATTAGTAACTGCCAGAAATACATTTAGAGCAAAGCGAAAAGATGTGACCAGGTGGGTAATTGCAGCAAGTGCTGACTCACACGCCTCTATTAAATCAGCGGCTGAGGTAATGGATGTGGGCATACTTTTAATTAAGCCAGACAAGGATGGCGCGTTGCAAGGTGATGCATGCGCTGCTGCTATTGATAAGTACCATAGTGAAAACCTGGGCCATCAAGTATTTGCATTAGTTGCAACCGC
>CANKTS010000079.1:0-4360 GCA_947486485.1 Actinomycetota bacterium | reverse complement strand
AGGCCTTGCTGGTCTACTAGTAGCAACTGTGCCAATTTGGGCCGCACTTTTGGCATCAATTTTTGGTGATCAAACTGTTTGGCATAAGTCACGTCTTTTTGGATTAATTATTGGCTTTATTGGAGTGGTAGCAGTTGTTGGAATTGAGTCAATAAGTGGAAGACAAGATATTGTTTCAATTGGCATGGTCATACTTGCGGCGATGTGTTACGCATACGCAATAAATATGATTAATCGAAGGATTCCGCAGGTACCAGGGCTTGCTCTTAATACCTGGGCGATGCTAATTACTAGTTTTGTCTACCTGCCATTTGCAGTAGTAAGTTGGCCAAGTAAGCGCCCATCAATTGAGGCAATGGGCTCTGTTATTGGCTTAGGTGTTTTATGTACTGCCATAGCATTCATAATATTTTTTAAGTTAGTAGCTGAGGTCGGCCCACCTAGAGCATCACTGATTACCTATCTGAATACTGCCTTTGCTGTTCTTCTGGGTGTAGTTCTATTAAGTGAGCCATTAACAATAGGCATCGCAATTGGATTGCCGTTAGTTTTAATTGGTTCTTACTTTGCTAGTCGGAAAGTGAGTCTGTAAAACCTAATCTAGCCAGTAATTTTGGATCTTTCTGCCACTCCTTAGATACCTTTACATGAATCTGTAAGAAAACCTGCATACCAACTAGATTCTCAATTGATTTGCGGGCAATACTTCCAATCGATTTTAATTTACTGCCCTGCGGACCAATAATTATTCCTTTTTGACTATCCCGCTCAACATGCAAAGTAGCACTTACATCAAATAACTTTCCACCCTCCCGCTCCCCCATCTCTTCAATTGTCACCATAACTGAGTGGGGCAGCTCTTCATACAACTCCTCAATCGCTGCCTCACGGATTAAATCAGCAAACATCAACTCTTGAGCCTGATCAGTTGTTATGTCACTTGGGTAAAGTGCGGGTGAATCGGGCAACTTCTTTGATAATAAATCTAAAAGAAGATCCGTTTGCTCTAAATTCTTAGCTGATATTGGCACAATCTCTGCCGTTTGTAGGTTAACTCGATTAGCAAACTCAGTAACTGATAATAACTTTGCAGCTAACTCTGATTTAGAAACTGTATCTACCTTTGTAACTACTAAAAATACTGGTTGTCTACCCTTTATCTGTTTAGCGATGTACTCATCTCCTGCGCCAATATCTTCATTTGCTGGCAGGCAGAGAACTACTGAATCGGTTGAGTCAATATTTTCACTAACCATTGAGTTAAGTCTGGTGCCAAGTGCGGTTTTTGGCTTATGCATTCCAGGAGTATCTACTACTATCATTTGAAAATCACTTCGATTAATAATTCCGCGAATTGGATTTCTAGTTGTATTTGGATGGTGGGAGGTTATAACTATCTTTGTGCCAACTAAAGCATTTACTAGGGTTGATTTTCCAGTATTTGGGCGGCCAATAATTGCCACAAAGCCTGCTTTAAAATTACTCACTCCCTTATTCTCTCACCTTTTACTTATCTCAATTGCAATGGAGTTATAACCTCTAATATCTCATCAAGTGAGGTAGCAATATCTGCTACTCGCTCAGCAATTAAGCGGTGACAACCTTCACTAAGTGGTGAGTTTACCGGCCCTGGTATGGCAAAGACTGGACGAAAAATCTCAGCAGCATCTCTAGCTGTTCTAATTGAGCCACTAACAAACTTTGCCTCAACTACAACTGTGGTTTTTGCTAATGCTGCAATTAATCTATTTCTAATTAAAAATCGATATGGTTGGGATGAAACATTAGGCATTACTTCAGATATTAAAAGACCAGATTGTGTGATCTCATTAAATAATTTTCGATTATCGATCGGATAAAGTCGATTGATTCCCCCTGCTAAAACAGAGATTGTCTTACCTTTAGCCGCAAGTGCGCCTAGGTGTGCTGCTGTATCTATTCCATAAGCCCCACCACTAATAACTATCAAACCAGTACCGCCTGACTGCTTAGCCAAATTATATGAAAGCTGCAGGCCATAATTTGTTGGCTCTCTGCTTCCCACAATTGCAATTGATTTATCTAAATCACCAAGAATTCTCCGATCGCCTTTAATAATCAAACCAATCGGAGGCTTTGCTAGATCTTCTAAGCAGTTGGGCCAATCTGGGGAGGCTTGCGTTATAAAACTACTGCCTGAATTATTTATTTCAATCTGCAGTTTCTCTAGATCGGTTTGAATGATGCTATCTTTAAGTTTGAGTATTTCAGAATTAGCTAAATAGTAATTACCCGAGATTATCCGCTGGTATACATCTAACGCCCCGCGTTGACCTATCTCATATGCCCAGAAATTATCTGCCGGCTCTATATTGGCAAAGAGAATCAGACTGGCTAACTCTTCATTAATCATCTAGCTAACTTATCTAGTTTTCTTACCTTTTTGTAACAACCATACTAACTGTGAATTATTTAACTGCTTGAATTATTGCTGAAATATTTGCAAATGATTTTCGGTGAATAGGTAGTACTCCATATTTATTAATTGCTGCGGTATGTAGCGCTGTTATATACCCTTTGTGGTTAGCAAGGCCATAATTTGGATAATCCTGATCTAACTTAATCATAATTCGATCTCGATAAACCTTTGCCAATATAGATGCAGCACTAATTGATATTGCCACTTGGTCACCTTTTATAACTGCCAAGTTAGCAGTTGTAAGTCCTGGAATTGGATAGCCATCTGTTAACACATACTCTGGATTTATCTCTAATGTATTAACTGCCCTACGCATTCCCTCGATATTGCACTTATGCAGCCCCAGTAAATCAATCTCTGTTACTGATATTTCAATTATTGAATAAGATAAACAGTTGCTAATAATTACTTCATATAATGATTCTCGTTGATCTGCACTTAACTCCTTAGAGTCCTTAACCTGCGCTAACTCTTTTGCGAGAGGATCTTTTAAAATAACTGCAGCTACAACTAATGGCCCAGCACACGGCCCGCGGCCTGCTTCATCAACTCCAGCAATATTTTTTATCCCCGCCTTAAGCAGGCTCTGCTCAATCATCTAATCACTACTAAGGCAGCTTTTTAACTGGAACCTTTTTTAAGTCACTACCCTTTGAGATATAGTCAAGATTGCCAAACGGCCAGACAATTAATGTGGCTCTACCGACAATCTTACTGAGTGGAACCATTCCAGCGTTTGCACTATCTGTATTAAATCTTGAGTCAGCACTAGCTGAACGGTGATCACCCATCACCCAAATAAATCCCTTTGGTACATCAATATTAAATTTTACATCACTTGGTTTATCGCCCTTATAGATATAAGGCTCCTTTATTGAGACTCCATTCACCTGTAATTTTCCAGTAGCATCACAACAAATTACATTATCCCCACCTACTCCTATTACTCGCTTAATTAAGTACTGCTTTGCTGGATCGGGCAGAACTCCAACAGTAACTAAGCCACTTTTAATTTTGGCAACAAAGCTAGATCTATCTGAAACTGGTGCATCACCTAACCATTTATCTGGATCACCAAAAACCACTACCTCACCACGTTTAGCTTCAGTAAATAGGGCGCTGAATTTGTTTACACCAATTCGGTCCCCCACCTGCAATGTGTTTTCCATTGAGCCAGATGGGATATAAAAGAAATGGATAAAAAATGTCTTAATTAAAATTGAGACAAGAAATGCAGAAATAACAACAAAGGGTAGTTCGCGAAGGAAAGCACCCTTCTTTAACATAAGTTGATATTACTTACGCTTGTGGTGCTTCTTCTGTAACTGCCTCACCTACTGGACTCTCTTCGGCAACTGGCGCCTCAGCAATAACTTCAGCGACTGGAGTTTCTTCAACAACCGGTGCAGCCTCTGCAACTGGTGCCTCAGCTACTTCTTCTACAACTACCGGAGCAGCTTTAGCAGCTAAACGCTCTGCAGCCTTTTTCTTTAATGTTGTTGCACCATCTGCTGGCTCATTCATCGCTTCTTTAACCGCCGCCTCATAAGCTACTCGCTTATCAATTCGAACTGGCTGTGGCTTTAATGTTCCTTCAGTGCCTGGCAAGCCATTGGCTTTTTGGTAGTCACCAGTGATTTTTAGAAGTGCAGTTACCGCCTCAGTTGGTTGTGCACCAACTCCAAGCCAGTACTGAACGCGATCTGAATTGACCTCTATTAATGATGGCTCAGATGCTGGTGAGTAACGGCCTATCTCTTCAATCGCATTTGAATTACGGGCAGAGCGAGAATCTGCAATCACAATACGAAAATGTGGCGTGCGGATCTTGCCCAGACGCATTAACTTAATTTTTACTGACACAAAACTCCCTATAGAAAATTAATCGGCTTTATCTTTAGT
>CANKTS010000078.1:0-4413 GCA_947486485.1 Actinomycetota bacterium | reverse complement strand
TTGCAGCTACTTTAAATTTAGTAACCACACCTGCTGGAGGATTTATTATGTAAGGCTTTTTAGTTGTTACATCCGTTGCTAAGTAAGCCCCATTCATTGGGGCAATATCTCTAACCTTTACCACCATCTCCTCACGAGAGAGCTTGGTATCGCTAAATATGCCAACCTTCATCGCACCTTGATCACGCAGATGCCTAGTTATTGCTCGGGTATCAACGCCTTGAATCCCAACTACATCAGAATCAATTAACTGCTTCTCTAAAGTTTTTTCACTGCGCCAGTTACTAGCAATTGGTGATGGATTTCTAACTACAAAGCCTGATACCCAAATTCGCTCCGATTCGTTATCAAATGTATTAACACCAGTATTACCAATATGTGGTGCTGTCATCACAACAATTTGTTTGTGATATGAGGGGTCAGTTAATGTCTCCTGATATCCAGTCATACCTGTTGAGAAAACCGCTTCGCCAAATGTTTCTCCCGTCTTAGCCCAAGCAAAGCCTTCAAAGATTTTGCCATCAGCTAGGACCAGGTAAGCCTGTGTTTTTTTACTCATTACTACCGCTCGCCACCTTTACAACTTTACTAGCAATCATGCTTTGCTTGCCGTTATAAATAACATCTGAGATAAGACCAGGTAATTCCATGCCATGAAATGGTGTGTTTCTACTCTTTGAATGCAATTTACTGCGTTCAACCTGCCAAGTTGCAACCGGATCTACCAATATTAGATTTGCCATACTTGACAGCGCAATACTTTGTCCTTGAGTTTTATAGCCTGCGATTTGCGCAGGTTTAATCGACATTCGATCTACTAACTCTTTCCAACTCATTAATTTACTTTCTATCATAGTTTTAATTACAACTGAGAGCGCAGTTTCCAGGCCAACCATGCCAAATGCTGCAGCTTGCCACTCACAATCCTTATCTTCAGCTGGATGTGGCGCATGATCTGTTGCAACAATATCTATCACGCCCTCCGCTAAACCTTCGCGAAGCGCCCAGACATCTTTTTCAGTTCGAAGCGGCGGATTTACTTTATAAATGGGATCATAATTTTCAACTAATTCATCAGTTAAGAGCAAGTGGTGCGGTGTTACCTCAGCAGTTACTTGGATGCCTCGTTGCTTAGCCCAGCGAATTAATTCAACACCACCAGCGGTTGTTACATGGCAAATATGCAGGCGAGATTGCACATGCTCTGCTAGCAGAATATCTCTTGCAATAATCGCTTCCTCTGCTATCGCTGGCCAACCAGGTAAACCAATGCGGGCAGAAACACTTCCCTCATTCATTTGAGCATTTATAGTAAGTCTTGGCTCTTGAGCATGTTGAGCAATAATTCCATTAAATGTTTTTACATACTCAAGTGCTCTGCGCATAATAAGTGGGTCTGCTACACATTTACCATCATCGCTAAAGATTCTTACCCCAGCAATTGAGTCTGCCATTGCGCCAAGCTCTGCAAGCTGTTCACCATTTAATCCTTTAGTTACCGCCCCAATCGGATTCACATCACACAGGCCAGCGCTCTTACCTAATCTAAATATCTGTTCTACTACCCCGGCAGTATCAGCGACTGGATTTGTATTTGCCATAGCAGAGATAGATGTGTAGCCACCAGCAACAGCAGCTGCGGATCCAGTTAAAACTGTTTCAGCATCCTCTCGTCCTGGCTCTCTTAAGTGGGTATGCAGATCAACTAATCCTGGTAATAACATTTTTCCAGTGGCATCAATACCATCCTTTGCCTTATCACCAGATGCTTTACCTAACTTAGTAATCACGCCATTATCAATTTCTATATCAACCAAACTGTTATCTACTAACTTGGCATTATTAATTTTAATCATTTGTTCTCTCCAATTTGCGCTCCACCAAGTAATTCATACAGCACTGCCATTCGCACCGCCACACCATTTTTAACCTGATCAATGATTACCGATTTCAGATCATCTGCGCTATCTGCTGATATCTCTAGGCCGCGATTCATTGGGCCTGGGTGCATAACAATTGCACTCTTAGAAAGTTTGGCCAGACGGGCAGAATTTAGACCATACCTTCGTGAGTACTCTCGTTCAGTTGGAAAAAAGGAATCTGCCATTCGCTCTAATTGAATCCGCAGCATCATCACTACATCACATTTTTCAATCTGAGAATCTAGATCATATGAGATCTCTACCGGCCAATCACCTACTCCGACTGGTAACAAAGTTGGCGGTGCTACTAAGACAACCTGCGCTCCTAATTTTGTTAGTAGTAACACATTACTCCTTGCCACTCGAGAGTGAAGAATATCGCCAACAATTAGAACTCTAACTCCAGTTAAATCTGATTTATCATTTCGTAGGTGTTGTTTAATTGTGAATGCATCAAGTAATGCCTGGGTTGGATGTTCATGTGTGCCATCGCCGGCATTAATTATCGCTGCTTGTATCCATTGTGTATCTGCAAGTCGCTTTGCTGCACCACTGCTGCCATGTCTAATTACCACCGCATCTGCCCCCATTGCCTGCAGGGTTTGCGCTGTATCTTTTAAACTCTCACCCTTACTAACTGATGAGCCTTTAGCGGAGAAGTTAATAACATCTGCTGATAATCGCTTCGCTGCAGTTTCAAAACTTATTCGAGTTCTAGTTGAGTCCTCAAAAAATAGATTGACTACTGTCTTACCACGCAAGGTTGGTAGCTTTTTATTTGGCCCATCAGTTATTGCGGCTAACTCTTTAGCTGTCGAGAGCAGATTTAATGCCTCATCTTTAGTTAGATCAGCGGCGGAAAGTAGATGGCCAGTTATCATTTGATCAGCTCCACAAGATCCTCGTTGTCATACTCAGATAGGTGAACCTTCACACTCTCACTCTTTGAGGTAGGAATATTTTTGCCAACATAATCTGCTCTAATTGGTAGTTCGCGATGTCCGCGATCAACTAAGACGGCAAGTTGTACGCTCCTTGGTCTACCCAACTCACCAATTGCATCAAGGGCAGCTCTAATAGTTCTGCCAGAGAAGAGAACATCATCTACTAAGACCAAATCCTTACCCTCAATACCGCCAGGTGGGAGTTTTGTTGGCAGAAGTGGTTTAGGTGGGCGAAGCCTTAAGTCATCTCTATGCAGAGTAATATCTAAAACACCGGTTGCTATCGGCCCTTCAATCTCTGTGATGAAAGCGCAGATTCGATCTGCTAAATATGCACCGCGAGTGGGAATACCCATTAAAACTAAATTAGTAATTCCTTGATTGTGCTCGATGATCTCATGTGAAATACGTTTAATAGCACGATCTATGTCGCTGCTAGATAGCAAAATACTCATTTACTTCTCCTTCGCCGCCTCTCTGGACGGATCGTTAAAGGAATCGCCATATATTAGCAGAAGATCTGTGGATATCTAAAACCACCAAAATCGCGGGGTGGCTACCCTGCGGCAATGAACACAAATAACCCAGCAGATAGATTAAGAACAATACGCAAATCAAAAGGGTGGAGCTTGCAGGATGTAGAGCGAAACTCAAACGGCAAGTGGAAGGCAGTCGTAATCGGCTCCTATGAGAGATCAGACCGTGCTATCTCTCTTAAAAAAGCAATCGCACTAATGCAGTTCTACCAAGTTCCAGTTACCGAACTTTTTCCAGATCTACCAACTCAAAGTATTAATAGCAGCATTACCTTTGATCTAAATAGATTAAGTAGCAACCCTGATCAGGGCGGGCAGGAGGTAAGTAGGCTTGCTAAAAGCATCTGCAATAGGAGAAAGGATTGGAATGGTCAGGTGCTAACGATTAGATCAAATGATCTGCAGTTTTTAGCACTACTGCTAGAGAAGAGTGAGTCTAAAACCTTAGAATATCTAACAGAGATGAACCTAATTAAATCTTAGATTGCGATTGAGTCCTTTAGCTTAACAATTCGGCCCAATACTCCGTTTACATAACTGGCGGACTCATCAGTTGATAAGGATTTTGCTAACTCAACCGCCTCATCACAAGCAACCTTAAGATCAACATCAGCCTCCCAAAGGATTTCAAATATTGCCAGCCTTAAAATATTGCGATCAATCGGTGGCATCCGATCCATATCCCAGCCTTGAGCGTAGGTAATAATTAACTCATCAATCTTGCTCAAGTGATCTGCCACCCCAGTTATTAGGGTTAAAACATAAGGCTCCTGTGATAACTCAGCAGATCCTCGAGCATTAAATAGATCTGCCGCTAAAACATTTTTAATATCTGCTTCATATAAAAAATCTAAAGCACGCTTTCGGGCCTTACTACGGGCGGACACAGTTAGTTGGCTCGGCCTAGATATTCACCGGTGCGCGTATCTACCAAGACCATCTCATCCTGCTTAATAAATAATGGCACCTGAATAGTTATTCCAGTCTCGACAGTAGCTGGCTTTGTACCGC
>CANKTS010000077.1:0-4450 GCA_947486485.1 Actinomycetota bacterium | reverse complement strand
TATTCGATTTGCCACATGCTCACCCGTTGCAACTCGAACAGGTGCAATTGCCTTTGCTATTGCAGCATGACCTACTACATCATCTGGATTTGTTGGCTCCTCCACCCAATGCAGATTCACATCCCCTAATGAGTTAATCCACTCAATTGCTTCTGGCACATCCCAAACCTGGTTAGCATCAATTGCAAGTCGAATACCTGGTCCAATTGCATCTCGCGCCAATTTTAATCTGCGCCGATCATCCTCTTTTGATCCACCACATTTAAGTTTTATTAATGTAAAGCCATCAGCAACTGCCTGTTTGGCAAGGGTTACCATTTTCTCATCTGAGTAACCAAGCCAGCCTGGAGTGGTTGTGTAAGCAGGTAGACCATCTTTAATTAGATTTACTTCATTTTTTGCTCGATTAGCCATTGCTTTATTTAAAATTGCAAGTGCCTCAGATGGTGTTAAGGCATCTGAGATATAACGGAAATCTACTAACTCAACAATCTCCTCTGGTGAAAGATCAGATAGATATTTCCATAGTGGTTTGCCACTTCGCTTAGAAACTAAATCCCAGGCCGCATTTACTACCGCACCTGCTGCCATATGGATTAACCCTTTTTCAGGTCCCAGCCAACGCATCTGTGAGTCGCGTACTAATGAGCGAGCAAACTCCCCCATTGTTTTAGCAAGATCATCAACATCGCGGCCAACTGCATAGGCGGCAAATATCTCTATTGCATCGCACTGTAGATCATTTCCGCGGCCGCAAGTAAATACCAATCCATAGCCAGATAGCTTTGGATCATCGGTGATTAATTCTAGGTAAGCAGCTGAGTAATCTGGATCCTTATTCATAGCATCTGAGCCATCTAGGCCACGAGAGGTTGGAAAGCGCACATCGGTGGTTTTAAAGCCAACTACCTTTGGCATTACTCTCCACCTTTTTTAGAAAATTTAATGATTGCTATTCGATTACTGTGCAAAATCCTATACGATAATCAAATAAGAAAGGAAACCCTTTGCAAATAAAACGAATTGGTTCAGTAATCGGAGTTAAACCGGAGGAAATTGCTGAGTATGAAAGAATTCATGCGCAGGTTTGGCCCGGAGTTCTTACTACCTTAAAGCGTGCGAATATCTCAAATTACTCGATCTTTCGCTACCAAAATATGCTCTTCTCTTATATGGAGTACACCGGCACAGATTATGAAGCCGATATGGCACTTATTGCATCAGACCCAACAACTCAGGATTGGTGGAAGGTAACTGCTCCAATGCAAAATCCAGTTCCAGAAAAACTTGAGAGTGAGTGGTGGCATGTAATTCCAGAGGCTTTTCACCTAGCGTAATAATGAAGCATAATAAATAGAGAGTGAGATAGTTATGAGAATCGATTCACACCATCATGTTTGGGATCTATCTGTTCGCCCACAAGGCTGGATGGTTGGCGAGGCACTTAACCCAATTAAGAAAAATTTCTCAATTAATGATCTACGCCAAGCGATTATTGGATGTGGGATAGATAAGACGGTAGTGGTTCAAACAGTTACTAATTATGATGAAACACCGGAGTTATTAGCACTTGCTGATGCTGATGATCTAGTTGCAGGGGTCGTTGGCTTTTTAAAGATTGACTCTGCAGATGCTATCTCCTACCTAGATAAGTATGAAGGCATGACTGGCTTTAAGTATTTAGTTGGTATTAGAGATATTGCCCATGATTATGAGGATCTTGGTTATCTTGCAAAGCCTCAAGTAATAAAAAATGTGCAAGAGCTTGGCAGGCGTGGTTTGGTTTATGACCTATTAACAAAAACTCCACATATGCGAGCAGCAATTAATTTAGTAAAAGCTTGCCCAGATACAAAGTTTGTACTCGATCATATTTCAAAGCCATATATAGCAAAGCTTGAGATGCAACCATGGGCTGATCAGATCACTGAATTAGCCAGCTTTGAGAATGTAGTAGTTAAGGTATCTGGCTTATTTACCGAGGCTGATTGGAAAAATTGGAAGCAAAGTGATTTTTCGCCATACCTTGAGCACATCACCAAATCATTCACGCCAAAACGTATGATGTTTGGCTCTGATTGGCCAGTTTGTTTACTCGCTGCCACCTACCGTCAAACAGTAGATTTAATAGAGGAGTTCACTAAATCATTCTCGATTAGTGAAAAAAATGATTTTTGGGCTGGTACTGCAAATCGGATTTATAATTTAAAGCTAATTTAGGCATACCGGGCGTGGAGTGCGCCATCAACCATAAGATCTGCGCCCGTAATAAAAGAAGCATCTTTTGATAACGTAAAGAGGATTACATTTGCAATCTCCTCAGGGGATCCAAATCTTGCATTTGGCGCAACAGAAAGTGAGTGCGCCTTCTCATCTGGAAACTTCTCCATATAACTCTTTAAGAGTGGGGTTGCAGTCGTTCCAGGAGATACTGAGTTGAATCTAATTCCATACTTGCCTTCATCTAAAGCTAAGTTTCTAGATAATCCAATAATGCCGCCCTTTGCCGCAGAGTATGGAAAAAAGTTTGGCCGAGACATCCGGCCATGAATGGAGGAGATATTAACAATTGACCCATACATTGCTTTTCTCATCTCTGGTAAGCATAACTTTGCTAGATACCAACTAGATTTAAGATCTAGTGCAAAAAAATCATTCCACTCTTGTTCGGCATACTCAACAGCATCAGCGTAGGAGTTTCTACCAGCATTTGATACTGCAACAGTTACTGGGCCAAAGTTTGCTACTAATTTGTCATAACCTGCCTTAAAGGTTTCAAACTTTGAAACATCTGCCTTTGCATATTGAACCTGATGCCCCTCTTTGGTTAATTTCTCAACTAGCGCATTTGCTTTCGCATCATCAATATCAACAAATGAAACCTTAGCGCCCTCTTTTACTGCGCCTAAAACAATTGCCTCACCAATTCCAGCTGCGCCTCCTGTAACAAATAAATGCTCACCCTTTAATATCATGCGCTTCTTGCCCCTAATCCACCATCTACTGCCCAGTCAGAGCCACTTACATAGGTTGATTTATCTGAAAGTAAGAATGTAACAACCTTTGCTACCTCAGATGGCTCACCCATTCGCCCTAATGGTTGTATAGATTCTGCTCGCTCTTTTCTGCCAGCCTCACCCTTTAGCCAATTTTTTGTTAAATCTGTAAGTATGTATCCAGGTGATACTGCGTTTACTCTAATTTCAAACTTACCCTCATCTAATGCCAGGTTTCTAGTCAAACCAAGTACTGCAGATTTTGCTGCGCCATATGGAAAAAATCCTGGATAGGTAAGGCGGCCATGAATTGAGCAGATGTTAACAATTGAGCCACCTTTCACTTTGCGCATAGCAGGAAGTGCTAACTTGGCAGTAAGCCATACTGGTTTCATATCAATAGCAAAAAAATCATCCCACTCTTTATCTGTCATAGTTACAGGATCAGCGTGTGAGTTAACCCCAGCATTATTAACAACACCAGTTACCTCACCAAATTTACTCACAGCTTCATTAAAGGCTGATTTGAGCTCTTCAAAGTTAGCTACATTAGCCTTAACAAAGATAACTTTTTGACCCAACTTGCTAAGTTCAGAGGCTAATCTTTCACCTGCTGCTACATCAATATCAATGAAGGAAACAGATGCACCTTCAGTCGCTGCATCTCTAACAATGGCTTCACCAATACCCTTGGCGCCACCTGTTACAAATATATGTTTACTGGCTAATTTCATGTCGATAAACTACCTTACTAGCCTCATTAATTGCATTACGAAAAGCTAAAACATTTTTGCCAACTCCGCTAACACCATCTTTAGTAAGCGGGCCACCTAGGCCAACAAGATCTGCACCAGCCTCAAACCACTTTGGAATCGATTCTAAGGTAATGCCAGCGGTTGGACACCAGCGGTTATTTGGAAATGGCTCGCGGAGCATCTTTAAATGAGAGGGGCCTAAAATTGCCGCTGGAAATAACTTCAAAATATCAGCACCACTCTCCTCGGCAATTGCGACCTCAGTTGCGGTTGAGACACCTGGCATTGATACCAATTTTAATTTCTTTGTTGCAGCAATTACATCCTCATTTGTGTCAGGTGAGACGATAAAAGAAACTCCAATAGCTTCTACCTTTTTCACATCTTTAACAGTTCGAACTGTACCCGCACCAACTAATAAGTCTTTATTTTTTAAAAGCTTTTCAATAATTTTTAGTGCGCCAGGAGTTGTTAGGGTTATTTCAATTACCTTAACCCCTGCTGCTACCAATGCATCAGCCATCATTTGGCCTTCATTTTGGGAGTTAGCCCTAACCAAGGTCATCATTTTTTCAGAAAGTAATTTATCTATGGTCTTCACTAATTACTCCTCATCCTTTGTGAAATATCTTTATCAACTACACCAGCAGAGCCAGTTGGTATGCCGGTCCAATCCCCAAACATACTTGCAACTAAGGC
>CANKTS010000076.1:0-4452 GCA_947486485.1 Actinomycetota bacterium | reverse complement strand
GATGGTTGTATCGAGTTAAATACTGATTTTGTTGCAGGATTTAAAGAGGCAACAGATGCCATACGTGTGGCTGAGTTGGATAGGATGGTAAAAATTGAGCCAGTTGGTGCAGCCCTTAGAGATTTAATTATTTGGGATGCATTGATTACTTATAAAAAAGGTGATGTGGTTTATTACGGCTCTACCTATTACGCCGCAGTAAAAGCGGGTGCAAATAAAGCACCAACTGCTGCAAATATTGGTGCAACTAAATTTTGGAGTGTTTACAACCCAAGTAATTCAAATCCAAAAATTGGTCAGATGCCAGCTCCAGTAAAGGTTTTAACAAGTGCTAATGCTCAGATAGCCTCTCTTACTTCAGCAGCTGTAAAAACTTCCAGTGAATCTCTTAAGGGTAAGTACACTGCATTATCTGCTTCACTTGCCGCAAAAATCTCTACATTTGATTCAAGCAAGTCTGCAATTCAATCTGTTGTAGATTCTATTGATCCAGCGCTAGAAGAGTTTAAAAATACATTCACATTAATGTTAATGATTAAATCAACTGTTAAAGATAAGTGCAATCCTAAGTACTAAAGATTAATAACAAGGCTGTAGTGACCGCGATTATGCGATTGTTACAGCCTTTGTTGTTGCAGTAAATTTAATTGCCTTCAGTGCTGTATTAGCTGGCCCAACCTTTAGCGCACCGTTTAATGCAAACTCGGAACCATGACCTGGTGGAGCAGAGCAAACCCAGCCAGCAGAGTTTTGTTTCACGATCACACCAGCATGTGGGCAGGATAAGTTCAGTACTGAAAATCCTTTGACCGATTTAGAGGTGCGAACTACCGCAACTTTTCCATACTTCTTAATATTTAATTCAACCACACCGCCAACTGAGCCAAGTGCGGTATTACTCGCCAAATTAACCTCTGTTTTACCATTAGCTAAAGTTTTTATCCCGCTAGCGGCAACTGCAGGCACTGCGCCTAGCACGGCAACCGCTGCGCTGCCACAAATAAAGTCCCGCCTTGATAATGAGTTCATAAACCTTTCGCAAACTACTTTTCTACATTGCATTTGTATTTTACTATTTGCTAGTGATCAAACAGTACGCCACCTTAAAGTGGATTGCCAGTGTAATCCTTGTGACTCACCTGACAATAAGTTGGATTTTTCCTGAGCCTGGCATATTGATCGATCTAATTATTTTTAATGTAGCTGGATTACTTTCTGCAGTTATTGCATTTAATGCCCCAATTATTACAGATCGTCTGGCTGCTATAACAATTGGTTTGGCTTGCCTAATCTGGAGTATGGGCTCTTTTATCTCTACCTGGAACTCATTCTTTGAGATTAATATCCCAGAGATAATCCCAGATCTCTTTTACTCTTTTTTTTATCCATTAATTTTTTTAGGAATAATTCGCTGCTTTACGCAACGAATTAAAATTTCGGCGTTAGAGCTACTTGATTCTGTAATTATTGCTGTTGGTTTTACTAGTGTGCTAACTGCTTTCTTACTTAAACCAGCAATGGTTGAGTTTGATGGCTCCCCCTTTACTGTTTTTATATCAATTCTTTATCCAGTTGGTGACATAGTTATTTTAGCAATGGCACTTGTTTATGCACTGCTTAACCCGATAAGTAAGCGATTGTTAATCTTAGTTTCAGGTTTAATTGCCTTTGCCCTCTCTGATCTACTATTTATTTGGCTATCATTAAATGGTAGGTATGAGTTTGGCTCAATAACCGATGATGGCTGGATTACTGGCTTACTTCTAATTTCACTATCCCTTTCTTATCCAGGGGGTGAGGTGAGGCACTTTGAAAAAATATCCTCATATGCGGCAACTATTGCATTAGTTGCCAGTAGTTGTTTATTAGGTATTGCTGCCCTTAAACCTGGCTACTTTCCAAATTTTATTTTATTACCAGGCTTTATCACTATTGCACTTGCTTTTATCCGAATGAGTATTGCACTTAAGGAGGCTAATACCGCTGTTTCAGAGCGAGTCTTGGCAAGAACTGATGAACTAACTGGACTGGCAAATCGTCGTAATTTTTTAATACAACTTGCACAAATTAAAAGTGGTTATATATTCCTTTTAGATTTAGATGGCTTTAAAGATATAAATGACAACTTAGGGCATGAGGCTGGTGATCAGATACTCAAACAGGTGGCAATTAGATTTAGTAGAGCGCTGCCAGTTGGGGCGCAGATAGCAAGATTAGGTGGGGATGAGTTTGGCGTATTTGCTCAATTATCTGAAGCAGAGGCTACTGAATTGGCTCAGGCCATTAGGGCAACCCTTAGCTACCCACTATCGCTGCCACAAAAGCAGGTCAAGATAGATGTCAGTATTGGCTTTGCGCCAATAGATGGTGATCATGATTTTGCAGAGTTTCTAAGGCGGGCAGATACTGCGATGTATGAGGCTAAGCGAAGTAAATCTGGTCTGCTGCTCTGGCGGTAAAACTGCTGAAAAAATTAGGTTAATCTTCACTGGTTAAATCACTTAGCAAGAACAAAGGAGGTCCTAATTGGCAGCACGCTTTAAGAATCGAGTTCTGGTTTTAGGTGCAGGTTCAGTTTCACAATGTGTACTTCCACTTTTAGTTGAGCATTTAGTAGATGCCAAACAGATCACGATTGTAGATATGCGTGATAATCGCCATCGGGTTTCAGAGGTAATTGCGCAAGGAGCAACATATGTGCAGGATCAACTCACCCGTGAAAACATGGATCAATTTTTATCTAAATTTGTATCAGCTGGGGATTTTCTTTTAGATTTAGCATGGAATATAGATGCGAATGAAATTATTGAATGGGCGCATGATCATGGTGTTATTTATCTAAATACCTCACTTGAAGAGTGGGATCCATACTCAGCAGCTGTATCTAAAAACCCAACTGAGCGCACACTTTATTGGCGGCATATGAAATTACGCAAATTAACTGATACTTGGGGTGGTAAGGGACCTACTGCAATTGTTGAGCATGGCGCTAACCCTGGTTTAGTTTCACACTTAACTAAAAAATCATTATTTGATATTGCCACTCGTGCTATAAAAGATGGTAAAGCTGCATCAGGTGTTTCAGAGGTGCTTGCAGTTGAAAATTTTCCAGTACTGGCGCAAAAACTTGGAGTTAAAGTTATTCATATTGCAGAGCGAGATACCCAAGTTTCTGATAAGCCAAAGTTGCTAAATGAGTTTGTTAATACTTGGTCGGTTGAAGGATTTTATGAAGAGGGAATTGCTCCGGCAGAGCTTGGTTGGGGAACACATGAAAAGACTCTGCCTGTTAATGCTTATCAGCATGAGAGTGGGCCAAAGAATCAAATCTGTATAGCCCAACCAGGGGCAACAACTTGGGTTAGGTCTTGGGTACCAAAGATGGAGACAACTGGCATGTTAGTTCGCCATGGTGAGGCTTTTACAATTAGTGATCACCTAACTGTTTGGCAGGATGATAAAGCTATCTACCGACCAACAGTTCACTACGCATACTGTCCAACAGATGCTGCAATCGCATCAATGCGCGAACTGGAGATGCAGCAGTGGAGTATCACTCCAAATCAGAGAATAATGAATGAAGAGATTATTGATGGCGAAGATCGACTTGGGGTATTACTGATGGGACATCCTTATAAGTCTTGGTGGACTGGATCATTACTTAGCATTCATGACTCAAGAAAATTAATTCCAAAACAATCTGCTACAACTGTGCAGGTAGCAAGTGC
This sequence comes from Actinomycetota bacterium, assembly GCA_947486485.1. Lineage (GTDB taxonomy): Bacteria > Actinomycetota > Actinomycetes > Nanopelagicales > Nanopelagicaceae > Nanopelagicus. The sequence goes on along the minus strand of CANKTS010000076.1, from coordinate 724 downwards.
GGTTTATGCCGCAGTTGCATGGGCGATGGCAAATCCAAATGCTGGCTACCGCGTACCCGATGATCTGCCATGGCGGGAAGTTTTAGGATTTGCTGAAAAATACTGGGGTGGATACTACTCAGAGCCAGCAGATTGGGATCCACTTATGCATCGTAATGATTTATATAAGGGTTGGAATAATCGTAAATATGATGAGACTGATCCTTGGCAGTTTGGTAATTTCTTAGCTTAATTCTAAAACTGCCATTGCAGCATTATGACCTGCAATCCCACTTACACCACCACCACGGATAGCACCTGCACCGCATAGAAATACTCTTGGGTGGTTAGTTTCAACGCCCCATTTCATACTTGAATCATCCTCCTTAAATGGAAATGAAAGATCTTTATGAAATATATTTCCACGGGGTAATGCAATCTCTTTTTCTAAATCAAGTGGAGACTTAACCTCTATACAAAGATCGCCATTAGAATCACGTGCTAAACAATCTTCAATTGGCTCAAGCAAATACTTATTTATTGCTAGCAGAGCCCTCTCTTTTGCTAATTGCTTAATTTGTTCAGCATTTTCATCAAATAAATTAGCAGGGGTATGGATGCCAAATAAAGTTAAGGTGTGATAGCCATTTTGACCTAATTCAGGAGAGAGAACCGATGGATCAGATAGTGAGTGGCAATACATTTCAAATGGTAATTCTTCTGGCAAAACACCAGATTTTGCTTG
>CANKTS010000075.1:0-4468 GCA_947486485.1 Actinomycetota bacterium | reverse complement strand
GCATCACTTAAAACTTTGCCATTTTCTTTAGAGATAATTTCGGCAAGTCGGTCAGATTCAGCAATCATGATTTCAAATGCTTTACGCAATATTTCAGCGCGAACACGAGGTGCGGTCTTTGACCAAGATTTAAATGCTTTTGCTGCTGCATCTACAGCCATTGCGCACTCTTTATCTGATGCCACCTGCACATTAGCAATTACCGATTCATCACTTGGATCAGTAACTGGCATAGTGGAGGTGCCATTAATCCATTTGCCATCAATATAAAGCTGCGTCTTTAACTGCATAAAGATAAGCATACGGCCATGGCGCGTGCTTAAAAAATAGTGCTTAAAAACAGGCGTATACTTAATACCTAACTTCTCATTGGAGTGTGTTTTTAATTGCCTAAGTCATGGAGTGATAACGCGCCAGAGCCAAAGGCGCTTGCTGAACATGCTCACCTTAAAGATCCCCTTTCATACAAGATTAAACGCAAATTTTTGGGCAATCCTTTAAATCGTCACACACTAAGCCATCAAAGATTAGGTAAGCGTTACGCATTAGGGATTTTATCCTCAGATTGCATTTCATCCTCTGCTTATGGATCAGAACAGATTCTCTTAGCACTAGTTCCAGCTTTTGGAATTGCCGCCTTTGCGATGTTAATGCCAATGACAGCGATTATTTTAATAATTTTAACAATTGTAACCTTGTCATATCGGAATGTAATTTCGGTATATACCAAAGTTGGTGGGGCATATAACGTATCGAGAGATAACTTTGGACCCGTAGTTGCCCAGGTTGCAGCGGTTGCTTTAATGCTGGATTACATCGTAACTCTGGCAATTCAATCAGCAGCAGGGGTTGCTGCGATTATTTCCACCTTCCCAGAGCTTGACCCTTGGAAAATCCATATGACCCTAGCGGTGATATTGCTTTTAACTTATGGCAATTTACGAGGAGTAAAAGAAGCGGGTAAGGCATTTGCTTTGCCAACCTATCTTTTCGTTGGCTCTATGGCGATGGTATTTATTATTGGAATTTATCGTGAGTTAACTGGTGGACTTGCAGTATTAGAGGTTAATCAACCAGGGGCAGTGCCAATCGGTGAGGCACAGGGACTGTTAAGTTTTGCAGCAATTTTTATTTTGCTTCGCGCCTTTGCAAATGGTGGATCCTCCCTTACCGGCCTTGAAGCAATCTCAGATGGGGTTGCATTATTTAAAACTCCAGAACATGTTAATGCCCGTAGAACTTTAGTAATTATGAGCTGTATTTTAGGATCACTAGTTTTAGGTGTTTCATACTTTGCCCACAAGATTTACGCGATGCCATATGAATCTGGAACCCCTACAGTAATCTCACAAATAGCAAAAGCTATTTTAGGAGATAGTACTTTTGGTAATGCTTTCTTTATCTTGGTTCAAGCGGCAACAATGTTGATTTTATTTGCTGGTGCAAATACCACTTATAGCGCCTTTCCAATCTTAGTTAACTTTGTGGCAAATGATGGGTACCTACCAAATTGGCTTACCAAACGTGGACATAGGCTTAATTTCTCAAACGGTATTTTGTTATTAACAGTATTTGCAATGGTATTAGTTGTTGGAACTGGTGCCTCAGTTGAACACTTAGTAGCCTTTTATGCACTTGGTGTATTTACTGCTTTTACCTTAACTGGTTTTGGTATGGCAAAACATGCAAAAACTCATAAGGAGGGTTGGTGGAAGGCTAAGTTTGTAATTAATGGCTTATCCGGATTAATCTCACTAGTTGTTGTAATTATCTTTGCAGTTGTTAAATTTACTGAGGGTGCTTGGATAGTTGTAGTAATTACCCCAATCCTGGTTTACCTTTTCTTACGTCTTCGCGGGCAATACACTCAAGAACAGAAAGCTTTAAATATTACAGTCCAAAACTCTCGTGCTACCTCAATTACTAGGCATGATGTAACGGTACTAATTGATAGCTTTGATCTAGCAACAATTGGTGCGATTAGATATGCCAGATCTTTAAACCCAAGAAACCTCTCTGCTGTTCACTTTGTAATTGATGACCGCCGGGCTGAGGCAATTAGTAAAGAGTGGGCAAAAAATGAGGCGTGCTCTGATGTGCCACTTGAGTTAATTGATTGTCCAGATCGCCGTCTTGCCAATGCAGCGGTGGATTATGCGGTCAGGGCTACCGCCTCTGCCGATGTTGAGTTAACACTTTTATTGCCACGACGTGCTTACTCAAAGTTCTTAGGTTGGCTACTACATGATCAAACAGCTGAAGATATTGCTAGGCCTATTTCACAACTTGAACGAGTAGTAGCAACGATTGTGCCATTTGATGTTGAAAAAATTATTTCAGGCCACGGCGCACTATCGCAACCTAAAAATAAAGTTGAGATCAAAAAAACTACACCAGCAAGGGCGCAAAGCTCCTTTACTAAACCTGTTACTAAGGCAGCAGATAATAAGAGTGAAGTAGTAAGTCATTACGCTGAAAATATTTTGCCTATTGGAAATATAACTTGGCGCAAGCGAGCACATGTTCAAGGCCGGGTTAACTCAATTAAATCAGCCCCTTCTGATTCAACACCCTTTGTTGAGGTTGAGGTGTGGGATGAAACTGGTGGAGTTACTCTGCAATTTTTAGGCCGGCGTGAGATAACTGGGCTTGAGGTGGGCGCCCAACTTCGCGCTGAAGGTATGGTGGGTGAAAATAATGGTCAACTAATTATTTTAAATCCATCTTATGAAATTGTAATTTAGCGTTTACTACTAAAAAAACTTTTTAATACCTGCCCACACTCCTGCTCCATCACCCCACTTACTACCTCAACTTTATTTAAAGACCGCCCATCTCTTACTAGATCCCAGACCGAACCAACCGCACCAGCCTTCTCATCCCAAGTGCCAAAAACTAATCGCTTAAATCTAGATTGGGAGATCGCACCAGCACACATTGCACATGGCTCTAGGGTTACCACCATAGTTAAATCATCAAGCCGCCAGCTACCAATCTTTTCTGCCGCTTGGCGCATTGCCACAATCTCAGCATGAGCAGATGGATCATTATTTTTCTCACGTAAGTTTTGGCCACTACCTAATATTTCACCAGCTTCATTTACCACAATTGCACCAACTGGCACATCCCCACTATCACCAGCAACTTTGGCAAGAGATAATGCCGCCTGCATTATTAAATTGTAATCCACTAATTACTTTCAATCACCTGATTAAATTGATCGCCAAAACCTAATCGGTTTGCTAATGCCTCAAGTTGTTCATCTGGATAAAGTTCAGGATCATCTAAAATTGTTAATAGTTCCATCTGACTAACCCCTAAATCATTTAACAAATCTAGATCTCCACCTGGTTGTGATTCGTCCTCATCCTCTGGAAACTCAAGATCTAGCACCTCAATTAATTCAGCAGCAACTTCATAATCTAATGCGTATGTAACATCTGAGATCATCATCTGCATCTGATCTCCTAACATGCGAGCAATAATTACAAACTCATCCTCAATTGCAATAAGTGCAATTGCACCACCATTTGTTTGTTGGGCTTTAAGTGAATCAATAACAGATCCGATATCTCGAGTGGAGCTTAAAAGGGCTGCGTTCCATCTGCCATCCTCATGCCAGGCGATGCAACCAAAATCTACTGACATTTAGATCACACCCTTTCACCGATTTTGTGCTCAAGTGCTACCGCTCTTATTCTCCCTTTTTTCTCCGTTAATTGGTAGTAAGCCCATAGGCTTGTAGAGTAATTATGTGAAAATTCATATTGCAGACCACCCGCTGATAACTCACAAGCTAACGGTGCTGCGTGATGAGAAAACTGATTCACCAACATTTAGACGCTTAACTGAAGAGATTGTCACCTTACTTGCCTATGAAGCAATGCGTGAGGTTAAAACTGAAGCGGTTACTGTGAAGACACCAGTTGCTATGGCGCAAGGTGCACACCTAACAAAGCCTAAGCCGGTTGTAGTCCCAATCCTGCGAGCAGGTCTTGGCATGTTAGAAGGAATGTCACGTCTTATACCAACAGCTGAGATTGGTTTTCTTGGCATGGTGCGAGATGAAAAAACTTTAAAGGCAACCACATATGCAAATAGATTGCCGGAGGATTTAACAGATCGTCAGTGTTATATCTTAGATCCGATGCTTGCAACCGGTGGCACATTAGTTTCAGCAATTGAATTCTTAGCAGCAAAGGGTGCAACTGATATAACCGCTATTTGTATCTTGGCCGCCCCTGAAGGTATTGCAGTATTAGAAAAAGCATTTGCTTCTACAAAATTACAATTGAAATTGGTAACTGGCGCATTAGATGAGCGGTTAAATGAAAAGGGTTACATCGTTCCAGGTCTTGGCGATGCTGGTGACCGACTATATGGTGTTGTTTAAATGGCAAGTACCAGCCCTGGTTACGGAATAACAATACGTGTTGATGGTCCAGCCTCTGGTCAACCAGTCTCTGAG
>CANKTS010000074.1:0-4489 GCA_947486485.1 Actinomycetota bacterium | reverse complement strand
TGAGGCAAAAGCTGACGCACCAACAAAAGGTTAATAATGATTGATGAAGCGCTAGAGCATTTAGTAAAAGGTATTGTCGATAACCCAGCTGAGGTTGTAATTACTGAGAAAACTTCTCGCGGTGGTACAACTTTAGAGGTTCGTGTTCACCCAGAGGATATTGGCAAGGTAATTGGCCGCAATGGTCGCACTGCAAAAGCACTTCGCACCGTGGTCAGCGCAATTGCTGGTCGCTCAGTTCGGGTTGATCTAATCGAGGCAGACGAGGTTCGATAATTTTGCAACTTGTCGTAGGTCGCATCGGCCGCGCACATGGTGTTTTAGGTGAAGCAACAATTGAGGTTCGCACCGATGATGCAGATCTAAGATTTGCAGTTGGTAATAAATTAACCCTCGATAATGGTCAGCAACTAATAATCAAATCAGCTCGTTGGCACAATCAAGTACTACTTCTTACCTTTAACGGCATTACCGATCGCAATCAAATTGAGGAGCTACGCGACCAATTAATCTCTGCCGAGGTTGATTTTAATTCGCTAGCACCGGGTGAGTATCACTACCAGCAATTAATTGGCTCACAGGTTTATCTCTTATCTGGTGAGTTAATCGGGGTGGTGGGTGAGATTGTTAAACTACCTGGGCAGGATTTACTTTCTATAGATAAAGATGGCAAAGAGGTATTAGTGCCAATGGTAAAGCAGATAATTATCTCAATCGATGTAGATCAAAAGAAGATTGTGATTGATCCACCGGAGGGATTACTAGATGTTGCGCTTTGATCTAATCTCAATCTTTCCAGAGTACTTAGCCCCACTTAAGTTATCTCTGCTCGGTAAAGCGATAGAAAAAGGATTAATCTCTATAAATATCCATGATCTACGGGATCAAACAAAGGATGTTCACCACTCAGTAGATGACACGCCATATGGTGGCGGTGCTGGCATGGTTATGTCACCTGCCCCATGGGGGGATGCAATTGATCAAATTAGCAATGATTCAGATCAGATTGATCTAATAATTTTAACCCCTGCAGGTAAGAAGTTTGATCAGGTGATGGCAGCTCAGTTTGCTAAATGTAAACAGATAATTTTTGCTTGTGGTAGGTATGAAGGAATTGATGCTCGGGTTGGACAGTACTATGCAGGTAAATCAAATTTTAAAGTACATGAAATCTCTATTGGTGATTATGTTTTAGGTGGTGGCGAGGTAGCTGCAATGGTAATTATTGAAGCAACTGCAAGATTATTACCTGGGGTATTAGGAAATCCAGAGTCATTAAAAGAGGAGTCACACTCAATTATTGGAAGTAGTGAGGATCTATTAGTTGAGTATCCGAATTTCACAAAGCCAGCTCTCTGGCGAGGCTTAGAGGTTCCAGAAGTTTTACTCTCTGGAAATCATGGCGAGATTGCAAAGTGGCGTAAAGAACAGGCTGAGCGTCGTACTGATCAGTTAGGTAAGGAATAATTCCGACACGCCTACTGTTGATTAGGTACATCTATCGCTTTTAGGGGATTATCCGCCCGTTGGGGTAATTAATACTCCGAGAAAAGATTTTTTACTTATTAAGAGGAGGTGGTTATGGCTACTGATTACGACACCCCCCGAAAAACCGATGAAGAGTTACATGAGGAATCACTTGAAGAGTTAAAGGCGCAGCGTGCTGACGCCCAATCTGGCCAAGTAGATATTGATGAGGCAGAGGCTGCCGAAAGTTTAGAGTTACCAGGTGCTGATCTTTCTGGCGAAGAGTTAAGTGTGAAGGTTGTACCAAAGCAGGAGGATGAGTTCACCTGTGGCAAATGTTTCTTAGTTAAGCATATTAATCAAAAAGCGCGCGGTGAAGGCGTAAAGGCTGTTTGCCAAGATTGCGACTAATTAAGGGCTGCTGCTAACGCTCTGGCATGCCTGCTTGAGATTAACCAATAGGGAGTTGGATCATTTCTATCTTTTAATTCAACCATTACTCCAGTTGAAACCCAAAACCTAGTTGCATTAAAGCAAGCAGGATCTGCCTGTGGCCCACGAATTTGAAGAAATTTATCATGATTTAAAATACTTACTCGGCTGATATATTTTTTCTCAATCATTGCTTCGCCAACATAGAGCCAGTTATTTATCACCACTATCTCAAGCTTGGACTTTTGAGAGAAGTATATAAATGCTGCGCCGGTGATAAGTGAAGTAATGATCGCACTCCTATTGCCAAAGGGTGCCCATATTGTTAAATAGATCGAAGCAGTCATTAAAAGTGATAGCAACCATAGCCAAAATGGCCAACTTATCCGTTCGGCAAACTCAGATTTGGAATTAGATCTTGCCATAGGGATAAGGATACGCTTTGCTAATGAGTCGCATCCCATCCACCACACCACCTGCTGATGCGGTAATGCCCACACGTCACGCTAAGGCACCAGCACTTGGTTCTAAAATTCCATCACACTTTGGTCATTGCTTTGGTTGTGGTGATCTACATCCAACAGGTCTGCACTTCACCGCTGTTGCTGGTGAAAATTTAGATTTGACTGGAAATTTTACCGTTACCGAAAATCATCAAGGTGCACCTGGTCTTGCTCATGGCGGACTACTGTCGCTCGCCTTTGATGAAGCATTAGGTAAGTTAATGTGGTTAATTAGAACTCCTGCAGTTACTGGCAGACTTGAGACTGATTTCTTAATGCCGGTGCCAATGGGGCGAACACTTTATATTGATGCTCATATAACTGGGCAATCTGGGAGAAAGATCTACACTCAAGCGGTGGGTAGATTAGATTCACCAACCGGTGAGATTGCAGTGATGGCGGCTGCACTATTTATTTCAGTACCAATGGAGCACTTTATTAAGAATTTAACTCAGCAATATAAGGATCATCTAACCTCACATCCAGAGCTAATGGCATTTGTTGATCCAGACTTTGATATAAATCCATGACCGAGGTATTAATTAAGCGGCTAGATCCATCAGTACCAATGCCTGCCTATGCAAAAGGTGGAGATGCTGGGGCTGATCTTGCTACTCGAATTGATTTCACAATTAAACCAGGGGAGCGGATGTTAGTACCAACTGGCATCAGCATCGCATTGCCTAATGGATATGTGGCATTAGTTCATCCCAGATCTGGACTGGCAATAAAACATGGCATCTCTATGGTCAATACCCCAGGCACAATTGATGCTGGGTTTCGGGGAGAGCTGCAGGTTATTTTAATTAATCATGATCTAACTGAATCGGTATCATTTAAAAAGGGAGATCGGATTGCGCAGTTAGTAGTCCAGCAGGTAGAGCGAGCAGAGTTTGTTGAGGTTACTCAGTTACCAGGATCGCAGCGAGCAACTGGTGGATTTGGATCAACTGGGGCATGAGTATGCAAAGTGATAGTGAAGATAAAGATAAAGTTTTAACAGCACTTGGTGGCAAACGTGGCTTAATTGATTCCGGCCTACCATCATTAGTATTTTTATTAGTATTTAATTTATCTGGTAAAGATATTAACCCGGCAATTTATTCAGCAGTGTCCTTATCGGTAGTTTTAACAGTACTAAGACTGGTAAAACGGCAGACGATTCAACACGCATTCTCTGGTTTAGTTGGGGTAGCTTTTTGCGCCTTTATCTCCAAGCGAAGTGGAAGTGCTGCAGATTTCTATTTACCTGGTCTTTATATTAATGCTGGCTATGGCCTGTTATATACAATTACTAATTTAATTAAGTGGCCAATTTTGGGAATTATGCTGGGGCCAATTTTAGGTGAGAACTTGATGTGGCGAAAAGATCCAGCCCGGGTAAGAGCTTATGTAATGGCTGGTTGGCTCTGGGTAGCTATGTTTGCTGCACGCCTTCTTGTGCAATACCCGCTATATAAAAGTGGAAATATTAATGCGCTAGGTACGGCTCGATTAATTATGGGCTACCCATTATTTATTGCAACCGCTTGGGGAACATGGCAAATACTAAGGAATACACCAACTACTAAAGTTAATTAGATAAAACAGGATTTTAATTGCTCTTCAGCAGCAGCTGAAGCTACAAATAGCAGCTCATCTCCCGCTGTAAATACATCATGATCCTTTGGTGTAATCACATGGCCATCGCGCACAATCGCAGCTAGAGAGGCATTGATAGGTAGTTCCACCTCGCTAACAGTTTTGCCACAACAGGCAGCATTATCTGGCAAGGTGATCTCAACTAAATTGGCCTCACCTCTGCGGAATGAAAATAATCTCACCACATCACCAACACTTACCGCCTCTTCAACTAAGGCAGAGATAATTCTTGGCGTAGATACTGCAACATCAACTCCCCAGGCAGAGTCAAACATCCACTCATTTTTTGGATGATTTACTCGGGCTACTACCCGTGGTACTCCATACTCAGTCTTTCCAAGTAGGGAGGTAACCAAATTAACCTTGTCATCACCAGTTGCTGCTACTAAGACCTGGCAGCCATCTAACTTTGCTTGATCTAATGCGGTTATTTCACAGGCATCTGC
>CANKTS010000073.1:0-4511 GCA_947486485.1 Actinomycetota bacterium | reverse complement strand
GAAATCTCAATTAATTATTATTACCCACCAAAAACGAACAATGGAGATTGCTGATTCACTCTATGGCGTGACTATGCGTGGTGATGGAGTTAGCGAGGTTATTTCACAGCGCATCCGCGAAGTCGATGCCGTTTCTTAAATAGTAGATGAGTTTATTCAAGCGCCTGTTTACCGCACTCAAATCCGGCTCAGTCACCTCAGATGAATGGGAGCAAATTCGCTCTAATTTAATCTCATCAGATCTAGGAGTTAAGTTAGTTGATCAATTAATAGATCAAGCCAAGAGTACTAAACCTGATGATGCCAAAGAGGCAATTACAAGGCAGGTAAGTAGTTGGCTAAGTCAGAAGAATCGAAACTTAGTTATGGCTCCTGATCGAGTTACTACAATACTTGTTGTCGGGGTAAATGGAACTGGGAAGACTACATCTGTTGCAAAATTAGCTAATAAATTAAAAGGTGAGGGAAACTCTGTCTTACTTGCGGCTGCCGATACATTTAGAGCCGCAGCAACTGAGCAACTACAAACTTGGGCAGAGCGAATTAGTATTACGGTAGTAAAAGGTGCGGTAAATAGTGATCCAGCATCGGTTGCATTCTCTGCGATATCAAATGCAAAGCAAGATAAGTTTAATTACTTAATTATTGATACCGCTGGCAGATTACATACTAAGCAAGATTTAATGGATGAGTTAGGGAAAGTAATTCGGGTAATTGAGAAACATTCACCGGTTGATGAGATTCTGCTAGTAGTAGATGCCACAACAGGGCAAAATGGAATCACTCAAGCGAGGAGCTTTATTGAATCAGTTGCCGTTACTGGATTTATTGTTACAAAATTAGATGGTTCAGCTAAGGGAGGGGTTGCCCTTGCGATTGAAAAAGAGACTGGCCTGCCTATTAAGTTTGTGGGCAGCGGTGAGGCAATCGGGGATTTAGCCCTCTTTGAGCCAGGCTCATATATTGAGAGCCTATTTAATTAGGTAACATGCTTTTAACAAATAGGTAAAAGTGTCACCTGCTAGAAATATAAATCTCCACTTAAATTAACTCTGATTGGCCATCATTAGGCCATCTCAACGGCGAGGCTATCCACTTCTAATCGGATATAAAACTAGTAAGCACCTCCCCAGCTGGCAAGTTTCTAATACATTGGAGTTCAAATGACAGATGTTGTTTTAAATACCGGCGACACCGCATGGGTATTGGCAAGTACCGCGTTAGTTCTTTTAATGACGCCAGGACTTTCCCTCTTCTACGGCGGAATGGTTCGGGCAAAGAGTGTTCTAAATATGATGATGATGTCAATGGTGACTATTGGCATTGTTAGTGTGCTCTGGGTTATTTATGGATTCAAATTAGCCTTTGGCTATGAAGCAAATTCGCAGTGGTATGGCGCGCTATCTTTATCAGGATTGGGTAGTGCAGTTAATGAGCTAACAAATAATGGTGGGGTTTACCCAATTCCATTACTGGCATTTGCAGCCTTCCAACTGATGTTTGCAATTATCACACCAGCTCTTATCTCTGGCGCGATTGCCGATCGTACGAAATTTACTGCGTGGGCAGTTTTTGTTGGAGTCTGGGTAACTTTAGTTTACTTCCCAGTCGCACACTGGGTATTCGCATTTGGTAATAAGGTTGGCGACAATGTAAGTGGCGCAGGATTTTTAGCAGCTCGTGGTGTTGAGGATTTTGCTGGCGGAACTGCAGTGCATATTAATGCTGGTGCTGCTGGTTTAGCGTTAGCTATAGTTTTAGGTAAGCGAGTTGGTTGGCGTAGAGAATCAATGCGGCCACACTCAATGCCATTAGTTCTAATCGGTGCAGGCCTTTTGTGGTTTGGTTGGTTTGGCTTTAACGCCGGATCTGCCTTAGGTGCAAATGGTGTGGCAGCTCTTGCCTTAATAAATACACAGGTAGCAACCGCCGCCGCCGCTCTTGGCTGGTTATTAGTTGAAAAACTTCGTGATGGTCATCCAACATCACTAGGTGTTGCTTCTGGTGCAGTCGCTGGCTTAGTAGCAATTACCCCAGCCTGTGCATTTGTGGCTCCTTGGGCTGCAGTTGTAATTGGTTTAATTGCCGGAATCCTTTGCGCACTTGCAGTAGGTCTTAAATATAAATTTAACTTTGATGACTCATTAGATGTTGTCGGAGTCCACTTAGTTGGTGGATTATGGGGTTGCCTATCAATCGGTCTATTTGGTAGCAGTGCTATAAATAGCTTAGGCCTTGATGGCATCTTCTATGGTGGTGGAACCGTATTGTTAGGTAAGCAAGCATTTGGTGCCTTCTTTGTAATGGCCTACTCCTTTATTGCCACCTTAATTATCGGATTTATCATCGAAAAGACAATTGGCTTTAGAGTTAAGCCAGAGTCGGAAGCTGCTGGTATTGATTATGATCAACATGCTGAGACTGCTTATGAGTTAACATCTAGTTCAAGAGGGGGTTTTAGTTCATGAAGTTAATTACCGCAATTATCAAACCACAGAAACTTGATGATGTTAAAGAGGCATTGGTTGCTGCTGGAATTACCGGCATGACCGTCTCTGAAGCAAAAGGTTTTGGTCGCCAATTGGGCTTAACCGAGGTTTACCGAGGCGCCCAATATAAAGTGGACCTAATTCCTAAAATTAGATTAGAGGTATTGGTAAGTGCCAAGATTGCAGATAAGGCGATTAAGGTAATTACTGATGCAGCTAGAACTGGCAATATTGGTGATGGCAAAGTATGGGCTACACCCGTTGAATCAGTTATTCGGGTTCGTACCGGAGAAAGCGGCGAAGAAGCGATCTAAATAAAATGTAAGATATTTCCATGTTTGAAGCGTTGGGTCAGAGATTTACATCTATCTTCTCTGGCCTGCGCGGTAAAGTTTCTGAATCAGATCTAACAAACTTCACCGCACAGATAAAGATAGCCTTACTTGAATCAGATGTTGCCCTTGAAGTTGCGGAGCAATTTTCAAAACAAGTTTTTGATAAAGCAAGAGAACTGTCAGATGAAATAAATAGAAGTACAAATCCAGCACAGAAGATATTTGAGATAGTTAATGCTGAGTTAACGCAAGTTTTAGGTGGGTCAGCCCGACGGCTTCGGTTTGCAAAGAGTGCGCCAACTGTTATTTTGTTAGCAGGCTTACAAGGTGCAGGTAAGACATCACTTGCTGGAAAGCTTGCTAATTATTTAAAGGCACAAGGAAATACGCCACTACTAGTTGCAGCTGATCTGCAGCGACCAAATGCAGTTACCCAACTGCAGGTAGTTGGTGACTCAATAAAGATCCCAGTTTTTGCTCCCCAGCCTGGGAATGGGGTAGGTGATCCAGTCGTAGTTGCTGCAGATGGTGTGAAATTTGCTAAGGATAAATTACATAACTTTGTAATTATCGATACTGCTGGCCGATTAGGTGTGGATAAAGAATTAATGCAAGAGATCACTGATGTTAGAGATGCGATAAAGCCTGATGAGATCTTCTTTGTGGTCGATGCAATGATCGGACAGGATGCGGTTAAAACCGCTCAAGCATTTGCAGATGGTGTTGGTTTTGATGCGGTCATATTAACCAAGTTAGATGGTGATGCCAGAGGTGGCGCTGCACTATCAATTGTCTCAATGACTGGTAAGCCAATTATTTTTGCAGCAACTGGGGAGAAGGTAAGTGATTTTGATCTGTTTTATCCAGATCGAATGGCATCACGAATTTTAGGAATGGGAGATGTGGCATCCCTTGCTGAACAGGCAAAGTTGGCAATGCCTGAGGCGGCTGCTAAAAAATTAGAGGATAAATTTGTAAGGGGTGAGGATTTTACCTTTGATGATTTTCTCTCTCAATTAGAGGCAATGAAAAATATGGGGAGTATGAGTAAGTTAATGGGATTACTGCCAGGAGCTGCTGGCATGAAAAAACAATTAGAAAATTTTGATGAATCAGAGTTGGTTAGAACTAGAGCAATTATTGAATCAATGACACCACAGGAGCGTAATGATCCAAAAGTATTAAATGGCTCACGCAGATCCCGTATTGCACGAGGTAGCGGCCGAGCAGTCTCTGAGATCAACTCATTAGTAGAAAGATTTTCGCAAGCACAAAAAGTGATGAAGCAAATGCGAAGTGGCGGTATGCCATCTGGAGTGGGTGTAATACCTGGCATGGGCGCTATGCCAAAGCCACAGCAAAGTAATCAAAGTATTAAGAAAAAATCCCGATCTGGAAACCCAGCAAAGCGGGCGATTGAGGAGGGAATATAGGCCAATTTGGGTTTGTAGCCTCCGGCTGGCAAGATTAGCCTCCTGCTAGTGGGACCCTCTAACCCATAGCAATATTTATCCGCAAGGTTAGCTCTGGATGTAAACGCCCCCGCTGTTTACTAAAGATAAAGCCGAATAATTTTCTATAGGGAGTTCTGTGTCAGTAAAGATTAAGTTAATGCGTCTTGGCAAGATCCGTACACCTCATTTTCGTATTGTGATTGCAGATTCTCGTTCTGCTCGAAATTCAAAAG
>CANKTS010000072.1:0-4605 GCA_947486485.1 Actinomycetota bacterium | reverse complement strand
TAGAGGCTGCTCCTACAACTGGAGCCAATGCTTGGACAGATGCTGCCTATGTTTGGTCTGGAAACACAACCACTGTAGTTAACAACGCCAGCGCTCCAGAGACTGCAACGGCAACTGCAATTGGTTGGGGCTATCGAAATACCCTTGCTATGGTTTTACAAGACGCTACTGCCAGCAAAGCCGGAACTATCTCTAGAGCTTACAGAGGACCAAATAATTTATCTGATTGGTATTTACCATCTAAAGATGAATCAAATCAGATGTGTAAGTGGGCAAGAGGTCAGGCTTGGACTTCTGATGCAACGCTGTGTAACAGTAGCGGAACGATCAACACAGGATCAGGTGCGGCAGGGTTTGTGGCTTCCGACTTTTACTGGTCCTCGTCTGAGATCAATGCGACCCTCGCATGGGTTCAGAGCTACCTAACTGGAGCCAACAATGTGAATAGTAATAAGAGCGACTCCCGCCGCGTCCGGCCAGTGCGGGCTTTTTAAATCTTATTTAGAGTCGAGTCATACAGATAAATAGGACCCTGCATTGCGTGTCTAGCAGTGGAGTGTCAGTGTAGGAATGTCCCTACTCAATTTTTCTTATCTTCCATAAGGCAAATCTTCTGCAATAAATTAATTACTCCGAGTTATTTGATTTTATGGCATACTTTTTATGCCGAAATTGAGAATTGGTAAATCTCGAAAATATAATTTCGACTGGAGCTGGTGACTTAAAGAACCTCGAAAATTTCTCGAGGTTCTTTTTTCATCCACAGATATTTAAAATTGAATTTTTTCCCTTAACAAATGCACCAATCTTCGCCTGCGGGCTGGTGTGGAGTAGTGGTAGCTCATCAACTCTTACCAAGTTGAAGGGGCGGGTTCGATTCCTGTCACCAGCTCCGCATCAATTTATAGGCTAACTCTATTGAGTTTTTATTTGGTTATGAAAGGTGTAATAATACGCCAGTGCCAAAATTGAAAGATTTATTTATTGCTAAGTTATTTGCGGAAAATTTTCGACAGAAAGTATCTGGTGCTAAAGATGGCCGGCCAGATTGGGTTGCCCAAATTAGTGAGGGTGATGATGAAGGCTTATTTGGTGAAGATAGTGCGGTTTGGCAGGTGCACAGCAGTGTTGCCACATTAATTGGTGGTATTCGTGCTTTGTTAATGCAGGCAACCCACCCAGCACCACTTGCTGGGGTGACAAATCACTCTAGGTATCAAGCAGATCCAATGGGCCGCTTAGCCGGCACCACCAGGTGGGTAACGATTACCACCTTTGCCTCGACACAGATTGTTAATAAAGAGGCTGCACGAGTTAACCAGATGCACTCTAAGGTATCTGGAGAGTATAAAAATAAAAAGAATGAGATTGAGCAGTACAGCGCGCAAAATATGAGATTTTTACTCTGGGTGCACTGCGCCTTTACCGATTCATTTTTAACTGCTCACACTGCACTTGGCTATCCAATTACTAAAGGCAAAGATGCTTATGTTGGTGAGTGGGCGAAAAGTGCAATCCCACTCGGATTAAGTAACCCACCACGCACATTTGGTGAATTAAGAGATACTTTAGATGATTTTAGGGTAAATGATTTAGCTACTACAGCTGATACTAAGGGCATTGTAGATTTTATTTTAAACCCGCAATTTAAATTTACTGAGAAAATCTTTTATAAAATTCTACTCAACGCTGCAATTGCTACCTTAGGCGATAATGAGCTAAAGATTCTAGGCTTAAAAAAGCGATCTACGATTTGGCTTAAAATTAGTAAAGCATCACTTGAGTTCCTGCTTCTAGTTTTAGGCTCTGAGTCACCAGCACTGACTGAAGCAAAGGCTAGAATCGCTCGTCTTAAAAAGAGAAATCTAATTTAAGTAGCATTAAAGAGTTGCAAACTTTTTAATTTATAATCTAACTAATATTTTTTAAAAGATCACTCATAATAGTAATTTGCTTACTCTGGGATTCAATAACAGCGGCGCCAAAAGTTTTAACCTCATCATTACTCGAGTTTTCAATCATTTTCACCATTTGAATAGCTCCTTGGTGATGAGCAATCATGCCAGCAAGAAATAACCGGTCAAACTTAACTCCTTTTGCCTTACTTAAGAGATCAATTTCTTTCTGAGTTAACATGCCACCCATATCCATGGTGTGGTCCATTTCTAGAGCGGCTCCTGCTGTAGTGAGCCAACCCTTCATTTTTTCTATCTCAGGAGCTTGTTCACTAGATATTTGCGCAGCCAAACTTAAAACATCCTTATTTGTTGAGTTCTTAGTAGCAAAGGCGGAGATAGTAACTGCTTGTTGATGGTGTGGAATCATCATTTGTGCAAACATAACTTCATCACTACTAAATTCACTCTCAGGTGATGAGCCCATATGTCCTTGGTGATCCATCTTCATATCACCTGTAGATTGGCTAAAGCCAAAGAGCGCAGCTGCTGCAATAATCAGAGCAGCAATTGCAATAAGTGTATTTTTATTTCGCATGCAGTAAGTATAGATTAATCAAAGATTTATTTTAATGTGAGTGTCATCACCAAAGATGCTACTTTATTGGTTTAGATAAATCTTGTACTGCACCCGATCGGTGATCGCAACCTTGTCATAAAGCTTTCTAGCCGTTTCATTATCAGGGGCGGTTGTCCAGTAAAGCCGCTTTGATCCAGATGCAATCGCAATCTCCTCCACCGCTTTTATTAATGCTCTACCAACTCCCTTACCTCTCACCTTTGGGTCGGTATAAAGATCTTCTAGATAGCAAAAATCTTCAACCTCCCAGGTTGAAGGCCGGAATATGTAGTGGGTAAACCCAACTACCTGACCATCTAACTCTGCTAATAAAGCATTAATATTAAAATCTGAGTTAATTCTCTGCCAGGCTAACTCATACTGCTCATCCGGTAATTTTGATTTATAAAAGATTATGTACTCTTTAAACAACTCAAGCCATCTAGCCTTATCACTTACCGTGATTGGGCGAATTGTGATTGACATAGAGCAAGCATACAGTGAGTTTTTCTAACTTAAAGTAATCAACAAATATGGCATAATTCTTATACTGATTTGGCAGGTGAGATGACTCGGCAATATGCCGGGTCATTTCACTTATGTGCTTAACTTCTCTTATGAACCTAGCCACCTTTGCTCACAGTGAGGTATTAGCGCCATTCTTCTTTTTAATTGGCATGCAACTTCGTAATGAAACGGCTCATATTAAACAGATTTTATTACCTAGCTTTGCAGCCGTAGGTGGGATGGTATTTCCGGCACTCATTTTCCTCTCCCTAACTTCAGATCCAGCAATCTCAAATGGTTGGCCACTTGTTATGCCAACTGATATCGCCTTAGTTATGTTGGTATTACTAGCTCTTGGTAAGTATGTAAGTGTTGAGTTAAAGAGCTTTTTATTAGCCCTTGCCGTTGCTGATGACCTTTTATCAATCTTGGTATTAGCTGGTAAGTACTCAGGTGCGCTAAAACTTACTGAACTCCTAGCAAGTATTGGCGCAGTAATACTGGGGGCTGTGATTGGCAAAGTGCCAGTAGAGAGGTTATTTACCAACTTTGTTAACTTTATAATTCTGCCCATATATGTGATAGCAAATATCTATCCAACAATTACTGATGGTTTAGAGCTTTCCTCCTCTCTTGGTAACTCAATTATTGCGGCAAGATTATTTGGAAAAGTAATTGGCATAACTTTATTCACCCTCCTGGGCGTGAAGTTATTTAAACAAAGCCTGGCACTTAAAAAGAGTGAACTTCTTGCTGGCTCTGCCTTTGCTGGGATGGGCCTTGCTGTTTCCATCATGATTGCAAACCTAAGTTATCAATCAGATTTACTGCTTAATCAAGCAAAGGCTGGTTTGTTAATCTCTGCGGTAATCTCTGGGGTAGTGGCAAGTTTGGTATTAATCATTACTAATCGTAGTAATTCAAAGTAAAGGAATAAATAATGTGTGAGAAGGTAATCTGTAGAAAATGTAGTAAGCCAACTTGGGCCGGGTGTGGTGAGCATATAGAGGAGGCACTTGCTGGGATTGCAAAGGCAGATCGCTGCCAAGGGCATAAGGATGAGCCAAAGCAGAGTGGATTATTAAATAGATTGCTCAATCGCTAAAGTATTTAGATGTCGATTGAAATTGTTACTGCATCTTTAAATGATGTCGATCGTTTGCGCGCACTTCGGCTTGCTGCCCTTAAAGATACTCCAGATGCCTTTGGTGCTAAATATGATGATGAGGTTAATAAGCCAATCTCAGAGTGGAGTGATCGTTTAAAAAATACCACTTGGTGCTTTGTGGTTGCAGATGGTGTTGATATTGGATTACTGGCAGTAGATCGGGCAGAGAAGGATCGCAATAGTGATTGCTGGCTATCTAGTTGGTGGATAAGGGATGAGTCTCGCGCAAGTGGTATTCCTAAATTAATGCTTAATTGGGTTGAGGCACTTTGCTTAGAAAATAATTGGGAAAAGATAGGTTTAGGTGTTTGGCCAGAGAATTTAAGGGCAAGGCAAGCTTATAAAAAGTTAGGATTTACTGAGGCAGATAAGCCACTGCCATCTAGATCAATTCCTGGCCTGATGTATTTAGCGAT
>CANKTS010000071.1:0-4827 GCA_947486485.1 Actinomycetota bacterium | reverse complement strand
CTCAGCCGCGACAGCGTCGATATTTTTAGCATAATTAATAGGAATTAATTAAAAAGTATTGAAAGAGATACTGCAAAACTGCAGTAATTAAGATTTGATAAGGATTTGATTTATATGGCCGATGAGCCTAAAGCACCACGTAAACGCGCTGCCAAAAAAGCGGTAGAGGGCGAAGAGAAGAAAACAAGTAAGAAGTCAGCAGCAATTCCCGTTCCGTTATTCCAAGCAGCTCCTGCAACTAAAACTCCTAAGGTGATTAAAGCTGTTAAGAGTGAGAAGAGTGAATCAACCGATGAGGTTAAAAGCTCAGAGGGTGAGAGTGATGAGTTTCGCAGGCGCCGCCGTCGTGGTGGTAGAGGGCGCAGGCGTAATGGCAAAGAGATTGCAGATGGTGCAGATAGTGAGCAAGTAGCAACTTTAGATGAGAGTGAAACAGCAGAGGCTGGTACCCATAAGCGTCGCCGCCGGCGGCGAGCTAAGGGTGAGGGTGTAACAGCTGGTGAAACTATTGAAGAAGATGGCGTACCAACTGTAGTTAAGGTGCGTGAGGCACGGGTAAGAGTGCCAAGGAGTGAGAGTAAGAGTTTTCCAAGGCGTGATCGAAACAGATTTGATCGAGGCGATCGCGGTGATAGGCGAGAGCGTCGTGATTTCACACGCAAGCGCGGCAGCGTAATTACTGAGTCGGAGTTTTTAGCAAGGCGTGAAGCGGTTGAGCGATCTATGTTAGTTCGCCAAATTGCAGATAGAACTCAAATTGCCATTATTGAAGATGATGTAATGGTTGAGCATTATGTAAATAGAAATAGCAATATTTCCTATGTTGGTAACGTCTATCTAGGTAAGGTACAAAATGTGCTGCCTTCGATGGAGGCTGCCTTCGTAGATATTGGTAAGGGTCGTAACGCAGTTTTATATGCTGGTGAGGTTAATTGGGATGCACTTGGCTTATCTGATACCCAACCACGAAAGATTGAACATGTATTAAAGAGTGGTCAATCAGTATTAGTTCAAGTAACTAAGGATCCAATTGGTCAAAAGGGTGCAAGATTAACTAGTCAGATCTCACTTCCTGGTCGCTACTTAGTTTATGTACCTGGTGGTGGCATGAGTGGAATTTCAAGACGGCTACCTGATAATGAGAGAAACCGTTTAAAATCTATTTTGAAAAACTTAATTCCAGAGCAAGCTGGCGTAATTATTCGCACCGCTGCCGAAGGTGCCCCAGAGGCAGAGTTAGAGCGGGATGTAACTCGGCTTAAAGAGCAGTGGGATGAAATTGAGAAGAAGGTGAATAACTCAAGCACAGCTGCGCCATCACAACTTTATGGTGAGCCAGATCTAACTGTGCGAGTAATTCGCGATATCTTCAATGAGGATTTCAATAAAATGTTAGTTCAAGGTGATAAAGCCTGGAGTGATATTCAAGATTACATCAGCCATATTGCGCCAGAGCTTGCTAGCAAAATTGAAAAATGGAGCGGTAGCAGAGATGTATTTGCTGAGAATCGAGTTGAGGAACAACTTGCAAAGGCATTTGATCGCAAGGTCTATCTTCCATCTGGTGGTTCATTAGTTATTGATCGCACCGAAGCGATGATTGTTATCGATGTTAACACCGGTAAATTTATTGGTAAGGGCGGAAATCTAGAGGAGACAGTTACCAAAAATAACCTAGAGGCTGCTGAGGAGATTGCTCGACAGCTTCGCCTGCGGGATATGGGTGGAATTATTGTGATCGACTTTATTGATATGACACTTGAAGCAAATCGCGAGTTGGTTTTGCGCAGATTAACTGAGTGCTTAGGGCGAGATCGCACTAAACATCAGGTTGCCGAAGTTACCTCACTTGGACTTGTGCAGATGACTCGCAAGCGAGTTGGTCAGGGATTAATCGAGGCTTTCTCAACAACTTGTGAGAGTTGTGGCGGACGTGGAATTCATATCCATAGTGAACCTGTAAATAAGGTATCACTTGAGAAGGATATGGAGCAGCGTTATGCAAAAACTAGCAAAGCATCAGCTGATGATGATGAGGATTCAGATGATAATGATGAGGATTTAAATATTGAGCAGAGTTCAAACTCAATAGATAAATCATCGGATGAGGATGACTCAAATGATGAAGAGATTGAAGTGGTATCAACACCTACTCGCCGCAAAGGGCGTCGGGCTGTGAGTACTGGGGTCATTTCAACTAATTAATCGCTCGCATTTGACCCAGATCAGATCAATCTCTACCCTTATCCACCTAGCCAGATTCTGCAAGTTGATCGTTAAGAGATTTAGGCTAATAACTAGAAGGAGCACACGGTGTACGCGATTGTTAAAGCAGGCGGACGTCAAGAGAAGGTTTCAGTTGGTGAAACACTTATCGTTGATCGTCTTGATGCTGCCGTTGGCGCATCGGTAACTTTTCCAGCTGTGCTTTTAGTTGATGGCGCAGATGTAACAGCTGATCCAAAAGCATTGGCATCTGTGAAGGTAACTGGTGAGGTATTAGCAGAGCAAAAAGGACCAAAGATTGCCATTCTTCGTTACAAAAACAAGACTGGTTATCGTCGTCGTCAAGGATTTCGTTCTCAATTAACAAGAGTTAAAATAACTGGAATTAACAAGTAACTACTAACTAAGGCAGGTGAAAGCAGATGGCAAGTAAAAAGGGTGTCTCCTCCACACGTAATGGTCGCGACTCAAATGCTCAATACCTTGGCATCAAACGCTTTGCTGGACAGGTAGTTAAAGGTGGAGAGATTTTGGTTCGCCAACGCGGCACCTACTTCCACCCAGGAAAGAATGTTGGCATTGGAAAAGATGACACATTATTTGCGCTAGAAGGTGGCAGTGTTGAGTTCGGTCGCGCTCGCGGTCGTCGAGTAGTTAACATCGTTCCGGCCTCTTAAACCCAGCGGATATTTTTAATGTGGGTCCGCTAACTGCGGGCCCATTTTTTATTGATCTAGATATTTAGCGAAAGGAGTTCACATGGCAACCTTTGTTGATCGCGTAACTCTGCATGCTAGTGCTGGAAAAGGTGGAGATGGTTGCGTCTCTGTGCACCGAGAAAAATTTAAACCATTAGGTGGCCCAGATGGTGGTAATGGTGGCAGGGGTGGAGATGTTGTTTTAGTAGTAGATCCAGATGCAACCACACTTTTAGATTTTCACCACTCACCACATCGTAATTCAACTGATGGTAAAAAAGGTGCTGGAGATTTTAATAATGGCGCTGAAGGTAAAGATTTAATTCTCTCCGTTCCAAATGGCACAGTTGTTAAAGATGTTAATGGTGATGTCATTGCTGATTTAGTTGGCTTTGGTACCAGATTTATGGCAGCTCAAGGTGGTAAGGGTGGCTTAGGAAATGCTGGTCTTGCTAACTCAAAACGACGAGCTCCAGGCTTTGCCCTATTAGGTGAGCCAGGTGATGGTCGGACATTATTTCTAGAATTAAAAAGCGTTGCCGATATTGGTTTAGTTGGTTACCCAAGTGCGGGTAAATCCTCATTAATTGCAGCTATGTCTGCAGCTAGGCCAAAGATTGCTGATTATCCATTTACTACATTGGTACCAAACTTAGGAGTTGTGCAGGCGGGTGAAACTAGATTTACCGCAGCCGATGTACCAGGTTTAATCCCCGGGGCGAGTCAAGGCAAAGGTTTAGGACATGAGTTCTTAAGGCATGTAGAAAGGTGCGCAGCATTAGTACATGTTTTAGATTCTGCAACCTTAGAAAGTGATAGAGATCCAGTTAAGGATTTTGATATTATCGAAGAGGAGTTAAAAGAGTATGGCGGTTTATCTGATCGACCAAGAATTATTGCCTTAAATAAGATTGATTTACCAGATGGCAAAGCGATGGCAGATATGGTGCAAAAAACGTTAGAGGCCCGTGGTTTTCCAGTATTTCAAGTCTCTGCTGCTAGCCGTGAAGGTATGCAGGAGTTAATTTATGCAATGGCGCAGATAATTCAAAAGGTTAGAAAAGCACAAAAAGAGGAACAAGTTACTCGGATTGTACTTAGGCCAATTGCAGTTGATGACGCTGGCTTTATTGTGACTGCAAATGATGATGGCACATTTAATGTAGTTGGTGATAAGCCACAGCGTTGGGTTATGCAAACAGATTTTGCAAACGCTGAAGCAATTGGTTATCTAGCAGATCGGCTTGCCTCGTATGGTGTTGAGAAAGAGTTATTTAAGAAAGGTGCAAAAGCTGGGGATGAGGTAAGAATTGGGATCGGAGATGAGGCGGTTATCTTTGATTGGGAGCCAAGTATTGAGGCAGGGGCTGAGTTGTTAGCCGGAGGACCTAGAGGAGAAGATCTTCGTCTTTCTACACCATGGCGAATGGATTTACTAGAAGATGATATTGATCAACTAAGTGATGATGAGATTGAGATGCAATGGGAGTACAACACTGCAAATCCAAGAAATCCAAGAGTTGATGAAGATGTCCGTTAATTTAAGTAATACTAAAAGAATTGTTATAAAGGTCGGCTCATCAACACTTACCGGACAAGCTGGTGCTAACTTAGATCCAGCAGCAATTGATAAGTTAGTAGATGTAGTTGGAAAACTTAAAGCAGATGGCAAAGAGGTAATTATCGTCTCATCAGGTGCGATTGCAGCAGGACTTGCACCCCTTGGATTATCGGCCCGACCAACTGATTTAACATCCCAGCAAGCAGCAGCTTCAGTTGGTCAAGGCTTACTTATGGCTAGGTACACACAATCGTTTAATCGATTTAAAATCACAACGTCTCAACTCTTAATTACTTTAGATGATATTACTAAGGCAAATCATGTTGAAAATATTAAGGGTGT
>CANKTS010000070.1:0-4865 GCA_947486485.1 Actinomycetota bacterium | reverse complement strand
TGATCAGGGGGGATGGTTTATTTGAGACCATTTTAACTATTGATGATAAGCCAGTTGCTTGGAACAGACATTATGTGCGTCTTGAAAAATCAGCTAAGAGTTTATTAATTACCTTACCAGCCAGAATTGATATCGAGTTAGGAATTAGCCAAATTTTACTTGGCACCAAAGGCCAATCACGAATGCGATTAAATGTTTTAGCAGAGGGTGATTGGTTTATAACATTAGAGCGAGTAACGCCAAGTGATGAAGTTATCTCCTTGATGCGGGCAGATCTACCAAAGATTTCAAATGGGCAATTAAGTGGCATTAAATCAATCTCATACGGTGAATCTATGTTGGCACTTAGAAGGGCGCAGGCGAGTGGCTATACCGATTCGATATTTGTAAATGAAAAAGGTTTTGTTGTGGAGACCGGCTTGTCTAATATATTAATCCTCACCGATGATGGCTGGCTCACTCCCGCGCTTAATACGGGATGCTTGCCTGGGATAACTAGAGAGTTATTAATCAAATGGTTTGCTATTAAAGAGGATCTATTTACCTATGAGCAATTACTAGCAGCCACAGCGGTTTACACCTGCTCATCAATCAGGTTGATACAGCGGGTAGGTAAGGTTGATGATCGATTATTTGGTGAGAGTTCATCGGGGGATGAGTTAATTAGTAAGTTTCGTGAGCAATTGTTTAGTAATATTGCACCATGAATCCAGCAGTAAAGCGTGTATTAGTTGGAGTTGTAGGTGGTGCAGTTACATTAATTGGCGTAGTGGCTTTAATTGCGCCAGGTCCTGGCTGGTTAATTATTTTTACCGGACTTGGAATTTTAGGAACTGAGTTTGCATGGGCAGCGCGGGCTCTGACAACCGCTAAGGATGTAGCAAGTAGAGCAGCTAGCGCAGCGAAAATTAAGAAGAAGCACCAACTGATGATTTTGGCGGCAATTGCATTTATATCACTTGCCTTATTGGTTATTTGGTACGAATACCTCCGCTAATTACTCACCTTCTCCTGCCTGCTTTGCTAACCTAGCGGTATGTCAGGGCAGATCAAGATTTCAGTAGATGGCAAATCTTTGCAGGTGGCTGCTGACCAACGTCCCACCCACTTATTTGAAGACAGAGCAGATGTTGTAGTTTGCCGAATAAATAATGAACTGCGTGATCTGTGGAGTGAGTTAAAAGAGGGTGATCTAGTTGAATCTGTAAATATTGATTCACCCGATGGTTTAAATGTTTTGCGCCACTCAACTGCACATGTACTTGCTCAAGCGGTACAAGAGGTATTTCCAGAGACCAAATTAGGAATTGGCCCACCAATAAGAGATGGCTTTTACTATGACTTTGATCCAAAAAATCCATTTACGCCCAGTGATCTAGAAAAGCTAGAGAGTGCGATGCGTAAGATTATTAAATCTGGTCAACGCTTTCGTCGCCGAGTAACAAGTGAGAAGGATGCATTAGTTGAGTTAAAGAGTGAGCCGTATAAGTGTGAATTAATTGGTTTGAAATCTGGCAGTAATGAAGATGGTTCAAATGTTGAAGTCGGTGGTGCTGAACTTACGATCTATGACAACTTAGGCAGAGATGGAAATCCAGTGTGGAGTGATCTATGCCGTGGTCCACATCTGCCATCTACAAAACATATTCCTGCCTTTAAATTAATGAGAGCAGCAGGGGCATATTGGCGGGGATCTGAAAAGAATCCAATGTTGCAGCGAATTTATGGAACTGCTTGGCAAAACCAAGAGGCACAAGATGCTTATCTGCATCTGCTAGAAGAGGCAGAAAAACGTGATCATCGTAAGTTGGGCGCAGAGTTAGATTTATTTTCATTCCCAGAGGAGATCGGTTCAGGTCTTGCAGTCTTTCATCCAAAGGGCGGAATTATTCGCCGGGCAATGGAGGATTACTCAAGAAAGCGTCATGAGGAGGAGGATTACCAATTTGTTTACTCACCTCATTTAACCAAGGCAGCATTATTTGAAACCTCAGGGCATTTACAGTGGTATGCAGATGGTATGTATCCACCGATGGTGATGGATGAAGAGTTACATGCAGATGGCACAATTAAAAAAGTAGGTCAGAAGTATTACATGAAGCCTATGAACTGCCCATTTCATAATCTGATTTACCAGTCTTCCCCTAAGTCTTATCGAGATCTACCACTTAGATTATTTGAGTTTGGCACCGTTTACCGTTATGAAAAATCAGGGGTAGTCCACGGCATAACTAGAGCGCGTGGCTTTACTCAAGATGATGCTCATATCTACTGCACCAAAGAGCAAATGGCAGCGGAGCTAGATTCCTTACTTACATTTGTTTTAAATCTACTACGCGATTACGGTTTAACTGATTTTTATTTGGAGTTATCAACTAGAAATCCAGAGAAGTCAGTTGGTGAGGAAAAAGATTGGCAGGACGCAACTGAGGCGCTGAGAGAAGCTGCTGAGAAACAAAAATTAGAGTTGGTGCTAGATCCACAAGGTGCTGCCTTTTACGGACCAAAGATCTCAGTGCAAGCACGAGATGCAATTGGTCGCACCTGGCAGATGTCCACAATTCAAGTAGATTTTCAACTACCACAGCGATTTGATTTAGGTTATGCCTCCTCTGATGGCTCTCGTAAGCAACCGGTAATGATTCACCGAGCATTATTTGGCTCAATTGAAAGATTTTTTGGTGTGCTAACTGAACATTATGCAGGTGCTTTCCCGCCATGGCTAGCACCGGTGCAGGTAAGAGGTATTCCAGTAGCTGACTCCTTTGCGCCATATCTAACTGATGTAGTTAAGCAATTTAAAAAAGCTGGCATTCGTTGCGATATTGATAGCTCAGATGATCGCATGCAGAAGAAGGTTCGCAATGCCCAACTTGAGAAGATTCCATTTATGATGATTGCTGGTGAAGAGGATCAGAGTGCAAATGCAGTCTCATTTAGATATCGCAATGGCGAGCAGAAGAATCAAATACCAATTAAACAGGCAATTGATGAGGTATTAGCTGTAATTAAAGATCGCGCTCAGATTTAAATGTCAGATCAATCAATTGCAGGGGGAGCTGGCATGCCAGATAGTTGGCAGCGGCTTTGGGCGCCGCATCGCATGTCATATCTTGAGGGTGAAAATCGACCACTTCCAGGAAATGATATTGCTTGCCCATTTTGTAGAATCACAAAATTAAGTGATGAAGAGGCTTTGATTGTGGCAAGAGGTGAGCAGGCTTATGTAGTTATGAATCTTTATCCATATAACGCAGGGCACTTATTAATTTGCACTAATCGCCATGTGGCAGAGCTTCCTGATTTAACTGAATCAGAGCGTAATGAGGTGCAAGCACTTACTGCACATGCAATGAAGGTTCTGCGCAAGGTAAGCAGGGCGGTTGGTTTTAATGTTGGCTTAAATCAAGGCTCAGTATCTGGCGCCGGAGTTGCCGATCACTTTCATCAACATGTGGTTCCACGCTGGGCAGGGGATGCAAACTTTATGCCGATTATCGGTAAGACAAAGGTATTGCCACAATTACTACAGGAGAGTCGTACGCAGTTAGCTGCGGGTTGGAATCAAATCTAAAAATCGCTTTATCTCAGTAATGCCTAATTTATTTTCAAGCATCAATGGAATTGCTGGAATTATTAATCCCTGCACAAATTGATCCCAACCACCTTCAGTAAGGGCGGTGTGTAGCTCCTCTTTAAACTCCAAAATTAACTCTCGATGCTCAACATCACTTTGTAGTTTTGCAGATTTTTCACCAGAGTAATCAGTAATCATCTGATCCTCTAGATTAATTACTGCAGTTGGTGCACCATCATCGGCGTGTAAAACTAAGTATGGAGTAAGAACTGGTTCTAACATCTTGCCAACAATTGCGCTCATATCCTCAAAATCCACATCACCATCAGCAAAATCAATAATTGCCACGATTGTTGGTATATAAAGTTCGCGAAAGGTACTCCACTGCGCAACTACCTTAGGATCTATTCCAGTTTTAGCACTTGCAACAATTACAACAACATCAGATGTGATCAGGACCGGGTCATCAATCTGCGCAGCAGGTAGTCCTAGCGCGGCACAGATCATCTCCTGACCAGGTGAAATCCCGAGGATAAATCGCGCGTTAATTAGGTTGTCCATCAAAGATAAGCCTACGATGGGAATTATGTTGCAGCGTTCATTACGGGATCCTGTCGCCAAAATAGTCACACCATTAGCTAAAGCTTTGGTCAAACTGGGCGTAAGCGCCAATTTGATTTCAGTAATCGGAGGGCTAGGTTCCATTCTCACCGCTCTTTATTTTTTTCCAAAAGGTGAGTTTTTCACTGGCGTAATTTTTGTCTCAGCCTTTGTGGCATTTGATTTATTTGATGGAGCGGTTGCGCGTGCTTCAAATCAGGGAGTTAGTAAGTGGGGGGCACTATTAGATTCAACCTTAGACCGGTTAAGTGATGCGGCAATTTTTATTGGTGGCTTACTATTTTTTGTTGATCAAAATGATCGGTTAGTTCCAGTATTTTTAGTTGCTACCTTCGCCTCATTCATGGTCTCCTACATAAAAGCACGGGCTGAGTCACTTGAGATTAAATGTGATGGTGGCATAGCAGAACGTGGTGAGCGGATATTAATTGTGCTAACCGCCTATGGATTACATGGTCTATCTGTTAATTATGCAATGGCGATTGGAATGTGGGCTTTAGCATTGCTATCTATTATCACGATGATTCAACGGATGTTTATTGTTTACAAGGCGGTTAAGTAGTGTATCTGCTTTATTTACTTGGATGGAAATTAGTTGCAGCATTAACTGAAGTACTTGCTTACAGGTTAGCTATTAAAGTCTCAGACTTAATTTATGCTCGAGATG
>CANKTS010000069.1:0-4895 GCA_947486485.1 Actinomycetota bacterium | reverse complement strand
GCACCACCACTTTTTACAATTCGATGACATGGAATTATCGCTGCAATTAAATTACTACTACAGGCTGTACCAGTTGCTCTGACTGCATCTGCAGAGCCAGATCGTTTTGCTAAATCTGCATATGACCAAGTTTTACCAACTGGAATCTTACGCATCGCCTTCCAGACAGATTGATAGAAGGTAGAGCCAGGCTGGCGTACTTGAATTGAATTTAAAGCTGAAATATCTCCATTGAAGTAATCATCTACTAGATCACTGATTACTGGGATCTCTTTAACAGATTTAATCTCCCGAACTGCATCCTCTGCCGATAACCGTTGGGTTAGATCATCAAAACCTTTAAATCCTGCCGCCAACAAAATCTGCTGATCGGCAATCAAATAAAGTGTGCCGATCGGAGTTTCATAATTGGTACGAGATAGCACAATGAAAGGTTAAACCTATATAGGATAAAAGGGAAACTTTATTTTTTGCGATCCCGCAGCATTTCCGCAACCAAGAAGGCTAACTCAAGTGATTGAGTGTGGTTTAGCCTTGGATCACAGGCACTCTCATATCGAGTTGCAAGATCTTCATGGCTGATCTGCTCGCCACCACCAACACACTCAGTTACATCATCGCCAGTTAATTCAATATGAATTCCTCCTGGATGAGTTCCTAGCTTTTTATGTACCTCAAAAAAGCCGCGCACCTCATCTAAAACATCATCAAATTTACGAGTCTTATAGCCACTTGGCGCCTCATAGGTATTGCCATGCATTGGATCGCAAACCCAAAGTACTACCGCCCCAGATTTAGTAACTACATCAACTAATGCAGGAAGCTTCTCGCGAATTATTCCAGCACCCATTCTAGTAATAAAGGTAAGACGGCCTGGCTCATTACTTGGGTTTAATCGCTTAATAATTGCAAGCACATCCTCAGTTGTTGTCTTTGGCCCAAGCTTTACCCCAATTGGATTATGAATTTTTTCAGCAAAATCCATATGTGCACCATCTAATTGACGAGTGCGCTCACCAATCCAAACAAAGTGTGCTGAAACATCATATGGATTATTGGTTCGAGAATCGATTCGAGTTAATGCTTTTTCATACTCCAGTATTAATGCTTCATGGCTAGAGTAAAAATCAACTGACTTAAATGATTCTGGATCAACACCGGCTGATTGCATAAATTGAATTGCTCTTCCAATCTCATTTGCCATCTCCTCATAGCGAGCGCTAAATCTGGCATCAGCGGCAAAACCTTTATTCCAACTATGAACCTGGCGCAGATCAGCAAAGCCGCCTTGGGTAAAGGCACGAACTAAATTTAGAGTTGCAGCTGAGGTGTTATAAACCTGAACTAACCGCTTTGGATTAGGTGTTCTAGATTCCTTAGTAAACTCAATATCATTTACCGCATCCCCTCGGTAAGCAGGCAGCGTAACTCCATCTCTAGTTTCATTGTCATTACTACGAGGCTTAGCAAATTGACCGGCCATTCTTCCGACCTTAATAACTGGTAGGGATGAGAAGTACTGCAGAACGGCTGCCATCTGCAGGATTGTCTTAATGCGATTACGGATTGAATCAGCGGTTGCAGCTACAAAGGTCTCTGCGCAATCCCCACCTTGTAGCCAAAATGCTCGCCCGGCTGCTGCTTGAGCAATTCGCTCCTTTAAATTATCGCACTCACCAGCAAAAACTAAGGGTGGAAATGTCTCTAGCTCAGCCACCGCAGATTTAACAGCTGCCGCATCTGGCCAGGCAGGTTGTTGGGCAGCGATAAGGCCCGCTTTAAAAATCGAGTTAGCGTTCATTAGATAATGGTAGGCAATCTCTTGGTATTGATGTGGCTAATTAGGCCAGTGATCAATTAACCAAAGAAGATCTCCGCCTCTTTATATAGCTCAGGATCTACCGTCTTTAATTTAGTAGTCGCTGAGGCTAACGGGACTCGTTCAATCTTAGTTCCGTGTAAAGCCACCATCTTGCCCCAATCACCGTCATGGACAGCAGTAATGGCGTGTAATCCAAATCTAGTAGCAAGCACCCGATCAAATGCAGTTGGTGTACCACCGCGCTGGATATGGCCAAGCACAGAGGTTCGTGCCTCTTTACCAGTCTTTGTCTCTATTTGATTTGCTAGCCACTCACCTATTCCAGATAACTTCACATGACCAAAGGAATCTAATGTTTGATCTTTAGTAATCATGTCCCCATCTTTAGCCATCGCACCCTCGGCAATAACAATAATTGGTGAGTAGCTCTGTTCAAATCTAGATTCAACCCATTTGCAGACCTGATCTAATGAAAACTTAACCTCTGGAATTAATATACAAGATGCACCGCCTGCAAGACCTGAGTGAAGTGCAATCCAACCAGCATGACGTCCCATTACCTCAACAATTAATGCTCGATGGTGTGATTCAGCGGTTGTGTGTAGTCGATCAATTGCCTCAACTGCAATATTTACTGCAGTATCAAATCCAAATGTGTAGTCGGTATTATTTAAATCATTATCAATTGTCTTTGGAACACCAATTACCTTTACGCCTAATGAATCAAGCTTGGTGGCAACACCTAATGTGTCCTCACCACCGATCGCAATTAGTGCATCCACTCCTGCTTTTGCTAAATTCTCTTTTATCTTCTCAACGCCACCATCGATTTTAAACGGGTTTGTTCGGGATGAACCAAGGATGGTTCCACCCTTTGGCAGAATTCCCCTAGTTGCTGGGATATCTAATTTCATTGTCAGGCCTTCAAGCGGGCCACGCCAGCCATCACGAAAACCTATGAACTCATAGCCATACTCTTTAACACCTTTGCGAACTACCGCACGAATTACTGCATTTAGTCCTGGGCAATCACCACCACCAGTTAACACACCAATACGCATTTAAAAAGCTCCACCCTTGAAATTTGATATTTGGTCAACCTTGATGCCTAAGTCTACTCTTGCCTGTAACTAATTTTGACAGGATATAGATGCCAGAAAAGAAGAGTTTGCGCAGGGCTAAGATCAAAAATGGCTATCCGCCGAAGATCTGTCTTAGCTGTGGCTTGCCATTTGAATGGCGTAAGAAGTGGCTACGTAACTGGAATGAGATTAAGTACTGCTCAGAGAAATGTCGTCGAAAGTGAAGCGAATAATTTATGTAAGCCACGATCAATTAAATGTTGAGTATGGCGCATTAGCTAAGGCAGATAAAAAATCTGATCTAGTTTTATTTGTCGAGAGTGCGCGAATGATTAAGGGGCGAAAGTGGCATGCCCATCGATTACATTTTATTATCTCAAGTGCGCAACATTTTTCTGCAGAGCTTAAAGAAAAAGGGTTTACGGTTGAGTACCTTAAAGCTGAAAATACTGCTGCGGGGATTGAGGAAATAAAGAAAAAGTATAAAATTTCTGAGGTTATTGCAGCCCAGCCATCTTCATTTCGCTTACTTAACGCCTTGACTAAATTAAATGTTAAATTTGTTGATAATGATTTCTTTCTTACACCCCGTGGTTTATTTAATAGTTGGGCGGTAGAGCAGAAGAGTTTTAAGATGGAAACTTTTTATCGAAAGCAGCGAGTTAGATTAAACTTACTGATGAAAGGTGATAAACCAATTGGCGATAAGTGGAATCATGATGCTGATAATCAACTTCCACCACCTAAAAACTATAGTTGGCCAAAATATCTAAAACATGATTTTGATCAGATCGATGAAGAGGTGTGGCTTGAGTTAAAGCCTTTGGATTTAATTGGTGGTAAGCCAACTGGAGATTTTGCCACCACTAGACAGGGTGCGCTAAAGCAGCTATCTCACTTCTTAAAGTATAGTTTTGCAGAGTTTGGCCCCTATGAAGATGCCATCGCGTTGGATTCTTGGTCGCTACATCACTCACTTCTTAGTCCTTACTTAAATAATGGATTGCTTCATCCATCTGAAGTAATTGCTGCTGCCATAAAGGTATTTAATAAGGAGGAAATACCGATCTCCTCATGCGAGGGATTTATTAGGCAGATAATTGGCTGGCGTGAGTATGTAAATGGGATGTATTGGTTTTTGGGTGAAAAGTACAAAAATGTAAATCATTTTTCAGCAAATCGAAAATTACTGCCATTATTTAATGATCCAGATAAGACCCAAATGAACTGTGTTAAATCAACGATTGATGATATTCATAAGCGTGCCTGGGTGCATCACATTCCAAGACTTATGATCTTAAGTAACCTTGCATTAATGACTGAGATTAACCCGCAGGAGTTTTTTGAGTGGATGCGAGAGGTTTTTATTGATGCCACCGATTGGGTGATGGTTCCAAACATAATTGGAATGGGACTCTATGCCGATGGTGGAGTAATGATGACTAAGCCATATGCAGCCGGAGGTGCCTATATCTCAAGAATGAGTAATTACTGCAAGCCGTGCAAGTTTGACCCAAAATTAAGAAGTGGTGATAACGCATGTCCATTTACAACTTTATATTGGGATTTTATGGATAGGAATAAAGATGAGTTTGCAAAAAATCACCGAATGAGCCAACAGGTATTTGGATTAAAGCGGTTAAAAGATCTACCAGAGACTAGAAAGCGTGCACAAGAGATACTTGAGTTGTTAAGTGCTGGCAAGGTGTAAGTAAAATAAGATATGAGCCTAAAGCCAGAGATAATTAAACATCTAGCAGACAAATCAGCTGCCGGCTTGCCGGAGGTGTGGCAGGCGCCAGTGGAGGAGATAAGAAAAAATACCCTCTCACATCTTGCTCTGTGCCAACCTTTAATTGATATCTATAAGGTTGAGCATAAGACTATTGATGGTCCAACCTCTGATCTACCAATTCGAATTTATCGACCATCTGATGAGAAGGATCTTCCGGTATTAGTTTTCTTTCATGGTGGTGGCTGGGTATTAAACT
>CANKTS010000068.1:0-4973 GCA_947486485.1 Actinomycetota bacterium | reverse complement strand
GATGGTGCAACTAGTCAGGGTATGGATGTAATAAGACTTGGCTTAACATCAACTGATATGTTGTATTTTGCCTCAGGTAAATTAAATCTACCTGGTGTAATGTTTACTGCAAGCCATAATCCAGCAAAATATAATGGCATGAAACTATGCAAAAGTGGAGCTCGGCCAATTGGACAAGAGTCTGGATTAGCGAAGATACGTGAATTAATTCAAGAGGGCGTACCAATTTCAAATCGCCCAGTTGGTTCAGTAAGAAAACAGGATTTACTAAAAGAGTATGTTGATTATCTCTTGGCGAGTTTTCCAAAAAATACATTTAAAAAGCGCAAACTAAAGGTAGTCATTGATGCTGGCAATGGAATGGCTGGCTTTACCGCCCCAGCAGTGATGGCTCGCTTAAATGTGGAATTAATTCCAATGTACTTTGAATTAGATGGAAATTTTCCAAATCATGAAGCAAATCCAATTGATTCAGCTAACTTAAAGGATCTACAAAAGCGGGTTAAAAAAGAGAGTGCAGATATTGGCTTAGCCTTTGATGGTGATGCTGATCGATGCTTTTTAATTGACCAGGCAGGTGAGTTAGTTAATCCCTCTGCTTTGACCGCTTTAATTGCAGTCCGTGAGCTAAAGGTGAAACCCGGGGCAACCATTATCTACAACCTGATCTCATCAAAGGCGGTTGCTGAGGTTATAGCCGAGCGTGGTGGTATTGGAGTACGAAGTCGGGTTGGCCATTCTTATATTAAAAGCCTCATGGCAGAGTCTGGTGCAGTATTTGGTGGGGAGCACTCTGGTCATTTCTATTTTAAAAATTTTTGGCGGGCAGACTCTGGCATGTTAGCGGGGTTATATGCAATAGCGGAGTTGATGGCGAGTAAGGGTAATCTCTCCCAGCTACTGGCACCTTATAACCGGTATGTAGCAAGTGGTGAGATAAACAGCAAGGTTAAAGATGTCACAAAATCTATTGCAAAGGTTCGTGATAAATATCATGGTCAATATCAAGTAGATGAGTTAGATGGCTTAACTATTACTGCAGATAGTTGGTGGTTTAACCTGCGGGGATCAAACACCGAGCCGTTACTTAGGTTAAATGTGGAGGCAAATACCCAAAAAGAGATGGTTAAGATCAGAGACGCCGTACTCTCCCTGATTAAAATTCGATAAAGAGCTATAAATTTAGGGTATCTTTATCCCCTATCCATTGAGTAATAAACCGATATTAAGTAAGTAAACACATAGGAGAGTAATGAGTACAACAACTGCGATTAAAAACGATGTTGCAAACCCGGCGCTAGCGAGCGAGGGTAAGAAGCGGATTGAATGGGCAGCTCGTAATATGCCAGTGCTTGCGCAAATTAATGAGCGTTTTGCAAAAGAGAAGCCATTTGCGGGAGTCCGTATTGCAGCATGTATGCATGTTACAACTGAGACTGCAAATTTAATGTTGGCATTAAAAGCAGGGGGCGCAGATCTTGCACTTTGTGCGTCAAACCCACTTTCAACTCAGGATGATACTGCCGCCGCTCTTGTCTATGAGTATGGAATTTCAGTCTTTGCTCGTAATGCAGTTGACCGAGATGGCTACTACAAACATTTAAACGCTGCCCTTGATATAAAACCACAATTAGTTTTTGATGATGGCTGTGACTTAGTAAATGTACTTCACACAACCCGCACAGAGTTAATCGAAGGAGTATTGGCAGGTTGCGAAGAGACTACAACTGGCGTTATTCGTCTAAGCCAGATGGCTAAAGATGGTGCCTTAAAGTTTCCAATGATTGCAGTTAATGACACCGACACAAAACATATGTTTGATAATCGGTATGGAACTGGGCAATCAACCTTTGATGCTATTTTCCGTGCTACAAATACATTAATTGCTGGCAAGATTGTGGTGGTCGCTGGTTTTGGTTACTGCGGCAAGGGTGTTGCCGAACGCGCAAAAGGTATGGGCGCTGAGGTAGTAATTACTGAAATTGATCCAACTAAGGCGTTAGATGCATTGATGCAAGGATTTAGAGTTATGCCGATGACAAAAGCTGCAGCAATCGGTGATTTATTTATTACCGTAACCGGTAATCGTGATGTATTACGTGATGAGCACTTTAGGCAGATGAAAGATGGTGCAATTTTAGCTAACTCTGGTCACTTTGATATTGAGATTGATGTTGCCTGGTTAGAAAAGAATGCTGTACAGAAAAATGCCAAGATGCGCCACCAAACAGATGAGTATGTGTTAGCCGATGGTCGGCGCATACTTTTAATTGCTGAAGGCAGACTCGCTAATCTTGGTGCTGCTGAAGGGCACCCCGCATCGGTAATGGATATGTCATTTTCAGATCAGGCCTTAACAGCAGAGTGGTTGTTAAAAGCTGGTAAGGGATTATCTGCAGGCTTGCATAATGTTCCAATCACGATTGATAAAGATGTAGCGCGCTTAAAACTTGAGAGTATGGGCTCATCACTTGATGTATTAACTCCAGCCCAAGAGCTTTATCTAAACTCCTGGGAACACGGTTCTTAAATGCCATTAGTCATGGTCGTTGATGACGACCAAGACTTAGCAGAGATGCTCAGCATTGTTTTAACTGGTGCTGGCATGGAGGTTGATTTAGTAGGCCGCGGAGATCAGGTTATAGATCTCTTTAATTCACATACCCCTGATCTAGTTTTGTTAGATTTGATGTTGCCAGGTCTTGGTGGAATTGAAGTTTGTAAAATAATTCGCCAGAGATCAATGGTCCCAATTTTAATGTTAACTGCAAAAGGTGATACCCAAGATATTGTGCTTGGACTTGAAGCTGGTGCGGATGATTACATGGTTAAACCTTTTAAACCGCAGGAGTTAGTAGCTCGAATTAACACTCGGCTGCGCAGAACAAATAAAGTTGGTAATTTAGCAATTGGAAATTTACTCATTGATCAGTTGGAGCATAAGGTTGTAAAAGAAGGTCAAGAAATACTGCTGACAAGATTGGAATTTGATTTATTAGTAACACTTGCAAAGGAGCCAGGGCGGGTATTTACCCGAGAAGCATTACTTAGTGAGGTCTGGGGATATCAACATGCTGCAGATACCAGGCTGGTTAATGTGCACGTGCAACGCCTTAGATCAAAGATTGAAGTCAATGCAGAGAGCCCAGAGTATGTATTAACAGTTCGAGGTGTTGGCTATAAAGCGGGGGCGGCTAAGATTTAACCATGCTCATTAGTAAGATTAAGGTTAGGCAATCACTTAGTCTTAAAGTTCTACTAACCAATCTTGCCTTCGCAATATTTATTGCAATATTTATTGGCGCTTTAATACATGATCGTGTCTCATCCACAGTTATCAATGAAAAAATAAGTATCTCTAAAATTGAAACTGCAAATGCCCTTAATTTAGCGCAAGGTCATTTTAATATTGCTAGATTTCAAGATGATAAAGGCTTGCGAAAGGTTGTGCAAGATTTTATTACCAGTAGTCGTGAAGATGGCTCTTTATCTGGTCGAGAGACAGTTATTTTATCAATTAATAAAGATGCAAAAGATCAGAACATTTACCAAACTGTACCAACCCTGTTAGTTCTAGATTCTATTCCAGAAAAATTTAGAGATCAGATTAGAAAGAGCGATCAGATCTTAGATAAGCGAGTCACAATTAGATACTCTGATGGAAGTGAATTCCCCGGCTTTCTTATCGGCGGTAAATTAAATATACCTAGATCTGGTGCTTATGAAATTTATTATTTATTTAAGTTAAATTCACAGTATAAGAGTATTTCAGATATTACATGGGTGCTTTTAGTAACTGGAATTTTACTTATTATATTAATAGGTTTAAGTACGCAATTTGTTATTCGCCAGGTAGTTTCTCCCGTAAAGGAGGCAGCATTAGTCGCAGAAAAATTCACTCAAGGTGATTTATCTAGCCGAATGACAGTAGCAAGTGATGATGAGCTAGCAAGCTTAGGCAATTCATTTAATGAGATGGCAGTATCTATCCAGCAACAGATTGATCGGTTGGAAAATCTATCTAAGCTACAGCAGCGATTTGTCTCTGATGTGTCCCATGAACTGCGAACCCCGCTAACAACACTAAGAATGGCAGCTGATGTTATATATCAAGCAAAAGATGGATTTGATTCTAATATTGCCAGAAGTAGTGAATTACTAGTAAATCAGATTGATAGATTTGAGTTATTACTCTCTGACCTACTAGAGGTTAGTCGATTTGATGCTGATGCTGCAGCTCTGGGCATTGCTACCTTTGATTTTGTTAACCTAGTCCAAAAATGTGTGGATTACTTACACCCAAGTAAGTCCTCACTCTTTGAAATATCGGCTCCAACACATTCGATAGAGATAGAGGCTGACCCCCGACGAGTTGAAAGGATAATGCGGAATTTAATTACAAATGCAATAGATCATGGTGAAAATAAGAAAGTAGAGATCAAAATTGCAGAAAGTGAAAATGAGGTTGCTGTCAGTGTCAGAGATTTTGGCTTAGGCTTTAATCAAGCAGATGCAGCTAAATTATTTGAAAGATTCTGGCGGGCAGATCCCTCTCGTGCCAGAACAAGTGGGGGCACTGGTCTAGGCCTGTCTATTGCGCTAGAAGATACTAAGTTGCACCAAGGTCAACTATTTGCATGGGGAAATCCAAATCAGGGTGCTCACTTTGTGTTAACACTTCCTAAACATTATGGCGCAGCAGTTTATTCATTTCCAATTAAGTTAGAGCCAGATATAACTTATTAACAAAGTTAAGAATTACTCAAGATAGTGACTTACTTTTGATATAAAGGTGAGGTGTTAAAAAGTATCTATAGTTTAAAAGATCTCATCTATCCAGTAATTTGTATAATTTGTAATACACCCGGAGAGAGTATCTGCGTAAACTGCCACATACCCTGGCTTGGGCAACCTAAAAAATCAAAGATAGAAAAGGTTAATTTATACTTTGTAGCGAACTATACGCCAGAGAG
>CANKTS010000067.1:0-5012 GCA_947486485.1 Actinomycetota bacterium | reverse complement strand
CATCAGAGCGGGAACGTAGTTGTTTGCAAACCTCAGTACCGGATAATCCTGGCAACATCAGGTCAAGTAAAACCAGATCAGCTCCGCCCTTATCAAAGGCAGCAATAGCACCATCGCCAGTATCGGCGACAGTTACCTCAAAGCCCTCCTTACTTAGCACGTACGACAGAGCATCTGAAAATGAGGCTTCATCCTCAACAACTAAAATCTTGGTCATTTATTACCTTCCATATTTGGTTTTTCAGCAGCTAATGTATTTGAACTCAGCGGGAATCTAATTGTGAAGGTGCTTCCAGCACCCTCTACCGACCAAAGTGAAACATCACCACCATGATTAGTTGCAATATGTTTAACAATTGAAAGTCCTAAGCCAGTTCCACCAGTAAGTCGTGATCTTGCCGGATCAACCCGATAAAAACGTTCAAAGATTCGCTCTAGATCTTTCTCTGGAATACCAATACCTTGATCAGAAACTGATATTTCAGCAATTGCGTCAACTACTTTTAAAGTAATAGCAACCCGAGTTGCATCTGGGCTGTAATTGATTGCATTCTCAATTAAATTATGAATTGCCATCGTTACTTGGTTGCGATCACCATTTATAACTGCATCATCGACTTCTTCATGGACTAAAGTAATTTTGCGCTTTTCAGCATTTAATCTTGATTGATCAACTGCTTCAGCAATTACTTCAGAGATATCAACTGATTTACCATTTTTAAGTGGATCATCATCTTGTAATCTTGATAGATTAATAATCTCTTGGACTAGATCTGATAACCGCTTTGCCTCAGATTGCATCCGGGAGGCAAACTTTGCAATCGCCTCTGGATCATTACTTGCATCTAATACTGCTTCACTAAGAATTGAGAGAGCGCCAATCGGAGTCTTAAGCTCATGGGAAATATTTGCCACAAAATCTCGTCGAATTGAATCTAGCCTGCGCATCTCACTGTCATCAAAAATTAGAATAGCGATCAAACCAGCATCGCCAATCGAAGTAACCCGTACTAGAAGATCATGGGTGCCAGCGCCAATTGGACCTCTTGGTAATTCAATGGTGGCATCTTGTTGAATCCCAGATCGCCTAACAGCTCTGACTAGATTACTCAGCTCCTTATTTTGAATCCGTTCATCTTTAATTAAATTAAATGTGGCAATACCATCGGAATAATAAATAACTCGATCAGTAGATGTTATTACTACCGATTCAGCATCGATTGCATGAAGTAGGTCAAAGCTTTGAGTTGAAAGATCAGATTCGATTTTGCTGTTGGCGGTAGAGGTTTCCTGCTTTTGATTAAATCGCCACATCACCCCCTTATCGTATGAGTAGGCAGCACTTTCTGTTAACCATAAGTTGGGTATATTGACAGATAACCTTAGTTTTAACCATTTATTAAAGACCTGTTCACACACCTCCCCGCACAAATACCCTTTTTCCATTACCGTTAGCCAATGCGTGAGCAATTTCAAGAAGAGTTAGATGGTGTTAACACCACCCTAGTGCAGATGGCTGGGCTGGTTCGGGTCGCAATGGATAACGCCACCACCGCCTTATTAACAGCTGATTTAACATTGGCTGAAAAAGTTATTGCTGATGACACAATAATTGATGAAATTCAACATGAATTAGATGCTCGCACCATTAATTTAATTGCCCGGCAAAGTCCAGTGGCTAGTGATCTAAGAGCCTTAGTAACCTCACTTCGAATGAGCGCTGATCTTGAGCGAATGGGAGATCTTGCCCATCACATCGCAAAATCTGCTCGGATGCGTTATCCAGCAACTGCAGTGCCACCTGAACTTTCATTAACTATTGAAGAGATGGGCCGGGTTTGTTCCAAAATTATTGAAAAGGTATCTACTGTTTTAGAAAAAAGAGATGCTGATCGCGCACTTGAGGTTGAAAAAGATGATGATGAGATTGATGCACTGCACCGAAAAATTATTCAAACCTTATTAGATCCAACATGGAAGCATGGAATAGAAACTGCAATTGATATGACCTTACTTGGTCGCTACTACGAGCGATGCGCAGATCATGCGGTATCTATTGCTCGCCGGGTTTATTTCCTAGTTACTGGCTCATACGCAAACGGTAAATCTTAAGAACTTTTACTTCTTTCCCTGATTAGCAACTACTGCAATCGCAGCCTGCGCTGCAATTGGATCTAAATATCTGCCGCCTTTGGTAATTGGTTCAAACTTTTCATTTAACTCATATAAAAGCGGAATTCCAGTTGGAATATTAACCCCGGCAATATCTGTGTCAGATATCGTATCTAAATATTTAACTATTGCTCTAATTGAGTTCCCATGGGCTGTGATTAAAACTGTTTTATTACTCTTTAAATCTTGGGTTATCTCACCAGTTAGATATGGCACAACCCGTGCCACTACATCCTTTAAGCACTCTGTCTTTGGTAGCAGCTCACCAAGATCGGCATACTTTGGCTCATTTTTTTGTGAGTACTGATCATCATCAGCAATAGCAGGGGGCGGCACATCAAATGATCTGCGCCATAATTTAAACTGTTCCTCGCCATACTCTTTTAAGGTGGCAGTCTTATCTTTTCCTTGTAGCGCGCCGTAGTGGCGCTCATTTAATCGCCAAGATCTTTTAGTTGCAATTCCAGTTCGCCCGCAGTTTTTAAGGGCAATATCTGCCGTATCAATTGCTCGCTTTAAAAGGGAGGTGTGAAGAACATCTGGCAATAAGTTTGCCTCATTTAATAATTGACCACCACGGGCTGCTTCTAGTAATCCTTTTTCAGATAGTTCAACATCTACCCAGCCGGTAAAGAGATTTTTTGCATTCCAAAGACTCTCACCATGGCGGAGCAGGATTAATTTGTAGCTCATATAGTTAATTCTTTCATAAAATTAAATTAGATGCTCAAAAGCTTTTAGATTTGATAAAGACTCACCCCGAGATACTCGCCAAGCCCACTCACGCCTAATTGCAGATGAAAAACCTAACTCAAGTAATGGATTAAAGGATGAGTCGGCATACTGCAGTACCGCGCCCAAGATCCGATCAATTTCTCGCTCATTTACTGAGTTAAGTGGCAGCCTGCCCACTAAGTAAATATCACCTAACTCATTAACGGCAAATGCAATTGAATACATTGATGCATTTTTGGTTAGGAGATACTCATAAACTTTTTCTTTATTCTCATCTGGCTTTCTAATCACAAATGCGTTAATACTCAAAGAGTGATCACCGATTATCAATGCGCAGTGGGTTTGTTGTTTTGCCTCCCCGGGCAAGGTAATTAAATAAGTATTCTCAGTATTTTGGTCATAATCTAAATCATGAGATTGCAAAAAATCATCAATTACTGCAGCAGGATCAAGCATCCTCTGCCAAACGTAGTTTCACGCCAGCTGGTTGTGAGAGCGCCCAGTCATAAACCTCTAATGTCTTATGAGCTGTGTTCTCCCAGCCAAAGTGGCTGGCATGTATTACTGCCCCCATAGATAAAAGTAATCTTCGTTGCGGCTCTGCAATTAATCTAGAGATAACCGCCGACCATGCCTTTGGATCATGGCCATCAACTAATGAGCCAGATATACCGTCTGAGACCGCAGTACGCAGCCCACCAATTGCAGTTGCAACAACTGGTGTGCCACAAGCTTGCGCTTCAAGTGCTACTAATCCAAATGATTCGCTGTAACTTGGCACGCACACTAAATCACTTGCGCGATACCAATTAGCTAACTCATCTCGCTTAACTGGTGCAACAAAGTGGGTTACATCTTCAATCTTTAAAAACTTTGCTAATACTTTTAACTTCTCTAACTCATTAACCCCACTACCTGAGGCACCTCCCATAATTACTACCGCAAGCTTTGCCTTTAGATGTGGTGAGTGGGTAACCATCTCAGCAACAGCACGCAGCAGCACATCAGGGCCCTTATGAGGCTGAATGCGGCCAACAAAGGTAAGCATGATGGCATCCGGTGCAATATTTAATTTAATCCTTGCCGCGCTTTTGCCACTACCTGGTGAGAAGGTTTGTAGATCAACCCCAGGAGCAACAACAAAGACATTATCTGGGCAGGCATCATAAAGAGATACTAAAGATGCTGCCTCTGCATCGGTGTTAGCAATTAAGCCAGTGGATGCTTTAACAACCTGCTCCTCACCAATTGCTCTAGTTTGTGGCTCAGGTTTTTCATCATCAGCTAGATTTAAATTCTTAACCTTTGCAGTGGTGTGCATGGTGTGAATTAATGGAATTCCAGTTCGCTCGCTAACCATCCACCCTAATTGGCCTGAGATCCAGTAGTGAGAGTGAAGCAGTGAGTAATAATCATTTGGTAATTGTTTTTGGTAATTCATAAATGAGCTAGTTAGGGCGCCTAGTTGGCTAGGTAGCTCCTCTTTGGATAATCCTTCAAAGGGGCCGGCAACTAAATGCTTAACATTAACTCCATCTGCAATCTCAACTGTCTCTGGCAGATTTGAATGGTTTGTTCTAGTAAAAATATCAACATTAACTCCAGCAGCAGCCATCTTCTTAGCGCTCTCAACCACATAAACATTCATGCCACCGGCGTCGCCAGTACCTGCTTGATCAAGTGGTGAGCTGTGCACCATCAAGGTTGCAATATGTGATTTCTTGCCAGATTTCATAAGGTAATTCTAACTTAAATAACCCTTCTTATATATTGGCCCTTACCTCACCAATTACGCTTCCTGCCCCATATATCTTCACGCTCTCATCTGG
Organism: Actinomycetota bacterium; assembly: GCA_947486485.1. Classification (GTDB taxonomy): domain Bacteria; phylum Actinomycetota; class Actinomycetes; order Nanopelagicales; family Nanopelagicaceae; genus Nanopelagicus. The sequence continues at coordinate 276 of CANKTS010000067.1, read as the reverse complement.
CATCGAAACACTCCATCGTTTAAAAAGCTCCATAATGATTGGTGCAACCGGTCGCCATGAGCCATCAATAATCTTTATGGCAATCACTCTGCCATCAGCTAACGCGCAAACCTCAATACCCTCTGCGCCCTCTTTCATAAACAAACCAGGAACTGCCTTCATCATCCGAGTTGTTAATCGCCCCTCACCTGCAACTAACTCTGGATATGTTGTGCAGGCCATAACTATTTGTTTGTAAAGAGGATCATTTGATTTAACTAAGGTTGAAATAGCTCT
>CANKTS010000066.1:0-5166 GCA_947486485.1 Actinomycetota bacterium | reverse complement strand
TTCTGCGCAATTCCATACTTTCGTGGCTCTTTTATTTCTCGCCGTCCAACTGAGATTATTGATGAGGCAAAGTGGTTAGCCGATAATGGGGTAAGTGAGCTCTATCTAGTTAGTGAAAATACCACCTCATATGGCAAAGATTTTGGGGATTTAAAGTTAATGGAGAAGCTTTTGCCAGATCTTTCTAAGATTGATGGCATTAAACGGATAAGACTTTCTTATTTGCAACCAGCTGAGGTACGGCCCTCGTTGCTGCAAGCAATCGTTTCGGTGGATAAGGTAGTTCCATACTTTGATCTCTCATTTCAACATGCAAATGGTGATCTGCTACGGCGTATGCGCAGATTTGGAGATGGCGAGAAGTTTTTGCATCTAATTACTCAGATTAGAGCACTTAATCCGCAATCAGGAATTAGATCAAACTTTATAGTTGGCTTCCCAGGTGAAACTGATGGGCAGTTTATGGATTTGATTGAATTTTTAAGCCAGGCCCAATTAGATGCAATTGGTATCTTTGGCTACTCAGATGAGGATAAAACTGAGGGTAAAAATTTAAGTAATAAGGTGGCGCCAGAGTTAATTACTGAGCGAGTAAATGAGCTCTCCACATTAGTTGATGAGTTAATTACCCAACGCGCTGAATCTAGAATTGGCGAGAAAATATCAGTTTTAATTGAGGATGAAGCAGAGCAGGAGGGCAGGGCAGAGCATCAAGGACCTGATGTGGATGGCTCAACATTTGTTAAATCTCGAAATAAGTACCGGGTGGGCGAGTATGTTGATGCGGTGGTAAGTGATGTGGCAGGTGTTGATTTAATTGCGCAGGTAATATGAAAAAAATAAGTAGGCCAAATCTGCCAAACTCATTAACTATCTTTCGCATTATCGCCCTACCATTTTGCGCATACGCCCTCTTTAAAAATGGTGGTAATGATAATAATTGGCGGATAATCGCCTTTTTACTTTTCTTTATTGTCGGCTTAAGTGATGTATTAGATGGCAAGTTAGCCAGATCTCGCAATCAGATTACTGAGTTTGGTAAGTTACTAGATCCAATTGCTGATAAGGCGATGCTAGCAACTGCAGCTATTGGCACCTCAATAATAGGACTCCTATCCTGGTGGGTAACTGCGATATTTTTAATTCGAGAGATTGCGGTAACAATTCTGCGCTTTGCAGTAATTAAGCAAGGTGTGATCCCAGCTAGTAAAGGGGCAAAGCTAAAAACCTTCCTACAAAATTTTGGAGTCGGTTTTTATATTCTGCCATTACCCACTTTTCTGCACCTGCTGCGAGATATCTTTATGGCAGCAGCGATACTTTTAACTATTACAACTGGGATTGATTACTTTAAAAAGGTACTTAAAAAATGAGTAATTTAATTATTGCTAAATCAGTTATTAAGGCGTTGATCAAAGCCAAAAAGAGTATTAGCGTGGCTGAATCTATAACTGGAGGCGGCTTAGCCTCTGCGCTCACTGATATTGCCGGTGCATCAAAAGTATTTGTGGGCGGAGTTGTTGCATATAGTGATCAGATTAAAGTAAGTGAGTTGGGGGTAAGTAAATCTGATTTAAAAAAGTATGGCCCAGTATCTGAGGAGATTGTTCGACAGATGGCAGATGGGGCACTTCTTAAATTTAAAACCGATTATGCAATTGCAACCACCGGAGTTGCAGGTCCAGGTTCAGCATATGGCCAAAAGGCAGGAACCGCCTGGATTGGCCTTGCTAGTAAAAAAGAGCGGATTACTATCGCTCTTTCCCTCACTGGTGATCGAGAATCTATTCGCCACGCCACAATAGCCAGCGCATTAGCTGCGATAGAGCGTATTCTTAAGCCGTGATCCTTTTACGTACCCACATTGGTAGCACCTTGCGTGCTACTCGTATTGAGCAGGGCCGCACTTTAAGAGATGTTGCAAAGTGTGCTCGAGTCTCACTCGGTTATCTCTCTGAGGTAGAGCGCGGACATAAAGAGGCATCAAGTGAGTTATTAAATGCAATTTGTTCAGCTCTTGATCTATCTCTCTCCACAATCTTAGTTGATGTTGCAACTGTGGTTAAAAGCCACGAATCCCCAGTATTAACAATCTCGACTTTGCAAGTGGTAGAAACCGCCGCTTAAGTTGTCTGCTCAGCCGGCGCTTGCAAACTACGCCCGCCAAAATGCCACAAGTAATAAATCTCGAGCTGCAATCTTTGCTGGTGCAAAAGCGGTAATTGCCCAGGTAGGAAATTACCAATCAAATATTGCAGATATCGCACTGCGCGCCCAAGTTTCAAAGGCGACTATTTATAATCAATTTGCCGATAAGGCGGAGATGATCGAGCAGTTAGTTGAGTCGGAGGTAGCTAGGTTAATTAACCTGGCACTCTCTGCTAATTCAAGAGAGGAAGGACTCTACCTTTTATCCAAATCTATCTCTCAAGATGAGGCGCTGCGCAGATTAGTTGAAACTGATCCAAACGATATTGCAAAGTTAGTAACCATCTCGCCCCACCCCACCTGGGTCTTAGCTCATCAGGGAGTAGCTAAGGTATTTGGAGCAGATACCGCTATTTGTGGTTTGATTTTGCGCTGGCTAATTGGCCAGATTGGCTCTCCTATAACTAACGATGAGTCGCTAGTCCAGTCAAAACGATTGGCTAATGCTCTCTTTATTTAATAAATGAGAATCTCAGAGTTGCGTGCTCGCCTCGCTGATTACTTTCCAGATCCAGATACCTATGCCAGAGATATCATCCATAGCGAACTAGGCGGGATTAGCGTCAACGGTGCAATTGAGATTGGGATGGAGCCGAATGAGATTTGGCAGGCGGTGGTGCGTCATAACCCTGAGATGCCCAAGCGTTATCGGTAAAGGTGATTTGAATCAAAGGTATATCTGGCTAGTCGATTTGATTTATGGGCAATTGGGCAAGGTAGAATAGAGGCAAGCTAGATTAAGGAAAAGGGAGTTATTATGAGTGAGAATGAATTAGTTAAACTTTGGAATGATAAGCGCTCGCAGATCACCAACGCGCAGATGGCCCCAGCACTTGTGCTGATTGCCACCTTTGTAGTTGCTGCATTTGGCAAGTTTGATACTGCAACAGATGGCACTAAATATTTAGCACTTGGCGTGGTAGCAGCAACTGGCATCCTTGCCACAATTACCCAATACGCGGTAATCCGTGAGGCAGAGATGTTATGTGATGATCTTGCTAAGGTGGGTAAGAGTGGTGCGCTAGCAAATCGGATTGCGCAATCTAAATCCTTTTTAAAGTTGACCGCAGCTGCGATTGTGGCATTAGATCTAGGAATATTTGCCCTGACCTATTGGGCAATCTTTGGTATGTAAGAGTAGGTAGATGAAAAATCTTCTGCTTTTGTTGCTACCCCTAGTAATTTTGCTAGGGGCTTTGATTTACCGTTATGACCACCCTAAGAGGCCAAAAGGAAAGCTAACTGGCCGGGGTGGGGATTTCTCCGAGTAGCTGAATAATTTTTTAGATTTACCCCTTTTTAACCGGCAGTATGGCGTGTCCTACGCCCAGTACCGGCTTTCGAACAGTTGTTCGATACACTTATCCTGCCCAACCAGAGCGGTTCCACAGTTCCGCTGGTACCTCGTGCCAGCCGTCAGTGATATTCCGTACCTTCTGGACCGAACAATATGACCTCGCTTATAGGAGTTGAAAAACCTAGAGCTGGTCAAGGAGAAGAAAGGAAAAATCTTAATGGCCTCTGCAAATAGAGAACCACAAGATGATAAGAAAGAAGATAAACGATCTAGTGATCGTTCTAAATCCCTAGATACCGCCCTTGCCCAAATCGAGCGTCAGTTCGGTAAAGGAGCGGTTATGAAGATGGGAGATCGCAAAGCTGTTGCTATGGAGGTAATTCCAACTGGCTCAGTTGCATTAGATATCGCACTCGGCGTTGGCGGTTTGCCAAGAGGTCGAGTAGTTGAGATCTATGGCCCAGAATCATCAGGTAAAACCACTGTTGCATTACATGCAATTGCAAATGCCCAAAAAGCTGGTGGTATTGCTGCATTTATCGATGCTGAACATGCATTAGATCCAGAGTATGCAAAGAAGCTTGGCGTTGATATTGATGCGCTACTAGTTTCACAACCAGATACTGGTGAGCAAGCACTTGAGATCATGGATATGTTAGTTAGATCAGGTGCAATTGATATTGTAGTTGTTGACTCAGTTGCAGCTCTAGTACCAAGAGCTGAAATTGAGGGCGAGATGGGTGACTCACATATGGGTCTACAAGCCCGCCTTATGTCGCAAGCACTTCGCAAAATGACAGGTGCACTACATCAATCAAATACCACTGCAATCTTTATCAATCAGTTGCGCGATAAGATCGGTGTCTTCTTTGGCTCTCCAGAGACTACAACTGGTGGTAAAGCACTTAAGTTCTATGCATCTATTCGTTTAGATGTTCGTCGAATTGAAACCTTAAAGGATGGTCAGGATGCGGTTGGTAATAGAACCCGCGTAAAGATTGTTAAAAATAAGGTTGCCCCACCATTTAAGCAAGCAGAGTTTGACATCATCTACGGTGTTGGAATTAGCCGTGAGGGATCCTTAATTGATATGGGTGTTGAGGTCGGAATCGTTAAGAAATCTGGCGCCTGGTTCACCTATGAGGGTGATCAACTAGGACAGGGCAAAGAGAATGCCCGTGCCTTCTTAATTGATAATCCAGATCTTGCAAATGATATAGAGACCAAAATTCGGGCTTCATATGTGCCAGCTGAGGTAGATCCTGCCTTGGTAGCAGCAGTTGATGAAGCAACCGCCGATGTTGAGTTCTAATCTCTAACTCATTTAAAAATACCTTGAAGAAATCTCAAGAGGTAGTAGCTGATCCCTACTCAGAGGCGATGTCGATTGCGTTATACGCACTCGCCCCTCGCGCTAAGAGTAGGGATGAGTTATATAAACAATTATTAAAGCGTGGGGTTGAATCAGAAAATGCCAATGCAGTTTTAGATTCACTTGAATTACAAGGTTTATTAAATGATCTTGAGTTTGCCAAGTTATGGTCAGAGTCAAGGCAGCGGGCGAAGAAATTAAGTAAGAGGGTAATAGCTGGTGAGCTTCGTACTAAAGGCGTCTCCCAAGACATAATCAATGAGGTGATTGAAGAGATTGATGATGAGGC
>CANKTS010000065.1:0-5563 GCA_947486485.1 Actinomycetota bacterium | reverse complement strand
CAACCTGCATTAGTTGCAGATTTGCGCAGATTAGCTACTCGTGCAAGCAATAAGGAAGAGGCGGTATTTGCCCAAAGAATGCTTAAAACATTGGCGGTAAATGGTGTGCACCGAGCAGAGCCAAAAAATTGGGTTGGACACTCTCCAATTTCAACTGATCTGGCCGTAATTAAAAGTGATGAGGTACTACGAATCTCACCAAGCTCCCTTGAATCATTTACCGAGTGCTCACTTAAATGGTTATTAGAACAAAGTGGTGGCAAAGATGCTGATTCAACCGCTCAAGTATTAGGAACTGCTATCCATGTGATTGCTGCTCAATTACTAGAACAACCATCTCTATCTCTTGAGCAATTAGAGGATAAATTAAAAGGGGCATGGTCATTAATTGATATGAATAAGGGTTGGATTAAAGATTATGAGTATCGTAGGGCGGCTAGCATGCTTGAAAAGTTTTATAGTTGGAATCTAAAAAATAAGAATACTCTTGTTGGAGTTGAGGAAAAGTTTGAATTTAAATTAGGAAATGCGCTGGTATCAGGCTCAATTGACCGAATTGAATTAACTACCGAAAATAAGTATTACATTGTTGATTTAAAGACGGGTGCAACTGCTATCTCATATGACAAAGCACTTGATAACAAACAATTACAGAGTTATCAATTAGCGGTTGTAAATGATGGATTTAAGGAAAAGTTAGAGCATCAGGAGGTTGCAGGCGCTGAGCTTGTTTTTGTTGGTGACCATAAAGCTAAAGATGCTAAACCTCGCCCACAGGATGCGGTAAAGGTTAATGAGGTAACAGCAGAGTTAACTCAAATAGCGCAGGGGATGAGTGATAAGAGTTTTATTGCAACTATTAATGATCGCTGCCGCACCTGCGCAGTTAAATCATCCTGCCCAATTCAAACTCAGGGTCAGGCGGTGATTGGTAAATGAGTATCAAATACTCCGCACTAGATATCGCCAAACGCATTAGCGCAGTTGATCCAACCTTTAGAGTGCCAACAGATGAGCAGATTCCAATTATTCAAGCCCCCCTTGCACCAGCTGTCGTGATTGCAGGGGCTGGCTCTGGTAAAACTGAAACAATGAGCCAGCGAGTTTTATATTTGGTTGCCAATTCAATTATTACGCCAGATCAACTACTTGGCCTTACCTTTACTAGAAAAGCAGCTGGTGATTTAGCAAAGCGAATTAAATATCGATTAAGGCAGCTAAAGAGTGCGAATTTATTACCAGATCACTTAGATGAATCTGAATTAACAGTATCTACCTATCACTCATACGCCGGACGGGTTTTAGCAGATCATGCAATTCGTATTGGCATTGATGCTGATGCTGACCCAATTGGTGAGGCAGCAGCATGGCAAATTGCATTTGAAGAGGTAAGTAGGTTTGCTGGAAATGATCTACCAATAAATGGATCACCAAACTCAGTTGTTAGAGAGGTGATGGACCTATCTACCCAATTAGCTGAAAATGATCGAAATGCCGATGAGATTATCACTTACACAGAAAAACTATTAGCAAAGCTTTCAGAGTTCTCGGATCGGCAAACAAATCCAGTGCTTGAATTTAAAGAGGAGTTATCACAACGACTTGCAATTCTGCCGATCGTGGCAGCCTTTGATAATCGTCGCAAACAACATGGCTTATTAACCTTCAATGATCATATGTCTATTGCGGCTAAGTTAGTTGAGGAAAGTAAGCAAAACCATAATGATGATATTGGAGTAATTGAACGAAATAAATTTAAGGTCGTCTTACTTGATGAGTATCAAGATACATCTTTTAATCAGATTAAGTTCTTATCTAATCTCTTTGGTGATAATCACCCGGTAACTGCGGTGGGAGATCCGAACCAAGCAATTTATGGCTGGCGTAGTGCCAGCTCTGAGACCTTAGATACCTTCTCGCAATCCTTTAATAGCAATGCAACCCGCTATACCTTACTTACTACCTGGCGAAATGATTCCGCTGTTTTAGATTTAGCAAATGTAATGATTGATGATATTTCAACTACTAAGCAAATTGATAAATTAAGCGCTCGGCCAAAGGCAAAAACTGGTGAGGTAATTTGCGGAATTTATGAAACGCAAATTCAAGAAGGCCAAGAGATCGCAAAATACTTTGCCAAATATTGGTTTGATAAAGATCGAGAAATGCTTGCTGCAAATGAAAAATCTACATTTGCGGTATTGGTAAGAAGCAGATCACAAATTGATTCAATTCAATCAGCTTTTGCAGAGTTAGATATTCCAACTGATGTGGTTGGCGTTGGCGGCTTAATTCACACACCAGAGATTTCAGACATTATTGCCTTACTTCGCACTTTAACCATGCCAGATTCTGGAACAGCATTAATGCGGCTATTGACCGGACCACATATAAATCTTGGACCAAGGGATTTGATGGCGCTGGGTATTTTTACCAAAAACTTTGCCAGATCAAATGATTACTCAAGGGGTAAAGAGTTAAAGCAAGCACTTGAGCAGAACATAGAGGTTAATTCAACCGCTGATGAGTTTGCCACCGGTTCGATAATTGAATCTTTAGAGTTGTTATTGACCTTAAAGCAGGGTGAGTTTGTAAAGTATCAGAGCACTCCAGGATTTAGTGAAGAAGGGTTAGCAAGGTTGCGAAAATTCGCACTCTCACTTCGCGGCCTTCGCCGTAATTTAAATGGCTCAATTACTGAGGCAATTATTGAGGTTGAGCAATTTTTATCACTAGATACTGAAGTCTTAGTCAGAGATGGATGGCAATCTGGTCGCAGGAATCTAGATAGGTTCTTAGATGAGGCAGCTAGATTTGAAAAAAATGGCGGCACATTACTTGGCTTTTTGCAGTGGCTAAAGATTGCTGAAGATACTGAAGGTGGTTTAAAGCCCGCAGAGGTGGATGTTAGAAGTGATACGGTGCAAATTTTAACTATTCATTCAGCAAAGGGTGCTGAGTGGGATTATGTTGCAATTCCTGGTCTTGCTGACAAAACATTTCCAAGTGTTGGCAAGAAGTCAGATAACTGGGTTAAAAATGCTGGCTCAATTCCAGTAAGTATGCGGGGAGATTATGAGCAGTTGCCTTCAATTAACTTTGATTCTTTTTCTACAAATAAAAATCTAAAAGATGGCTTAGAGCGATTTGAAGATCAGTGGAAAGTGCGCAAATCTATGGAGGAAATGCGCCTTGCCTATGTGGCAATTACTCGAGCAAAGAAGGGGTTAATCTGCACAACCTCACACTTTAGAAATGGTGAAAAATTAGTAGATCCAAGTACTCTCTTTAATACCTTTGCTAATGCGTTAATTAAAATAAATGGCGGAACAGTTTTGACCGATACTCCAATACCGCAAGGGCGTAATCCAATCAAGGAAAATCCCACAACCGGTATCTGGCCAACAAGAAGCAGCAAATTGAATAAGTTAGAAGAGGTTGCAAAAGGAGTTGAAGCTGCAACACCCTTTACACCTGATGAGGTAAATAAATTAATTAGTGAAGCAATAACAGATACTCAAAAAGTTTCCTTACTCTCTGACATGCAGGTGATTCTCTCTGAAATCTCCAACCGAAATGAAAAGGTAGTTATTACTCTGCCAAGCAGATTATCTGTTTCAACCCTGCTTTATTTAGCAAAGGATCCAAAGGAGTTAGCACTCAGGTTGCGCCGGCCTATGCCAAATCACATTGATAAATACGCCCGGCGTGGAACTGATTTTCACCTATGGCTTGAAAATCATTTTAAGCACCCATCGCTAATCTCTATGGATGAGTTATTTAATCAAAGTAGCTCTGCAATTGCTGAAGAGTTTGCCGATGCCCCATTTGAGAAATTAAAGAGTGCTTGGCTAGTCAGTGAGTGGGCTACTAAACAACCAGTTGGAGTTGAGGTTGGGTTTGAAACAATGATTGATAACACCTTGATTCGAGGAAGAATCGATGCGGTTTATCAAAGTGATGATCGATATGAGGTCATTGATTGGAAGACCGGTAAGGTCAAAGATGGTGATGACTTAGCAACAGCAGCAATTCAACTTGCGATGTATCGCCTGGCATACTCAAAATTAAAGAACTTACCAATTGAAAATGTTAGTGCTGCTTTTCACTATGTGGCAGATAATCAAACAGTGCGGGTAGCAGATGTATTAGATGAAGCTGGCTTGATTGCATTAATTACCAATATACCTACTGAAGTTTAATCTCCACCCCAATTGGTAAGTGATCTGAAATATCACTCTTTAATGTTGGTATTGGCGTAATCTCAAAACTTTTAGACTTAGGCGACATAATATAATCAAATTGAATCTTTGGATTCCAACTTGGATAGGTAGCTTGGCTAAGTAGTGATTTAAAGCCAGTAACTTTGGTTGGGATATTGCCAGGCAGATTTAAATCACCGGTTAATATCTGCTCCCCAGGTAAACTCTTAATGTGTGAAATAAGCCTATTTAACTGGAAGATATTTACTCCTGGCACAAAAGATAGATGTGTTGTTGTAATAGTAAATCCATTAGCAAGTTCAGCGATTAGCGCAACTCGTGGTTCATCCTTAACATAAATAAATCTAACTCCCTTACCATTATCTTTTGGAATTAAAAGTGGCATGCCAATTACTGATCGGCCAAGTTGCTTAACATATATTTTTTTTATTTCTTGGTTTGTAGCAAAGCCGATTCCATATGTCATCTGGTTGGTAGCAGGTGAGTCCTGAGTAATAATTGATTGTGTTAGATTATCTATTCTCTTCCAACTTTCACCTGGTGTGCCAGATATTGCCGGTAGATATGCCCAATATTTAAGCCCCATACTTTGCGCAACTAGCTCGGTTTGATTTACAACTCCAGATCTAGGTTGCATACAATCAACCTCCTGCAAAGAAACAAAATCTGCTTTGTAATTACTTGCCACCTGCCCAGCTGCAGTAATTAAATCTGCCTGCCAATTTTGTGACCCTACTGGCGGAATTACCTGGCCATGCAAAAGATTCCAGGAGATTATTCGCATGCTTTTAGCGGAGGCGACAACCATGACGACAGGCTAGTAGGGTCGGCTGGTGATGGCGCCCATTAAACCGCTCAAACTTCCACTAGCAGCATCCCAAGTTGATCGATCTGCCCATTTGCGAAGTGATGAGGGTTACTTAAAATCAACTTGGTCAAGTGCGCTAGTAATTACTTTTATGGATGAGAAGTTTGCAACTTCAGGTGATCAACTCAGCCTTGTTACTGGTGCAACTTTAGGTGAGTATCAATCTCAATCTGATTACTTCTTAGGTATTAAAGATGAGCAAGCATTTTTTGTTCGCCACCTGCCACTTGAAGAGAGTAGCAAGTTAGAGCTAAAAACATTACGCGAGATTGGTGTGCATTTATCACCCCGAGATATTGGTCTATCTGTTCATGCCCAAGGATTAGCTAATTGGCACACAAAACACCCACGATGTGCTCAGTGTGGCGCCGCTACCACTGTGATATCTGGTGGCTCTGTGCGCCGTTGTTTAATTGATCAAAGTGAGCATTATCCAAGAACAGATGGTGCGGTAATTGTGTTAGTAAAAGAT
>CANKTS010000064.1:0-5653 GCA_947486485.1 Actinomycetota bacterium | reverse complement strand
GAGCATTTGTATCGGTTGGCCCACCATGAGTTGCCCATCTGGTATGGCCAATACCACTTGTTGAGTTTGGAGTTTTTGAAAGAGCTGCTTCAAGATTTTTTAACTTACCAGCACGCTTTTCAATATATAGCGGTTTACCAATTTCAGTTGGGAGCGCAATTCCTGCTGAGTCATAACCACGGTACTCAAGTCGTCGCAAACCTTCAATGACTGGAGTTAGTGCGGAGTTTTTACCGGTGTAGCCAACAATGCCGCACATTTATAAGCTCCTCTTATTTACTTAAGCTCTAATCTTACTAGTTGTACTAATGAATCTGCGATTTTTTGAGCCAATTCCAAATCATTTGCCTCCACCATTACCCGAACCATTGGTTCAGTACCAGATGCGCGCACTAAAACTCTACCGATACCTGCTAATTGCTTCTCAGATTCTAGGATCGCATCCTTAATTTTTACTGAGGATGCCAACTTTTCTTTTGCAATATCTTTAACATTAATCAAAATTTGTGGGTATTTCTTCATTGCCGAGGCAAGTTCAAGAAGTGATTTCTTTGATTTTGCTACCACCTGCATTACTTGTAGCGCAGTCAATAACCCATCACCAGTATTTGAGAATTGACGCATAATCACATGCCCTGATTGCTCACCCCCTAATGTGTAATCATTTTCTAGCATCTTCTCTAAGACATAACGATCTCCGACTGCAGTTTTTTCAACTTTAATACCTAAAGATTCCATCGATTTAATAAAACCTAGATTACTCATTACGGTGCCCACCACCGTTTTTTTATTTAACTTATCGGCAGATAACCAGTCAGTTGCTAATATATTTAATATGTAATCCCCATCAATAATCTGCCCATCTGAGGCAATTAATAAACAACGATCAGCATCACCATCATGGGCAATACCAATATCAGCACCACTCTTTTTTACCTCACTTATTAAATTATCTAAATGAGTTGAGCCACAATTCTCATTTATATTCCAGCCAGTTGGAGTGGCAGAGATTGCAGTTACTGTTGCGCCCGCTCTCTCATAAACATCAGGTGCTACAGATGATGCTGCGCCATTTGCACAATCGACAATTACCTTTACTCCAGTTAACTTTGTACTCATAGTAGAAAGTAGGTGGGCGATATAACGCTCCTTTGCACCCTCATCGAAGATAATTCGACCAACATTTAAACCAGTTGGTCTATCCCATGGCTCACCTAATCTTGCCTCGATCTGTGCCTCTAATGAGTCAGCTAATTTATCTCCGCCCTTTGCAAAAAACTTAATTCCATTATCTGGCATTGGATTATGGGATGCACTAATCATTACGCCAAGATCTGCATTACTTTCCTTAACTAAAAAAGCAACTGCAGGTGTTGGCAATACACCAACTCGATAAACATCAACGCCAGCACTCGTTAAACCTGCAACAACTGCTGCCTCTAAAAAATCACCAGAGGCACGGGAATCTTGACCAACAATGGCTTTGGGGCGATGGCCAGCAAATAAACCAATCTCACCTAATACATGAGCGGCGGCAATTGCTAAATCAACTGCAAGCTCTGCGGTTAGATCAACATTGGCTACACCTCGCACACCATCGGTGCCGAAGAGGGCCATTAGATTTAAGTTACTAAAAGTAAATTAACGCTTGCTGTATTGAGAGCGCTTACGAGCCTTTTTTAGGCCGTACTTCTTTCGCTCAATTACACGAGCATCACGAGTTAAGAAGCCAGCCTTCTTAAGTGATGGACGGTTTGCATCAATATCGATCTCATTAAGCGCACGTGCTACACCTAATCGAAGTGCACCGGCTTGGCCAGATGTTCCGCCACCATTAATGCGAGCGAAAACATCATATGTTCCCTCAGCACCTACTGTGCGAAATGGTTCTGAAACTGATTGTTGGTGAACCTTATTTGGAAAATAAACCTCAAGTGGCTTGCCATTTACAACCCAACGACCAGAACCTGGAACTAGGCGAACTCTGGCAACCGCCTCTTTACGTCGACCAACGCCACCACCAGGTGCGGTGATTGCTTTACGATTTGTTGCAGCCGATGGCGTGCTTGAGCTGTATGAGCTAGGTATCGCCTCATCGCCTACTTCTAAAATTTCTTCAGACATTTCTCTCCTATTACTTCTTTACGATCTGGGACACTTGGCTAAACTCAAATACCTTAGGATTTTGTGCTGCATGTGGATGCTCAGATCCTGCATAAACCTTTAACTTAGTAAGAGCTGCTCTTCCTACTGAATTCTTTGGCAACATTCCTTTAATAGCTTTTTCAACCGCCCGAGTTGGGAACTTCTCAAACATATCTGAGTAAACAGTTGAGGTCATGCCACCTGGATAACCAGAGTGTTGATGAGCAAATTTCTGTGAAACTTTTGCACCAGTTAAAACTACCTTCTCAGCATTAATAACAATTACAAAATCACCCATATCCATATGCGGAGCAAAGGTGGTTTTATGCTTGCCATAAAGTAAATGTGCAGCATGCGTAGCAAGGCGACCAAGCACTACATCTTGAGCATCGATGAGATGCCAAGTACGAGTGATCTCACCTGCTTTAGGTGTAAAAGTGCGCACGCTATCTCTTTTCTTAAATTAAGGATTGTCCCAAATGGGTCATTTCCAACATGCGTAGATTACCTGTCGGTATGGGATTAGGTCAAAACCGCATTCTCATGCGCTCAAAATCAGCCCTCAACCTCTTCAAGCTCTTGAATTGAGAGGTTATTTTTATATCTACTCAAATATTGATCTGGCTGCGGATATTCCACCTTGATCAAAGTTAATCCTTTTGCTGGAAATACGTAACTATCAGAGATTCTTACCTTATCTTGCAAAGTCTTAAGCATCCACTCTGGTGCAAACCTACCTTCACCAACACAAACCGCTGCTCCTACCAAATTACGAACCATGTTATAACGAAAAGAATCTGCCTTAACTTCACCGATAACTACGCCATTTTCATCACGGTACCAATCAAATTTCATAAGATTTTTAACAGTACTTCCACCTTCACGAAACTTACAAAATGCAAAGAAATCATGCTCTCCCAATAATAACTTTGAGCCAGCATTCATTAGATCAATATCTAGCTCTCTAAACCACTCAGCACTGTCATACCGATCAAGTGGGGCGGTTACTTTGCCAGCATCAATTATTTTATATTGATAGGTGCGCGAAATTGGTGTAAAGCGGGCGTGAAAATTCACCTCAGCCCAACTGGTGCTAATAACTCGAACATCCTTATCTAAAATCTGATTTAGCCGAAATACTAGATTTTCAATGATGGTATCTTCTGGTAAATCTGCATGTATTACCTGTTGTTTTGCATGCACGCCAGCATCAGTTCGCCCCGCCACAACTGTTGCAATCTGGTGTTGGGTAATAGTAGATAAGGCTTTTTCTATCTCTTCTTGAATGGTGCGCAGATTTGGTTGCTTTGCCCAGCCTGAAAAATTTGTTCCATCGTAAGTTAAATCAATTCTTAAACGAGAAAACCCACTCTTAGGGTCAAGAGTGGGTTTTGTCATAATCTTTTTCTTTTAGGCTGCGTTATTACTCAGCTTTCGCTGCTGCTTTTTTAGCTACCTTTTTAACTGGTGCACCTTCTTCAACCATTTCAATTACCGCCATTGGTGCGTTATCACCTTTGCGCGGACCGATTTTAGTTATACGGGTGTAACCACCAGCACGGGATGCAAAGCGTGGTGCAATCTCAGTGAAGAGTGTGTGCACAACAGATTTGCTAGAGATACGTGCCATAACCCGGCGGCGTGCAGCAAGATCACCTTTTTTAGCATGAGTAATTAATCGCTCTGCTAACGGGCGAAGACGTTTTGCTTTTGCTTCAGTAGTTGTTAACTTTCCTTTTTCGAAAAGTTGCGCAGCAAGTGTTCCCAGCAATAATTTCTCATGTGCTGGTCCACTACCTAGGCGTGGGCCTTTACTTGGCTTTGGCATTTTTTCTCCTACAACTCTTCCGCGTCAACAAGTTCATCATCAACACTGCTTCCGTAGTTAGCATGCTTAGTTGGATCAAATCCAGCTGGGCTGTCTTTAAGTTGCATTCCCATAGATTGTAATTTCGCCTTAACCTCATCAATTGATTTGGAGCCGAAGTTACGAATATCCATTAGATCTGCCTCAGAACGAGAAAGTAATTCACCAACTGTGTGAATTCCTTCGCGCTTTAAGCAGTTATAAGAACGAACCGTTAGATCAAGATCTTCGATTGGTAGTGCCATATCTGCAGCCAGGGCTGCATCTTGAATGGAAGGTCCCATCTCAATTCCTTCAGCGTTAGCATTTAATTCACGAGCAAGACCAAATAGCTCAACCAATGTCTTTCCAGCTGATGCCATTGCATCTGATGGTTTCATTGATCGTTTAGTCTCAACATCTAGAACTAACCGATCAAAGTCGGTTCTCTGCTCAACACGTGTTGCCTCAACTTTGTAGGTAACACGAAGCACGGGTGAGTAAATTGAATCAACCGGAATCCGGCCAATCTCACCTCCGGCTTGCTTGTTTTGTACCGCAGTGATGTAACCACGGCCACGCTCAACAGTTAGCTCAATCTCAAACTTTGCTTTTGAGTTCAAAGTTGCAATGTGAAGCTCTGGATTATGTACGGCAACTCCTGTTGGAGCTGCTACATCTGCGCCAGTAACAACTGCCTCACCATTTTTACGAATATAAAGAAGTGATGGCTCATCATTATCTGAGGATAAAACTAGGTTTTTGATGTTTAAAACGATCTCAGCGAGATCCTCTTTAACACCTTCTAAAGATGTGAACTCATGCAATGCGCCATTTACGCGAATACCGGTAATAGCTGCACCAGGAATCGAGGATAGTAATGTACGACGAATTGAGTTACCAAGGGTGTAGCCGAAACCTGGCTCTAGCGGCTCGATAATGAACCGTGAACGGTACTCGCTTACTACTTCCTCAGTGAGGATTGGGCGTTGTGCAATTAGCACTTTGTTCCTCCGTATGTTCTGAAAGACCCTCTATTTGATCTTTCGGTTGGGCTTAGATATTTAGTTTTTACTGCGGTAAATCTTTACTGCATTAAGTACTTGATTACTTGGAGTAAAGCTCAACGATTAGTTGCTCTTGTACTTGAGTATCAATAATTGGTCGGGTAGGGACTGCGTGAACCAAGATTCGCATCTTTGAGCCCACAACCTCCATCCAGGCTGGAACAGATTTCTCACCAAGCTCTGCACTTGCGACGATAAATGGTGTGGTGTCTAATGAATCTGGCACAACATCAATTATGTCCATCGGTGTAGTTCGGAAAGAAGGAATGTTTACCTTTTTGCCATTAACTAAGAAGTGGCCATGACGCACTAATTGGCGTGCCATGTCACGGCTCTTAGCAAAGCCAGCACGGAAGACCACGTTGTCTAACCGAGTTTCAAGTAGTACCAAAAGATTTTCACCAGTCTTACCTTGCAGACGGTTTGCCTCTTCGTAGTAACCACGGAACTGCTTCTCTAGTACTCCGTAAATACGTGCACACTTTTGCTTCTCACGCATCTGTAGTAAGTACTCAGAATCCTTTGAACGAGCACGGCCATGTTGTCCTGGTGGGTATGGACGTGACTCAATTGGACACTTTGGTCCATCGCACTT
>CANKTS010000063.1:0-5772 GCA_947486485.1 Actinomycetota bacterium | reverse complement strand
CATCAACTACAGCTTTACGAGCATCAAAGCGATCCATGCCATCAAACTTTGTGCCAGTACCAGCCATCACGCCATGTTCATTCATAATAATTACCAACTCAACACCGTGACGCATACCCATCTCAAAGTCATTTGGATCATGGGCGGCCGTAACCTTAACTGCGCCAGTTCCAAAATCAGGGTCTACTAACTCATCGGCAATAATTGGAATCATTCGATCAACTAATGGCAGCAGTACTTTCTTGCCAACTAGGTGCTTATAACGCTCATCATTTGGATTAACTGCAACAGCGCCATCACCTAACATCGTTTCTGCTCTAGTAGTTGCCACCGTAATATTCACATCATCATCACCATACTTAATTGAAACAAACTCACCTGCATCATCCTTATGCTCAACCTCAATATCAGAGAGGGCTGTTAAACATCTTGGGCACCAATTAATAATTCGCTCGGCCCGATAAATTAACTCTTTCTCATAAAGCTTTTTAAAGATTGTTAAAACTGCTTTGCTTAAGTTTGCATCCATTGTGAATGCCTGCCGATCCCAATCAACGCTATCTCCCAAGCGCTTCATCTGATCTAATATCGCGCCCCCTGATTCAGCTTTCCACTGCCAAACCTTTTCCACGAATGCTTCTCTGCCTAAATCATGACGAGATTTACCTTCGGCGGCTAATTGTTTTTCTACAACATTTTGGGTAGCAATACCTGCGTGATCCATGCCAGGAAGCCAAAGTGCTTCAAAGCCTTTCATTCGCTTCATTCTTATTAATAAATCTTGGATTGTGTGATCAAGTGCGTGACCAATGTGCAGTGAGCCAGTCACATTTGGTGGTGGAATAACTATTGTAAATGGCGCTTTCTTAGATTTTGCATCCGCTTTAAAGTAACCAGCATCCTGCCACTTCTTATATAAGGCTGCCTCTATTTCGGCAGGGGTGAAGGTGGCGGCTAACTCTTTCTTATTTTTACCACTCATAAACGTTGATCTTACGCGCTTTTTTCCTCAGAACTTTTATCACCCTTTGCCGCCCGCTTTGCTGAGCCAATACTGCGGGGAACATAAGTTGGTTCTTCCTCTTTTTTCACAACCGCTGGCGTAATGATTACCTTCTCAACATCTTTACGGCTTGGTACTTCATACATCACAGATAAAAGCGTCTCCTCCATAATTGCGCGAAGTCCTCTTGCACCAGTTCCACGCTTTATCGCAAGATCAGCCACCACCTCAAGTGCCTCATTACTGAACTCAAGTTCGACCTCATCTAAATCAAATAATTTTTGATACTGCTTAACTAAGGCGTTCTTTGGCTCAGTTAATATCTGCATCAACGCCTTCTGGTCCAAACTTTCAACACTTGTCATAATTGGTAGCCGGCCAATGAACTCAGGGATCATGCCAAACTTAAGTAGATCCTCCGGCATCGCATCGCCAAAGATATCGGTCTTAACAATGTCATCACTAGTTTGTAGTTTTGCATTAAAGCCAACACCAGCTTTACCTTTGCGGCTTTCAATAATTTTCTCAAGACCTGCAAAGGCGCCACCAACAATAAATAAAATATTAGTAGTGTCAATTTGTAGAAACTCTTGGTGGGGGTGTTTGCGTCCACCTTGTGGTGGCACAGATGCGGTAGTTCCCTCTAATATTTTAAGAAGAGCTTGCTGCACGCCCTCACCAGATACATCTCGGGTAATTGATGGGTTCTCAGATTTTCTAGCCACCTTATCAATCTCATCAATATAGATAATTCCAGTCTCTGCCTTTTTCACATCAAAATCTGCTGCTTGAATAAGTTTGAGAAGAATATTTTCAACATCCTCACCAACATAACCAGCCTCAGTTAAGGCGGTAGCATCTGCAATCGCAAATGGCACATTAAGCATTCTGGCTAAGGTTTGAGCAAGTAAGGTCTTTCCGCAACCAGTTGGACCTAAGATTAAAATGTTGCTCTTTGATAGCTCAACTGAATCCTCGCGCCGACTATCTCCTGATTGCACCCGCTTATAGTGGTTATAAACTGCAACCGATAATGATTTCTTAGCTTGATCCTGTCCAATCACATACTGATCTAAAAATTCAAAGATCTCCGCTGGCTTTGGTAGTTCAGCAAGCCCTAATGAACTGGTCTCATTTAATTCATCAATAATGATTTCATTACAAAGTTCAATACATTCATCACAGATATAAACACCAGGACCGGCAATTAACTTCTTAACCTGCTTTTGAGTTTTGCCACAGAAGGAACACTTAAGCAGATCGCTACTCTCACCAATCCGTGCGCTCACTGTATTTACTCCTGTTCGTCAGGGATTAAGAGTAGAGCGCGGTAATAAGTTGAGGTAGTAAAAATAGCCTTAAATCTGTTCGCTTATAGGCGAAATTATTAACTCTTCGCCTTTGCTTTACGGGTTGCTAGTACTTGATCAATAAGACCATACTCAACCGCCTCAGCTGAGGTTAATATCTTGTCTCGCTCAATATCTTTTGCAATATCTGCTTGGCTCTTCTTAGAGTGACGTGCCAACATCTCTTCAAGTAGTGTGCGCATTCGCAAAATTTCTTTTGCTTGAATCTCAATATCAGATCCCTGTCCGCCACCTTCAGAATATGGTTGGTGAATTAAAATTCGAGCATGCTCTAACGCATATCGCTTACCCGGAGCACCACCAGCAAGAAGGACTGCAGCAGCAGAGGCAGCTTGTCCTAAACAAATTGTCATTACATCTGGTCGAACAAACTGCATCGTGTCATAAATTGCAGTTAGCGCCGTAAATGATCCCCCAGGTGAGTTAATGTAGATCATGATGTCACGATCTGGATCCATTGACTCTAAGGTAAGTAATTGGGCCATAACATCATTTGCAACAGTGTCATCAATTGCTTGACCTAAGAAGATAATCCGCTCTTCAAATAACTTTGTATAAGGATCAAGTCGCTTATAGCCGTAGCTGGTGCGCTCCTCAATTGTTGGCAATATATATCGAGAGGTAATCTCATTTATCTTATTGATATCTGACTTCATCGTGAGGTACCACCACTTCCTGATACTTGCCCTGCTGATTTAACAACATGATCAACAAAGCCATACTTCTTAGCATCCTCGGCATTAAACCAACGATCACGGTCTGAATCCTCAGTAATTGTCTCTGCCTTTTGTCCGGTGTGAAATGCAATTAAATCTGCCATATTTTTCTTAGTAAAACTCATCTGCTCTGCTTGGATTTTAATATCAGATGCGGTTCCACCAATACCACCTGATGGTTGGTGCATCATAATTCGAGCATGTGGCAGTGCATATCGCTTACCAGCAGTTCCAGAACAAAGTAAGAATTGACCCATAGAGGCAGCAAGTCCCATAGCAACAGTTGCCACATCATTTTTTATATATTGCATCGTGTCATAAATTGCCATACCAGCTGAGATTGAACCACCTGGTGAGTTGATATAAAGGTAGATATCTTTATCTGGATCCTCAGCTGCAAGTAATAACATCTGCGCACAAATTGCATTAGCCATTGAATCTTCAACAACTGAGCCTAGAAAGATAATTCGCTCTTTTAGTAAGCGTTGATAAACCTGATCATCAAGTCCACCTGCGCCACTACTTGCAGCGCGTGGGGTATTACTTAGCTCCACTGATATCTCCTCATTTGATTTGTTATAAATACTGTCATGACCTTAACAATCTTTTGCCTAAAATGCTTCCCGGTTTAAGCGTGCGCTCTGTTCGCCGTAAGCGATTATTTCTCCTCAACTGCAGGTGGAGTCTGTGGCCGTAGCGCCTCAAGATCTACCTTTTTCCCAGATTTATCAACAACCTTTACCCGACCTAGAACTTGCGCCAATGCTTTTGCCCGCGCCACCTCAGCCACCATTGTTGTTACCTGCCCAGCCTCAGAGACCTCTTTAATAAATTGATCAGGGCTCATGCCATACCGAGCTGCTGCCCTAACTAAGTACTCAGTTAACTCAGATTCATTAACTGCAACAGATTCGGCCTTAACAATTGAATCTAGTAAGAACTCCCGGGAAATAGTTGCCTTTACCTCTTCATTGACCTCAGCACGATGTTTATCATCTTCTAATCTTCCCTCTTTTTCTAAATGCTCATTAACCTCTGCCTCAATAATTTCAGCAGGTAATGGAATATCAACCATGGCAGTTAACTTCTCAACAAGTAAATCTCTTGCTTGCGCACCCTGCTCCATCTCTTTAAGCCGGGTTAAGCGGGTAGATAAATCTGCTTTTAACTCAGCTAAACTCTCAAACTCAGATGCTAATTTTGCAAAGGCATCATCAACTGGTGGCAACTCCCGATCTTTTACCGCCTTAACACTGACCTTTACGGTTCCTTTTTCACCCTCTGCCATTCCAACTAATGCAGTATCAAAACTCTTACTATCTCCAGCGCTTAATCCAATAAGTGCCTCATCTAAGCCATCAATCATTGAAGCAGAACCAACCTCATAAGAGAGATCATTAGCAGTGCCACCTTCAAGCTCAGCGCCATCTTTAGTTGCAACTAAATCAATTGTTACAAAATTACCTGTGGCTACACTTTTCTCAACTGTGGTTAATGTGCCAAAGCGAGTACGCAAGCTTTGAATCTGCTCATCAATATCAGCGTCTGCCACCTTCACATCATCTACCTTAATTTCAATCTCTGAAAAGTTAGGAAGTGTTAACTCTGGCCGCACATCCACCTCAACAGTAAAGGCGAGCTTCTCTTTATCTTTAAGCTCGGTAATATCAACATTTGGCCGGCCAATTACTAATACATCATTTTCTTTAGCAGCTTGAGAGTAAAAGGTTGGAAGAGCTGCATTAATTGCCTCATCTAATACCGCGCCCCGGCCAACGCGCTGATCAATCATCGCACTCGGCACTTTTCCCTTACGAAAGCCTGGAATATTTATCCGCTCGCTTAAAGTTTTATATGCCCCATCAATATGTGGGGAGAGCTCATCAAAGGAAACCTCAATTGAAAGCTTGACCCGAGTTGGTGAAAGTTTTTCAAGAACGCTCTTCAATTAAATATCCCCTTAAGTTTTATTACCTTACGAAAGTAATCTGGTCGGGGCGGAGGGATTCGAACCCACGGTCTCCTGCTCCCAAAGCAGGCGCGCTAGCCACTACGCTACGCCCCGAAGGATGAAAGTCTAAGGGGTGATTTTCCCTTCTCCTAACCGAAGTAATAAGGTATGACCTGCTACCGCAATTCAAGTTAAACTTGGCATCGCAAGTAGCAGATCAGCAACAAATTTGCGGGTGTAGCTCAATGGTAGAGTTCTAGCCTTCCAAGCTAGCTGTGCGGTTTCGATTACCGTCACCCGCTCCAAAATTAGTTAATTGAGCCAACCAATTGAGCAACATAATCGCCGTTTACGGTTAGTTTCGACGAATTAGTGCTCGTTGATTCACCACAAGAAACTGTAGCAAGAAGTCCGAAGTTACTTGTCACCGAAGTACCATCGATAATTACTTTTGCAAGAATAGAATATTCGGGCTTTGAGCTAGAGCTCCTGTAACTATAACCATCTGAAACAATATATTTAGTTGTAATTACTGGGCTACCAGCATTAGCCGCAAATGATACTTTCAGAGAATATGGTGGTACATCGGAATTAGTGGCGTATATAAGCACATCAACTGCATAAGCCTTTCCGGCAAGGAAATTTCCAAATTGACTAGAAACTGTGGATGAACCAACTGTTCCATTAATAAGATTTGAAAAAGTAACGGCTCCAAAATATATATTTGATGTG
>CANKTS010000062.1:0-5853 GCA_947486485.1 Actinomycetota bacterium | reverse complement strand
GTAATTGCAAAGGTAAGAAAGGAGATTGTGCTGACTACTGGAGCTGAAAAATTGATTCAAACCCTTCATGCGCAAGGGCATAAGGTAGGAGTTGTCTCTGGTGGATTTATTGATGTAATCGAGCCAATCCTTAAGGATTTAAAGATTGATTTTTATCGGGCAAATAAGTTAGCCATTAAGGATGGAAAGCTAACTGGTGAGATTGAAGGTGAGATCATAGATAAAGTTGCAAAGCGGCAAGCTCTAATTGAATTTGCTAAGAGTGAGCAGGTGGAATTATCTCAAACCGTGGCAATTGGCGATGGCGCAAATGATCTCGATATGATCGAGGCGGCAGGGCTTGGAATAGCGTTTAATGCAAAACCTAAGGTTGCAGCAGCTGCGGCAACAACGATTAATACAGCTGATCTTTCAGCAGTCTTGCTACTAATGGGAATCCCCGGCTAGGACTTAAAACTATTAAGTGCAATCTTTCGCAATTGTTCAACCATTTCTGCTGGATTACTTGATTTATAAACAGCACTTCCTGCAACAAAACAATTTGCACCGGCAGATGCTGCTTCACCAATAGTTTCCAATGTAATTCCACCATCTACCTGAAGAATTGGCCTAGGCTCTTTGCATTGATTAATTCGATCTCTAGCCTTAGAGACCTTATCCATCTGCTCATGCATAAAAGATTGACCACCAAAACCTGGCTCAACAGTCATAATCAGTAACATATCAATATCATTTATAAACTCTTCAACCTGAGAAAACTTTGTTCCAGGCTTTATCGCAATACCAACTTTTGCACCATTTGATCTTATGTTCTTAATAATTATGCGCGAATCTTTAGCTGCTTCATAGTGAAATGTCACAGAGGCGCAACCTGCCTGAGCATACTTTGGCGCCATATCATCTGGATCAGAAATCATTAAGTGGGCATCAACTGATAATTTTGAAAAATCAATAATCTCTTTTGCTCTTTTAAAATCAAATGTAAAATTAGGAACAAATACATTATCCATTACATCTAAATGAAGTAGGTCAGAGACCTGTGAGATCTTTGCAATCTCATTCTCTAAATCATCAAAATTTGCATTTAAAATGCTAGGAGATATCAAGATTGAATTTTTGCTGCTCATGAGGAGTATTCAACCCACCTTTTTAAGAAGAGCCATAAACATGGCATCTGATTGGTCTCGGTGTGTCCAAAGTTGAACCGTGCCATCAGGTAAAACTCCTCGATTATGAGCAAGGGGCAGGCTCTGCATCGGTAGTAGTTGCATATCTGGGTAGGTACTTAAAAAATCAAGAACTTGTCCCTTAGTTTCGGCAAGATGAGGTGAGCAGGTTACATAAGCAATAACTCCACCTGGCTTTAGTAATTCGTACGCAGATGATAAAAGTTGTCGTTGCAGTAAAACCAACTCTTTAAGATCCTTTATAGTCCTTCGCCACCTTGCTTCAGGACGCCTGCGAAGGGCGCCAAGTCCAGTGCAAGGGGCATCAACTAATATCCGATCAAATCTCTGAGAAAAATTTGTTGCATCGGTTGCATCAAAACTTACTACCTGCTGGTTATTCACCACTCTTTTTACCAACTCCGCTCGATGTGGAATTGGTTCATTTGCTAGAAATGTTGCAGTTGGATCAGAGCTTGTCAGGGAGTGAAAAAGATATGCAGCCTTACCGCCGGGGCCGGCACACATATCAAGCCAAGATAAACCAATAGTTGCAGTTGCAAGAAAATTCTCAACAATTAATTGAGAACCACGATCCTGCACACCAGCTCTGCGGGTAATAATTGGCTCAAACTCAGATGGAATGCCTGGCAGATTAACTCCATTTGGAAAACCATCTATCGCAGTTGCTCCTAAAGCAGATAACTCTGCAATTGAAGATTTACCGGGCCAAGAAATTACATCTGGCTTAACTGGAAGATTATTTGCCTGCAAAAGCTCCTCCACCTTTTGCCAATCTTGAAGTTGGTCATAAAATGCTGAGATTATCCACTCTGGATGGCTGTATTGAATAACTAATCTCTCAAGCACTGGCTTATCACTTAGCTCAGCAAGATCATTATTTGCCTCACTCACTTTTCTTAAAATTGCATTTACATAAGAGGCTTTTGACTCACCAGCGACTAATTTTGCAACCTCGACTGTCTCAGAAACTGCTGCATGGGAAGCAACTCGCATCTGAGTAATTTGATGGATGCCTATGCGTAATAAATCTTGAATCTTCTCATCAACTTCAGAAAATGGTCGATCTAGATATTTCGCAGCGATGTAATCATGTTGGCCTTGCATTCTTAAGCTTCCATAAGCCAACTCAGTTGTAAAAGCTTTATCAGCCTGCGTCATCTTTGATTTAGCAAGTAGCTCTGGCAGCCTAAGGTTTGCATACGCACCCTGCCGATTTACTTGGTTGACCAACTCATATGCAGTTAGTCGCGCTGGGGTTGGATTTGGTTTACCCAAGAGATAATCCTGACCTATTTGGCAATCCTCTAATAAATTCAGCTGCGCTCATTTGATTGCGCCCCGCCGGAGTTAATCTAACGATCTCAATAGCATTGGTAGAAGTACCAATAAAAAACTTCTCACCATCAATTAGGATCTCTCCTGGTTTTAATTGGAGTGAAGCATATGAAAGCCGCAGAGAATCAAATTTTATTCGTAATTCTGCGAGCATCGACCACACACCTGGATTATTTGACAAGGCGCGGTAGCGATTAAATATCTGCTCGCTGCTCTGGCTCCAATCTATTTGTCCATCACTCTTTTGAAATTTTGGTGCAACACTAACTCCTTGCCCAGATTGAACTTCTGGTGTGAAGCCATCAGAGATAAGAGTAAGGCTATCTAAAGTTAATGAACTGCCGAGAATGCTTAAGCGCTCTAGTAACTCCTCACTCCTTTCACCACTTTCAATCTGAACTGATTGCATAAGATAGATCGGACCAGTATCCATTCCTCTTTCAAGTTTAAAAATACTTATTCCACTCTCTTTATCTCCACTAAGAATTGCCCATTGAACTGGCGCAGCACCACGCCATTTAGGTAGGGTCGAGAAGTGAACATTTATCCAACCGTACTTCGGTAGATCTAATAATGGTTCTGGAATTAACTGCCCAAATGCAATCGTAATTACTAAATCGGGTTTATTTTTCTCAATAATCACTCTGATCTCATCATGAGACCCGGGTTTATAAGTTTGAATTTTCGCACTCTGTGCCCAAGAAGCTAACTCATTAGCCTCTATCTGCATGCCCCGACCAGTTGCTTTATCAGGATTTGTGATCAGACCCAATAATTGATGATCCTTACTTTCTAAAAGGGTTGAGATAAGTGGCTTAGCAACTAATGAGGATGATGCAACAAAAAGCTTCAAAATTTTATAGTCCCAAACCAAAGGTGGAGTGGGGTGAGGTTTTAATTATTGGAGTGCTTCCATCGATACTAGCTAGGCCAAACCACTCTGACTCGCGAATCTCTTTCATTGCAATTTTACGTTGTTCAGATTTCATCCGATCTATAAATAGAACTCCATCTAAATGATCAGTCTCATGCTGCAGACACCTAGCCAGTAACTCAGTTCCTTCGACAACCACTGGTTCACCATGCATATTAAAGCCCTTAGCCACTGCTCTAAATGCTCTTGGTGTTTCATAAACTAAATCTGGAAATGATAAGCACCCTTCTTCACCTTCTTGTAACTCTTCGCTCATATCAAGTGATGGATTTATCAGATGGCCAATCTCATCATTAATATCCCAAACAAATACTCTAAGCGGTACCCCAATTTGCGGAGCAGCAAGCCCAGCACCAGGAGCAGCCTGCATAGTCTGCGTTAAATCTGCAACTAATTGGCGCAACTCTTTATCAAAATCAATTACCTCACTAGCTGGGGTAACTAAGACTGGATCGCCAAATAATCTAATTGGTTGAATTGCCATAAGACAATGATACTTCAGAAATATGCTTAGAGATCAAAGGGGTCAAATCTGACCTTAAAGATTTTTCTACCTTTCACTCCCTGCACCTTAGTAATATCATCAAGTAGATCTACTAATAATTGCGCCTCTGGCAAGCCAACCCTGATCAATAATTTACTCTGATATGAGTCAACAGAAACTGGTCCAGTAATCTCGTAATTCTTGGTGTTTCTTAGATTCTCCGCAAACTTTGATATCTCAGCAGAATCGCCAATTACAACTGCAACTCGATAATAAGGGGGCAGCTTAGATTGCTTTCTTGTCTCTAGCTCATATGTGGCAGCAGTTGATGAATCTGCCCTAATTAACGCTTGGACCACTGGATGATGATTGGGTAAGGAGAAAAAAACTTGTGCATCAAATGATGCTCGGGCAAGAAGTGAAAACCAATGAAACTTAGCTAACTCCTCAGCTCTAAGTGATGGTCGATTAAAAATTCGTTCACCATCTAGCATCACAACAGCGCTATATACCCCTGATGGTTCAGAGCCGGCGGTAGCCAAAACAACATGCTTGCCAGGTGGCAGAGATTGGATTTTCTTACCTCCAGATGAGACAAAAATTGTTGCGTTAGAAATAGCGCGGCCAATCTCCTCCGCTGTTCGATCAATTCCTTTAGCAATTACAAATGGTCGATTTCCGGAGCAGTATGAGCACTTCCACTCCTTATAGATCTTCTCGCATAGGTAACACTTAGGAATCTTTTTAGTACTATCAATCTGTAGCTTTCCTCCACACTCACATGTCGCGGTATTGCGGCAGGTAGCACAGAGAAATAGATTTGCGTATCCCTTTTCAGCTACTGAAACCAATACATTGCCTCTACTAGAGCCATTTTTAATCGCCAAAATATATGAATTACCGCTCTCCCCTGTTATATATTTCTGACTTGTTTTCACTTTATAAACCTTCTTGTCAAGCCAACCAACCTCAATCAACCTAGCAATCTCAAGTGAGTGGGAGGGTGAGATAAAGATGATTGAAGTCTTGCTATCTCTAAGCAATGTGACATCACGAGTATTCCAACCTGGAGCGTGGAGCTCGTAATGAGATTGATCAAGATCTGATACCACAATCACAGTTGCATCTTCATCGAGTGCGGTAAAGGCACCACTTCGGGTAGCGATTATTACTTTTGAAGATTGTAGATTTGCCTTTAAATAATTTCGATACCGCACACCCTTACTCAAGTGAGAGCCTAGCTCTATTACTAGATTACCAAAATACTCCGCTAACAATGGCATAAATCTAGATATATCAGATTCATCAGGTAATAAAAGTAAAACTTGATTAGCCTGTGCGCGTATCTTCACTAATTCAACTAAGAAGTGATCTGCATCTGTTGCTGATGGGAAGTTACTGCCCCACCGAATGCGCTTATTACTAAGCAATTGAGCATAATCTGAGTTACCAATTATCTCTTTTAGTGACTCTGATTCATATGGTGCTAGCACCGTAGGTTTAATTACCTGCTCAAGTAACTTCTCCTCTTTAACTACTCGCACTGGGACCGCTGATTTTAAGATGCTCCAAATTCCACCACCAAAGCGATCTCTAACCATTTCAATATGCTTCATAACATCCTGAGTAATTACTCCAGGTGGTGAGATAACATCTAGCAATTGCTTTATACCTTGTTTTTTATCACTGCTACTTTTGCGATCAATAACCAACGCCTCTGTTTTACTCTTTCCAAACTCAACCAATACCTTGCTACCAATTACGGCTAGATCACTTAAATGAATTGGAACTAAGTAGTCATAGATACCTTCAAGGTATGAAACTGGGGTATCAACTAAAACTGCTGCGATAGGTAGATCTGGCGCTACCTCTGCAGAGATCTTTTTTGAATTAGTAGTTGCTTGCCGCTT
>CANKTS010000061.1:0-5858 GCA_947486485.1 Actinomycetota bacterium | reverse complement strand
GTTGATAAAAATATCTATGAAAATCCGATCTTTAAAAAACAATTACTAGATGCGGTGCAATCACTACAGGTGGGTGCTGGATACAAGTACGCCACCTCAGTTGGACCAGTTATTAAAGCAGCAGAGCACTCACTACATCGGGCTTTAACTAGCTTAGATGCGGGTGAGGAGTGGTTACTTGAACCTAAACAATTAGATCAAGCAGGACTTCTCTGGTCACCAGGTATTAAAACAAATGTTAAACCAGGATCCTGGTCACATCTAAATGAGTGGTTTGGCCCAGTACTAGCAATCATGATCTCACCAGATTTGAAAACCTCTATCAAATGGCAAAATGCAACTGAGTTTGGCTTAACTGCTGGAATTCAATCTTTAGATCAAGGTGAGTGTGAGTACTGGATTGAAAATGTTGAAGCAGGAAATCTTTATGTTAATCGGGGAGTAACTGGTGCGATAGTTAATCGTCAACCATTTGGCGGTTGGAAGAGAAGCTCAGTTGGAGCAACCGCAAAGGCAGGAGGTGCTAATTACGTAGCAACACTAAGAAACTGGAATCAGATGCACCATTTCCTACCAATGAAGGAGGCTGCAAATAAGTGGCTTAATACAGTTGGAAAATTGGCAATTGATAAAAGCGGTCTTGAGGTTGAATCAAATCTGCAACGCTATCGTAATTATAAAAAAGGTTTTCTTATCCGCCTTGAAAGTGGTACAAGTAAAGATGAGTTAGATTTTTTAAGCTGGCTAAAAACTGAATTAGGCATAATCACATCTTTAAGTAGTGACACATTAATTCCGGGCTTAGCAAATTTAGTGGTAGAAAGTGCGTCCGAGTTTGCCGAACATGCTAAAGAGTTTGATCGGGCTAGATGGCTCTCCTCTGAGATCGCACCGATCCACCAATTAATGCAAAATGGAGTGAGCTGCGATATGCGCCCAATTACCTCTCGAGGTGATATTGAGATGAGTAGATGGTTTTCAGAACAAAGTATTTCAATTACTCAACATCGTTATGGAAATACAAATGCTGGACCTAAACCAATTTGTGAAGGACTTAATAAAATAAATCCCCGCCCATTACAGGCGAGGATTTAAGCTGTAACTCTGCGTAAGCAATACACCACACTGACTAATCAAATATTAGCATGATGGTTATCTAGAAAGGTGTAATCTCTCAATAATTAAAAATCCCCGCCCATTACAGGCGAGGATTTAAGCTGTAACTCTGCGTAAGCAGAGCACCACTCTGACTCAGTTCGAAAATTTTAACACATTAGTTTTCCACAAATAATAAACATTTGAGAAATTTTATTGATAATTATTTTATCTTTCGCTCTGTGTACCGCTGTAGCTCAGCGGATAGAGCACCTCTTTGACTCAGGGGTAGGTCGCGGGTTCAAATCCCGCCAGCGGTACATAACCTAAATGGCCCCATAGTTAGTCGCATGGGGCCATTTTGCATTAATGAATCTGATTGCATAAGCAATCAATATTTAGTGGTGCCCGCCTTCAAGCTCTTTAACCTCAGCAGCGGTAGGTTTTGCAATATTTTCAGCATTGGCCGCGCTAAATCTTGCTTGCAGCTTTGCTCTGATTCCCTTTGGATTTAATACTCCACCAGCATCCTCAGTTACAAGTTCAATAGCTTTGAGTTGCTCATGTTGAGTAAGGGTGTATTTCTTAGCCTGAGATAACTCTTCATGAATCTCAACAAACTCTCCATGTGGCAGCATTACTAATCTTCCGGTCTCTTTACCATGCAGAACTAACTCACGATCTGCTCGTTGCAGTGAAAGACAAACACGTTTTGTAATTACAAAGGCGATAGGTGGTAGAACTAGTATGCCAATTCTTGAGCCCCACATAATTTGGTTAATAGTTAAATCAAAGTGGGTAGCAATAATGTCATTTCCACCATTAATTAAGGCCACCATCATAAAGGTCAAAGACATTACGCCAAGTGCGGTTCGGTTAGGAACATTACGTGGCCGGTCTAATATATGGTGCTCGCGTTTGTCCCCAGTCATCCAACTTTCAATAAATGGGTAGAGCGCCATACCAGTAAATAAAATACCGGGAATAATTACACCTGGCAGCAAAATATTCCACGAAATAGTGTGTCCAAAGGCGTGGGTTTCAAGTGGTGGAGCCATTCGAACAAAGCCATCGAGCCATCCCATATACCAATCGGGTTGAGATCCGGCAGAGATCTGCCCAGGTGTGTAGGGACCAAATAACCAAACTGGGTTAATTGAAGCTACTGCGCCTAAAAATGCTGTGACACCAAAGATAATAAATAAAAATCCACCGGTCTTTGCTGCATAGATTGGCCAGATTCGGTATCCCACAACATTTTTCTCAGTCTTACCAGGACCTGGGTACTGAGTGTGTTTCTGATACCAAACCAACATAACATGGGCAGTTATTAAGGCGAGGAATATGCCTGGAATTAAGAGAATATGTAATGTATAAATTCGGGGGATAAGCACCTCACCCGGGAATGGTCCACCAAAGGCAAAAAATGCGAGATAAGTACCAACAACTGGGATTGCCTGAATAATTGCTTGAGCAATTCGCATTCCAGTTCCAGATAACAAATCATCAGGTAGTGAGTAACCAAGTAGGCCTTCAACAATTGTAAGAGTTAAAAGTGCAATTCCAATCAGCCAGTTAAATTCACGAGGTTTGCGAAATGCACCGGTAAAGAAAACTCTCATTAAGTGAACCACAATTGCCGCAGCAAATATCAATGCAGCCCAATGGTGAATTTGGCGCATTAATAGACCACCTCGTACATCAAAGGAGATATGAAGTGTTGAGGCGTAAGCAGCGCTCATCTCAACATCTTTTAATGGTTTGTAGCTTCCCTCATAAACAACAGTTTGCATTGATGGCTCATACCAGAAGGTTAAAAATGTTCCAGTTAGTAATAAAATAACAAATGAGTGCATGGCAATCTCACCCAACATAAATGACCAGTGATCTGGAAATACCTTATTTAAACTTTTCTTAACCCAAGCAGCAGCGCCAGTTCGCTCATCAACATAATTAGCAACTGTTCCAACTACCTTCTCACCTGCACTCATGATGATCTCTCCCAGAAGCTAGGTCCAACTGCTTCACTAAATGGTTGTTTTGCAATCAAGTTTCCGTCCCCATCGACGGTAATGGCTAATTGTGGCAGAGGCCGAGCCGATGGTCCAAAGATAACCTTTGCGGCGCGGGTCACATCAAAGGTTGATTGATGGCATGGGCAAAGTAAATGCTTTGTAGTTTGTTCATAGAGGGCAACTGCGCATCCCATGTGGGAGCAGATCTTTGAGAATGCGATTATTCCTTCATGGGTCCAAGAAAGTCGTTCGGCATCTAATTGAAACTCAGCCGGGCGTAATCTAATTAATAAAACTGCATCCTTACCAATATCTTCTAAGGTGCGTTTTTGTCCTGGCAGTAGTTCGGGTAGAACCTGAGCAACTGCGCCCACCTCAAGATCACTTGCCTTAATCGGGCGATCTCCTGGATCGGTAACTAACTTTGTACCGCTCTTCCAATTTGTTTCATTTAATGAGTTACCAGGTAGTGGTCCTAAATCACGCAACATAATTACAGCTGGTAGACCGGCAAGTGCGGCAGCACCGGCAAGTGATGCCTTAATTAATGGCCGCCTTCCTAAACCTGCAGTTGCCACACCCTCTTTAGCGGTGGCAACAAGGCCATCACGATCTGCATCAGTTGAACGCAGCTCTTTGCGCTCCTGCACCGCAGGTGTGTTTGGCATCAATGTCTTTGCCCAATGAACTAAACCAACTCCAATAAAGAAGAGCCCAGCTGCCATACCAATACCAATTCCTAATTGGTGGGCATTTGTATTACCTAAAATCGGTAGGAAGATAAAAACATTATCTTTAATAAAAAAGAATGAGTAAATAAATAAAAGAGTTCCAAGAGCGGAGAGTGAGAATAAGAGCGCCACCTGTCGTTCCGCCCGCTTAGCAGCGATTGGATCGATATCTGCTCGGCGCACCGTTGCTGCTGGAACCCCTGGATCTGCTAACGGCTCTAACTGATTAGACATAATTTATTTACCTAGCCTTTGCAGTAAGCCAGACGCAACAACCAACTAATAAACCAAGACCAAGCACCCAGGCCACTAAACCTTCAGTAACGGGACCAACTCTTCCCAATGCTGCGCCACCAAGACTTGGCTCACTCTCAGCAGATTTAATCCATTTAATCATGGATAGCTTCTCTTGTGGGGTAATTATTTTGTCGGAAAATACTGGCATTGATTGTGGCCCGGTAATTAGCGCTTCATAAATATGTTTTGGTTCAACCCCCATCAAAGTTGGCGCATACTTTCCTTGGGTAAGTGCGCCACCTTGTCCAGCAAAGTTATGACACATTGCGCAGTTATTTCTAAATAACTCACCACCCTCTGCGGTATTACCATCACGCTCCCAAGTTATATCCTCATTTCGCAAAGCAGCAGGACCTGGAGCTAAGGTGGCAACATAAGCGGCCAGGGCAGCAACCTGCTCCTCGTTATAGACAGGAGTCTTTCGCATAGCTTGCTGACTCATATCCTGCATCGGCATCCGACCAGTTCCAACTTGGAAATCAACAGAGGCAGCTCCGACACCAATTAGAGATGGTGCAACAGCGCCACCTTCAGCATTTAAACCATGACAAGAGGTGCAGCCCTTTAAAAAGATCTGTTGCCCCTCTTCAATTAAAGTAGTTTTAGCAGAGGCGGTCATTGTGTTCTTTGGTGGCGCAGCAGTTGCTGCAGAGAAGGTAAAGCCAAGGCCGGCTAGAGCCAGGAGCAACAGAGTAGGTAAGGCAAATTTATGCCGGCGATACTTTGAAATAAATTTCATGATGGCCTTATTTAATTAAGTAGATCGCAGAAAATAATGCAATCCACACAATATCGACGAAGTGCCAGTAGTAGGAGACCACAATTGCGGTAGTTGCTTGGGAGTGACCAAATTTTTGCGCCCTAAATACTCTGATTAATACAATTAAAAACGCAATTAAGCCGCCAGTCACATGTAGGCCGTGAAAACCAGTAGTCATATAAAAAACAGAGCCATATGAGTTAGAGGAGAGTGATAAACCCTCTTTAACTAAAGAGGCATACTCATACACCTGTCCGGCAATAAAGATTGCGCCCATTAAGAAGGTAAGAGCAAACCATTCGCGCATACCCCATTTATTAAACTGCCACGCTGCACCGCTTCGTCTGACTTGAAATCGTTCAGCGGCAAAGACTCCGTATTGGCAGGTAACTGATGACAAAACTAAAATAGTGGTGTTAGTTGCGGCAAATGGAATATTAAGCATTTCAGTTGATTCAAGCCAAACCTTAGGCCCCTGCACCGCACGAGTTGTGAAGTACATAGCGAAGAGAGCAGCAAAAAACATTAATTCAGAGGAGAGCCAAACTATGGTGCCAACCGCTACTAAGTTGGGCCGGTTGGCCTTGATAGCAGGTGTGGCATAGGTGGTCATAGGGGTGATTATTCCCGAAATAGATAGGAATAACACTTTTTCGATGGGGGGTAGTGGAGTGAATTTGGGTGAGAGTAGTCACCACGGGCGGTAAATATTGCAATAATCAATTTGGCGGCAGAAGCATATTGATGAGGCACAGTAGCTAAGGCCGGTAGGTAGGATTAGCAAATGGCTGAGTTAATAATTGCCCTTTACTCCGATGATTCATCAGTTCGTTCCTCGGTTAAGGCAGCGTTGGGCAAACAACTAGATGCAACACTTGCTATTCATGAAATTAAAGAGTTTGCCACAGCTGATGCACTTCGGCTTTATGTTGATAGCAAAAAAAAGGT
Organism: Actinomycetota bacterium; assembly: GCA_947486485.1. Lineage (GTDB taxonomy): Bacteria > Actinomycetota > Actinomycetes > Nanopelagicales > Nanopelagicaceae > Nanopelagicus. The sequence continues at coordinate 12 of CANKTS010000061.1, read as the reverse complement.
TGATCTTTTTAT
>CANKTS010000060.1:0-5908 GCA_947486485.1 Actinomycetota bacterium | reverse complement strand
CAACTATTTGAGTTTGGTTTAGGTAGAGCAAGAGTTCTATCAATTATTGGTCGAGATGCTGCGAGTAAGAGATGGTATGAAGGTGATCGTGGTCCCCGCACACCAATTGCACAATCTGCACCCAAGCCATGTTTATCTTGTGGTTTTTTTATTCCAATATCTGGTTCACTGCGAACCGCCTTTGGCGTTTGTTCAAATGCAATCTCACCTGAGGATGCGCGAGTAGTTTCAGTTGACCATGGCTGTGGCGCCCACTCTGAGGCGCTAATCAAGGCTGAGTAACCGGCCGCCAGCATTACCTAGATTGCGTTAAACTATCCCTCTGCCCACCCAAAGGTGGCCTAAACGAATAATAAATATTGAAAGGAGATCCCAATGCCTAGCGGTCGCGTTAAATGGTTTAGTTTGGAGAAAGGTTTTGGCTTTATCTCCAATGATGAGGGCGAAGATGTTTACCTTTCAGCAGAAGCACTACCAGCAGGTGTAACAACTGTTAAGCCTGGCACAAAGCTTGAGTTTTCAATTGCCGATGGTCGTCGTGGCCCACAAGCACTTTCAGTTTCAATTGTGGAAGCACCACCAACAATGGCAGGCAGTTCACGGGGCAAAAATGATGATCTAGCAGCGATGATTGAAGATACGATTAAAATATTAGATCGTTACGGCAATGGCCTTCGCGGTGGCCGAAGTTCATCTGCAGCTGATGCAGAGCGATTGGCTAAAGTTCTGCGCGGTATTGCAAGCCAAATTGAGGGTAATTAAAGTTATTTACCCCGGCTGCGGGCGATGGTATAGCGAAGTCCGATTGCACCGAGGAGGGCGCCCGTAACACAGATCCAAAGTATTTTACTTTCAGCCTTCATTACTATTGCAAATACCAAAGCAATAATCCAAAGCACAATTCCTAAAGCAATTACAAATATAGATTGTCTCACTTAGGAATCTTAACGCTAAAATCCACTGATTAAAACCATTGCTACCATACCAATTAGAATTGCAATAGTAATCTGGCGTCTAAATTTTGCACTCATCATTTTGCTATCCTTTCCACAACATACTCAATAGATTGAGTAAGTAATTCAACATCAGCTGGCTCAACCGCTGGAAACATACCGATCCTAAGTTGATTCTTGCCTAACTTACGATATGAATCAGTATCAACAATGCCATTTGCGCGCAAAATCTTAGCAACTTCAAGTGCGTCAATGCCTTCCTCGAAATTAATAGTGCCAACCACTTTAGAGCGCATTGCAGGATCAACTACAAATGGTGTGGTGTAGGTAGTTTTCTCAGCCCAGTTATACAAAATATTTGATGAATCATTGCTGCGCCCAGCAGCAAACTTTAAACCACCATTTGAGTTCATCCATTGAATTTGCTCAGCTAGTAAAATTAAAGTGGCAAGAGCTGGTGTGTTATAGGTTTGATCAAGCCTAGAGTTTTCAATTGCAATTGATAGATCAAAAAATGCTGGTACCCACCGGCCACTTGCCTTTATCTTTTCAACTCGAGCAATTGCTGCTGGGCTCATTATTGCCACCCAAAGCCCACCATCGGAGGCAAAGGATTTTTGGGGAGCAAAGTAGTAACAATCAGATTGCGTAATATCTAAAGCAAGGCCGCCAGCAGCGCTGGTGGCATCAACTAAGACCAACGCATCAGCAGCGCCAGCTGGCCTAATAATTGGCATCATTACACCAGTACTTGTCTCATTATGAGTTAGTGCATAAACATCAACACCGACTTCAACTACTGGCAGTGGATGTGAGCCAGGCTCAGCCTTAATAACAGTTGGTGTACCAATCATTGGTGCCTCTTTTGCCGCAGCTGCAAATTTAGAGGAGAACTCACCAAATACTAAGTGTTGTGACTTATTTTCAATTAAATTAAAGGTTGCAATATCCCAAAATGCGGTTGATCCACCATTTCCAATAATTACTTCATAACCATCTGGTAATGAGAATAGTGATTTAAGACCAACTCTTACTGCACTAACTACATCTTTTACCGGCTTTTGCCGGTGGCTTGTTCCTAATACTTTTCCGTAATTACTTGCAAGATTAGCGATTGAGGCAGGAAGAATTTTTGATGGCCCACATCCAAATCTGCCATCGGCAGGCTTTAGATTATCTGGGATTTTTATTTCACTCATTGGTAGATATTAGGGGTTAAGCCGTTTAATTTCCCAATTATTATTCGACGCTCTCACATATCGGATCCGATCATGAAGACGTGAGTATCTGCCCTGCCAAAACTCAATTGATGTGGGATAAACAACATAGCCACCCCAAAAATCTGGCCGTGGAATCTTCTCGCCCTCACCCCATTTGCCTTCAAATTCGGCATAACGCTTTTCTAACTCATCTCGTGAAGATAGTTCATCAGATTGTGCACTAGCCCAAGCACCAATTTGGGAACCACGTGGGCGAGAGGCGAAGTAAGAATCAGACTCTTGCGCAGAAGTTTTACTAGCGCTGCCGATCACAATTACCTGCCGCTCCATTGGATACCAGGGAAAAAGTAATGAAACATTTTTATTTTCAGCAATTTGTTTTGCTTTACGGGAGCCGTAATTTGAAAAAAAAGTAAAGCCTCCTGCAGTCAGATCCTTTAGTAAGACTGTTCTACTACTTGGTTGGTGTTCAACTTCAGTAGATAAAACCATGGCATTTGCCTCAACTACAATCTCATTCGCAGCTGCATCTTTAAGCCAGGAGTTAAATAAATCAATTGGATTAGCCGCAAGTTCACTCTCAATTAATCCATGCTCGCCATATTGACGGCGCATTGCGCCAATGTCTTCTCGGTTTACCATCTTATATCCAACCCTACATCACCTCCAGTTTGGCTGATTTGCAATTAGGTAGCACAATAGGCACCATAAATCACCAAATTAAGGGAGCCTGTTAGTGGCAGATGATTTTAAGCCCGGCCTTGAGGGTGTAATCGCTTTTGAATCAAAGATTGCCGAACCCGATAAAGAGGGAAGTGCACTTAGATATCGCGGCGTTGATATTGAAGATCTAGTTGGCCGAGTTACCTTTGGCAACGTATGGGGATTATTGGTAGATGATGAATTTAATCCAGGACTTCCACCTGCTGAGCCATTTTTAATTCCAGTTCATACCGGCGATGTAAGAGTTGATGTGCAATCTGCAATTGCAATGCTTACACCTGCTTGGGGTTTAAAACCATTACTTGATATTTCAGATGAAGAGGCAAGAAGTAACTTAGCTCGGGTATCTGTAATGGTACTTTCCTATGTTGCCCAATCTGCTCGGGGAACTATCGCTCAGGTAATTCCACAATCAGAGATTGATAAAGCACATACTGTGGTTGAGCGAATGATGATTCGTTGGCGAGGTGAACCAGATCCGATACATGTGCGAGCAATTGATGCTTATTTTGTCTCAGCAGCAGAACATGGAATGAACGCCTCAACCTTTACTGGGCGAGTAATTGCTTCAACTGGAGCTGATGTTGCTGCTTCCATCTCTGGTGCAATTGGCGCGATGAGTGGACCACTACATGGCGGAGCTCCTGCAAGAGTTTTAAATATGATTGAAGCGGTTGAAAAATCAGGGGATGCGCTCGGTTATGTGAAATCAATTTTAGATAAACATGAACGGTTAATGGGGTTTGGTCACCGGGTTTATCGAGCTGAGGATCCACGCGCTCGCACATTACGAAGAACTGCTAAAGAATTAAATGCCCCTAGATATGAGGTCGCACTTGCTTTAGAAAAAGCTGCACTTGCTGAACTTAAAGAGCGCCAACCCGATCGAGTACTGGAGACAAATGTTGAGTTTTGGGCTGCGATTGTTTTAGATTTTGCCCAAGTTCCAGCAAATCTATTTACCTCAATGTTTACCGCAGCTAGAACCGCTGGATGGTCAGCACATATTTTGGAACAAAAGCGAACTGGCAGAATCATTCGTCCATCTGCAAGATATGTTGGCCCAGGTCCTAGAAAGCCGAAGGATGTTAAAGGTTGGGATCCATCAGTTGAGTCACTTCACTCATAATTAATATAAACCTGATTTAACTGGCACCATATGCCAATGAGCAGCAGATCAATTATCTGGTTTCGTAGAGACCTGCGAGTATCAGATCATCCAGCGTTATTAGCCGCAATTAGTGAAAGTAAAGAGATAGTTCCAGTATTTATATTAGATCCTAAGCTTATTAAAACAGCTGGTAGTAAAAGATTGGCATATCTTGGCCAATCACTTCACCATCTAGATGATTTATTAAGTAATAATTTAAATGTAATTGCAGGTGATCAGATAAGTGTTCTTAAAGATCTACAAAAACAATATGGGGCAGAATCTGTACACATCTCAACAGAGTATGAGCCATATGGCGCCAAGCGTGATCAAGTAATTGAAGATTCAGGAATTAAATTAATTAGAACTGGGTCACCATATGCAGTAGCACCAGGCAGGGTCCTTAAGCCAAGTGATAACACCCCTTATCGGGTTTACACACCATTTTATAAAGCCTGGTGTGCTCATGGCTGGCGCAAGCCTGCAGAAAGACCAAAAGAGATACCGGCTGTTAAACCTGCAAGTAATGCACGAAGCTTTCCAGATTGGAAACTTCCAGATAATGTAAACATTACTAAGGCTGGTGAATTAGCGGCACTTGAGCGATTTAAACACTTTCAAAAAAACGGTCTAGATGATTACGATGTTGCACGTAACTTGGCTGGTATTGATGGCACAAGCAAAATGAGTGCACACTTAAAGTGGGGAGAGATTCATCCGCGGACCTTGCTTGCTCCACTCGGTGAAAGTAAGGCTCATGATGTTTACCGTAAAGAGATTGCCTGGCGAGAGTTTTATGCTGATATTTTATTTAATAATCCACACACTGAAACGCAATACTACGCGCCACAGTTTTCCAAGATGCGTTATGACAAACCAGGGGATAAATTTAAAGCTTGGTGTGAGGGTAAAACAGGGTATCCATTTGTTGATGCAGCTATGCGGCAATTATTACAAGAGGGTTGGATGCACAACCGCACCAGAATGGTAGTAGCATCATTTTTAGTAAAGGATTTGCATTTAGAGTGGCAGTTAGGTGAGAGATTTTTTAGAGAACATTTAGTCGATTATGACGTAGCCTCAAATGCTCATGGCTGGCAGTGGACCGCTGGTTGCGGAACTGATGCATCTCCTTATTACCGGGTATTTAATCCAATCGAGCAAGGAAAAAGATTTGATGAGAATGGAGATTATGTTCGCAAATATGTGCCAGAGCTTGCACACCTAAAAGGAATTGAAATACATGAGCCATGGAATGTTTTAGATGGTTATCAAAAAGATTATCCACAACAAATTGTCAACCATGCAGCAGAGCGGGTTGAATCTTTAGCAAGGTTAGAAGAGATAAAAGTTTCTAAAGCGCCTTATCCAGAGGGATAATAATGAATTCATTTGATGTAGTAATTGTTGGTGCTGGCCATAATGGTTTAGTTGCAGCATGCTACTTAGCAAAAGCTGGAAAAAAAGTCTTAGTATTAGAGGCAAATAATGAGGTTGGTGGCGCAACTGTCTCAACACAAGCATTCACTGGTTTTGACGCCCGCATCTCTAGCTATTCATACCTAGTTTCACTATTACCAGATAAAATTATCTCTGATTTAAACTTAAATTTTGAATGCATATCTCGAAAAGTATCTTCATACACACCTTATTCTAAAAATGGAAAAGATGCCGGCTTATTGATAAACCGCACATGGGATGAAAGTAATGCTGAATCATTTAATAGATTAACTGGATCAAATAATGAAAGTGATAATTGGCAAAAGTTTTATGATGAGGTAAGTAAATTTGCTCGTATTGTTGCACCAACCCTGTTAGATCCACTTCCTACAAAAAGTGAGCTAAAAGCTAAATTAAATAAT
>CANKTS010000059.1:0-5994 GCA_947486485.1 Actinomycetota bacterium | reverse complement strand
AGAATGGGTTTGTATCATTTTTTAGGATAAGCGATACGCCTACCTTTGCATCTCCACCTGCATCATCAGATGATGAACAAGCAGAAAGCAGTAATGACGAAGCACCAAGTACTGCAACAGCAGCAAGGGTGCGACGTGAGAAGAGTTTCTTCATACTTATATTTCCTCCTATAGGTAAGTACTTCACCCCCATGTTTACACTGATATAGACATTTAGACAATATTGATTGAGCCTAAATTGTCTTGTTACCTAAACGTTATACCCCCCCGCGCAGACTCTAAATAACAGGTTGATACTTATAACTCTGCCAGTAGAAAAATGAAAGTTGCCAAAAAACACTTGCCACAATCTTTAATAAATATGCCAAATCTAATCTCAAAATATTTTGCTAATCCCCTTGTAAATAGATGTTAAAATTACGGTATTAATTTATCGCCGATATAGTTGGCAAAGTTTCTAACTTAACCCAAGGGGATGTATGAGCATTGGACGCGAAGTCAGACTTAAACGAATCTTTTCTAATCCATCTGGCAATCTATTTGGTGTAGCGGTTGATCACTTTGTTGGCTATGGAAATGCAGTCTCTGGTGGCTTAGCAAATCTACCAAAGGCACTTGCTGCAACTATGGCTGGTAAGCCAGATTCAGTAACTATTCAAGTTGGTACAGCAAAGAATTTATGGGTGCCATATGCCGGAAAAGCTGCACTAATAATTCAAGGTGGCTGCTTTACAGTTGATGATCGAATCTCAGAGTTACTAGCTCGGCCAATTGATGCAATCCGGCTTGGCGCAGATGCTTTGGCGGTTGCAATTCCAGTTAGAGGTAAAACTGAGGGTAAGTATTTAAAGTGGCTAACAGATTCAGTACGCGAAGCTACTGAGTTTAATATTCCAATTATTGCCCACATTTATCCACGAGATTACTCAAAAAATAAGGATGGTGAGATTATCTTCAGCCCAGATGAGATTGCTTGGGCGGTTAGATGTGGCATTGAAACTGGAGTTGATGTAATTAAGGTTGGCTATCCAGGGGATAAAAAAGCATTTGCTGAGATCGTAGCTTCCTGCCCAGCACCAATTGTGATTGCAGGCGGTCCAAAAGAGCCAACACTTGGCGCAGCATTAGCAAGTACTAGAGATGCAATTGATGCTGGCGCAAAGGGTGCAGTAGTTGGTAGAAATGTTTGGGGCGCGGCAGATGTACAAAAAGCATCACGTGCTTATTACACCGTAATTCATGATGGTTTAACTGCTGAGGCCGCTCTTAAAGAGGCCGGCTTACCACCAACTGCTTAATTAATTAATGATTATCGGCGTTGGGTGTATTGCCTCTGATCAAATCTTAGTTACCAATGCAAAGTGGAAAGATGAAAAAGGCAAAATAATCCGGCGAGAAAATCGTTTTGGTGGAAATGTCAGAAACTCCTTAGTTGCCTTATCTGCACTCGGTATTAAAACTGCATATGTTGGCAGTATGAGCGCTCAAGTGCGATGGAAATCGGCAATAGATGATTTTGCAGAGAATGGTGTTAGCACAGAGTTTGTTGATTTTGATGATAAATCTCATCCAGCTGAGGCCACAATTGTATTAACTGGAGATGGTGAGCGATTTATTGTTTATGACGATGAGCCACTGCACCACATCAAACTACCTAGTACGGAAAAGGTTGCGAAAGCAATCTCAGTGGCGCAGTTACTAATGGTTGATGCTGGAATATGCCCACCAGGTACATTAGAAGTGATTAAAAAGTGTAGTGAGCTTAAAATTCCAGTTGTATTAGATGCTGAACAATTCTTTGTTGAAAAATCCCTACTGCTTCAAATGATTTCATTTGCCTCTGATCCAATTTTGCCACTTAATTTTGCTAAGGCGGTTACAGGTAAAGAGGAGGCTGCTGAGGTAGTAAGTTCCTTGTGGAATCAAACACGAAATGCAGTTGTGATAACCGATGGTGCCAATGGCTGTTACTTTCAGATCAAAGGTGAGAATCAGGTGCAACATATAAATGCATATGTAATTGAGGCGATTGATACAAATGGCACCGGTGATATTTTCCATGGTGCATACGCATACGGGATATTAAAAGGAATGGATCCAATTGAGAGATTACGGTTTGCAAGTGCGGCTGCAGCATCTGTTGCAGTTCTGCCACATGGTGCTGACCGCAGGCCTAATCTTAAAAGTATTGAAGAGTTTATGGCACAGCATCCAGCCCTGGTTGTTTCTGGGCTTTAATTTAGGGCAGTTAACAGAGTCAACTAAATTAAGATTTTTATATACTCAGATATCGTAAAAGTACAACAAAATTAAATGCGCTCATAACCATAAATAAGCCGCCAAGAACCTTAAGTTGGTCGGAAGATTTTTTAATACTCTTTCCCAAAGGTGAAATTGATTTAATGCTTTTAAGTGCATCAATTACTGCCAGGCTATCTCTAATTGCTGCCACCATGGCAGAGACGGAGAAAACTCCACCAGAGGCAACTAAGCCAATAACAAATAGCTTAAGAGTTGAGTCAGAGTTCTTAGTTAAGTTACCAGTTGCAGCAAGTGCTAGTACGACAGATAGTAAAACTGTTGGCGCTAATTGAGATTTAACTCGAATAGCACGCTGTTGATTCCAAACAGTAATTAATTCATTTTCATTCATAAGCAAATCCTACCTTATCAAGAGGCTTAGAAAATTAAGGCTTATATTGCTCACACATACTTTGTGCAAATTCAAATACTTGGTAGGGACGATTTTCACTCTCTATCCAAAATTTTCCACCTGGCTTTAATTCTGTTTGTATCTGTCCCTTTGATAGAGCCATATTCCACTGCTCACTTTCGGCAGATAAACAACCTTGATACTCCACTAATTTAGTTTGTTTCTCTAAAGTTATCTCACTACTGCACCCAGTGACTAAGAGAGTTGCAAAGATGGTAACAGTGAATAATTTAGGGTGCATGGGATAACTCTACGCGCTCACAGCATTTCATTGTGGAATTGCTTTGAAGTTTCGGTATCGGCAGTAGCGGGTCGGGTAGGGCTGGGAGTTCAGATGATGAAATTATGAGTTTCTAGGGTACGTTGCTTACTAGTGAGAGCTTTGAAGTTGGCCGAGCATTTTCTGAACCAATAGTGATGTTTCTATTGGGAGAACCCAACTTTCTTGACCAAGAATTCTTTTGCCAAAATTTTCAATCATAATCTTGTATGGGTCCACCGCTTCAAACTCTTCAACTTGCTGACCTAATCGCAATCTACTTTCAGTGTGCCATGAAGTAAATGCCTCCGTCCCAATAAGTTCGATAGAGTTCTTCTCACCACGCACAATCAAACTTTGGTTCTCTGGCATCTCAAATGAAGCTAAGCCAGAAGCGGTGATTAAATTATCAATGCCCATCTGCCATCTACTTGTCAGATCAATTCCCGTAGCTCCAACCTTTACATCACAACTGTTAATTACCACACTTGCATCAGCACCGATTAGTGCTGCAATCGCATGGAGTGGATAGACCCCGACATCAAAAAGTGCGCCGCCGCCCATATCTGGTGAGAGTCGATAATTTCCTTCAAGTGAAGCAGGGAAAGTAAATGATGAATCGATAGAAATTAGTTCTCCAATGTTTCCAGCCTTTACATAATCAACTAGTCGAATCATCCTTGGATGCCACCTAGAACTAACTGCCTCAACTAATAGTCGATTATTATCGCGTGCGGCTTGAGCCATAGATTCAACCTCTGAAACGTTCATAGCAAATGGTTTTTCGCACAAAACATGCTTGCCGGCGTTAAGTGCTTTCACACTCCACTGGCAATGTAAGTGATTAGGAAGGCTGATGTAGACCGCATCAACTAAGGGATCATTAATTAGCGCTTCATAACTTGAGTAGGTAGTTACTGGGTTAAGTGCTTGTGCACGTTTTAGATCTCTACTTGCAACGCCTTGAACTATCGTGTCAGCCGCCGCATGCATCGCTGGCGCAATTGCTTTAGTTGCAATCCAACCTGCACCAATTAATCCCCAACGAATGGTTTTCATTAAATAAGGGAAGGTGTTACCGAACGACCATTAGACAGCGCAGACTCCTCCGCTGCTTGCATAATTGCAACTACATCACGAGATTGACGAGTTGTTACATTCATTGGGGTGTTGTCTTTGAGATATGCAACGACGCTTTGGTGAAATGCATAAGGATTAGCAACTGAGTTTGGGATTACTTCATCACTGCCGTCGGAGCGATGCACCGTAAGGATTGCAGGCAGATCAGCTGGTGCTAAACCAGCTGCTGGATCCCAATTACCAATTATCGCTCCATTTGTTCCTAGAATATAAAATTTAGGTTTACGTACCGCCGCAAGATCTGAATTAGTAAATGATGCACGAGCTCCATTTAAAAATGTTATAAAAACATCTGCATGATCCGCATTTGTAACATGCTTCCAAACACGCTTCTGATTAATCGCACTAACCGTATCTACCTTGCTTGGAATAATTGCCAGAATCTGATCGATAAAGTGACTACCCCAATCAAAAATAGCACCACCAGAGACCTGTGCATCTGAGTGCCAATATGAACACGGCTTGGAGTATCCGCCAACAAAACTCTCATAGGAAAAGACTTCACCGATGACTCCTTCATCTATCAATTTTTTTATCGTTATAAAATCAGCATCAAAGCGCCGATTTTGATAGACAACTAAAAGCAGATTTTTTGAAGCAGCTAGCGCCATTAACTCATCACAGTGCTCAACTGAAAGCGCCATTGGTTTTTCCAAAATCACATTTATACCCCGATTTAATGATTCTTTCGCCCACAAGTAATGACTGTTCGGGGGAGTTGAGATGACTACCAGTTGAAGTAATCCAGAATCTAACATTTGTAAGGAATCAGTGAATGTTGTTATATCTGGTGCCAAATCTTTTGCAGCGGCTAACCTATCTGGATTTGTGTCAGCTACTGCGGTAAGTCGTAACCCATCAACTGCACTAATGGCCCGACTATGTTCATCACCGATTGCCCCGTATGCAAGTAAGCCGACATTAATTTCTTTTAAACTTTCAGACACACAAACCCCTTAAATTAATTAATCTTCAATATTTGAACAAGTCTAGTCAATGAATGAAATTGAGTGGGGCGGGTAGGGCTCGAACCTACGACGACCGGATTATGAGTCCGGGGCTCTAACCAACTGAGCTACCGCCCCAATTAAGGAGATGAGTGTCATACCTTACATCTATTCCAACACTAAGTATTAATTACCGTTATTCACATGCTCACACTGGATAATCAAAGTATGAAAATTAAGGTGGGCTTACTTACCGCAGTATTTCTCTTGGGCAATCTTTCAACAGTAAGCGCCGCACCTATCTACACATTCCCAGTTGCAGGTTGCACCGTTACCTATGGAAAGTATCACCATGATTATCCAGCCACAGATATCATCGCGAAAAAAGGTTGCGCATTTGTTGCACCGATTGCTGGTGTAGTAGATGAGGTAGCAGTAGTTGATAAGTGGAGTGGTAAAACAAATCTTGGCGCAGATCGCGGTGGATTATCTATTTCAATAATTGGTGATGATGGCAATAGATATTACGGAAGCCATCTAGCTAAAATTGAAACAAATATTGTGCCCGGCTTAAGAGTTGCGACCGGGGAAAAATTAGGTGAGGTAGGAGCAACTGGTAGTGCACGGGGGACAAAACCGCATCTGCACTTTGGTATTTCATATCCAACTGAAAAAGGAATTTGGTGGGTCAAGCGGGGCGTTGGATTAGAGTCAAAAGGTAAAACATCACCGTGGAAGTATTTGCAAGCCTGGCAGGTGGGTAATGATTTAAAACCTAAGGTAGTAACTCCGGCAACAATTCCAGCTGAGCCAAAGAAATAGGTATAAAAAAATAAGGCCTGCTATTTCTAGCAGACCTTAAATTATTTTCGAGACTTGCTCGAAAGGTTAATGGTTATTTAAGCAGGATTTACAGCGTCAGCCTGAGGACCTTT
>CANKTS010000058.1:0-6059 GCA_947486485.1 Actinomycetota bacterium | reverse complement strand
TAAGCCAATCTTTAAGCTGTGGCTGGTATCAGTTGGTATTTGCGCTAATCCTTTTCCAGATAGGTATGCAATAACAAACTCTGGGGTATTTGCCAATAGATAAGGACCACTTTGATTTGCCTCAGCAATTATCTTCTCAGCTCTGCCTAATACTGAAGCGGCCCTGCCATCGTTATACATTGCAGCGGAGGCGATTGGCTTACCTTTTGAATCTGTGATTACAAATGTGCCACTAGTTGCTGAGATACAAAGTGCTTTAGGAATAAAACCCTGCGCCTTACATTTTGCCACCAACTCCTTTAATACCTTACTTACGCCAGCTATCCAGCTTGCTGGATCCTGAGTTAATCGCTTATCACTACCCCCAGCTACCGGAGCTAACTTTTCACTGCTTGATCCATATAAATTACCCTCTGCATCAATTGCAACCGCTCTAACATTTTCAGTGGCAATATCAATGCCAATAAATACCTGCTTACTCATAACGCTGCAATTAAAGCCGGCAGATTACTTAGATCATTAACAGTGATATCTGCTTGTTTTAGATCACCCTCGGTCGGATCAGGATTTGCCTCACCCCGCCTTACCCAAACTGTTTTCATCCCTAATTTTTTAGCAGGAATTACATCAGTATCGATTCGGTTGCCAATATGAATCACTTTAGAAGGATCTACCCCTAACTCTTTAATTGCTAACTCAAAGATTTTAATATCAGGCTTTTCAAGGCCAACAATGGCTGAGATACCTAGAAAATCAATTAACTCAAATAGGTGATCAGATTTTAGTGAGTTAACACTTGAGGCCGGCTGATTTGCCACAATACCAATCTTGGCGCCAGTATCTTTTAAGGCGGTAATACAAGCTTTTGCATCTTTATATAGATCATTTGGAGTGAAGATCCAGTTATCAGTGGCAATCTGCATTAACTCACTCTTTTTTTCCAGGGAGCCTAAAAATTTCTCACACAACTTACTACGCAGGGAGCCTGATTGAGATTTTAAGTGAGTGTTATAAACCAGATCAAACTCATCTTGGGTAACACCATTTGATAATTTATTTAAAGCGATAAAGATTGCCCGTTTGAAAACATCATCGGAGTAGATAACACCGCCGATATCAAAGGTTACTGCCGAAGCTTTCATTAGCTCTTTTTTTTACTCCGATAACATCTTGCGGCGCAAGATCTCATCTGGTCTAAATGCAATCGCTTCGGCAGCTTTCTTTGGAATAAAATTAATTCCGCCGCTACTTAAGGCGCCAACTCTTATCTTGGCAGCTTTAACTGCAATTTGAGTTGTTGATAACGCCTCACTACTTACGGAACCAAATGTGCAAAGACCATGGTTTCCTAAAATAATTTGGCCAGGTGATCTGCCATATTTATCTTGATACTTCTCAACTCCTTGGTAAACACCTAGGCCAAGGGAGAGGCCGGGGGATTCATAAGGCAAAAATAATGGCACCGGCCCGCAGACAACTGCTTCATCTGGAAAGACTGTGCCGCTGTAATGTTTTGCTGCATCTTTACTGGCAGCAAGTGCAACCACCGGTGTTGGATGGGTGTGAAGTGACCAGGTTGCACCCATTAAGTGAAAGGCAACCACATGAACCATAGTTTCAATACTTGCTTTTCGCACCTTGCCATTTGGCGTAACAGACTCTTTTAATATCGCATCAAAGGCTTTATCTAACTTATCGGTTACACCTTTCTTATCTGCATCAATTAAAATTTGCGCGCACCTATCTAAATCTAAGTAAACCCAATCATCCTCGGTGGCATTTCCCATCACCACTCCACTTGCCTTAACTAAGAAGCGGTTTGTGCCGGGCTCAAGAACTGCGATATTTCCTTCAGCCACAATTGTTAGATCAGCCTCTGGAGCACCGGTGATCTTGGCTAACTGTGTTAATTGAGTTACTAAATTACTCATCGCATATCCTCCAAAGTTAACTTTTCATAACGTGTGCGAACAAGTGCAATTGTATTTGGATCGCTAGCTTTGTTGGGATTATATTTTTTAAGGCCCAGATTGCTCACCTCAATCAACGCCCGTGCTGAAATCGTATCTGTTAAATGCGGCTGTTTGCCCAGGGCAATCGCCTGCACCATTGCATTTCCCATTGCAGTTGCCTCAACTGGACCTGCAATCACCTGCCGATTTGAGATATCAGCGGTTAATTGGCATAGGTGCTCATTTTGAGAACCACCACCAACAATATTTATTGCTGGCATCGGCAGATTACTGCAAGCAGATAATGTTTCACAGGTCTTTGCGTATTGCAGTGCTAAGGATGCAAATACTGTTTGTGCTAATTGCCCTGCAGTTGTTGGAATTGGTTGGTTTGTGTTTTTAGCAAATTTTTGAATCCGCTCAATCATGGAACCTGCATGAATAAAGATTGAGGCATCAACATAGATTAATGTGGCAAAGGGATCAGCTTCCTTAGCTGCAAGCTCGACCAATTGGGCGTAGGTGTAATCCTGCCCATTTTCCTTAAGATTTTTGCGAACCTCTTGAATTAACCACAATCCCATTATGTTTCTAAGCAATCTAATACTTCGGTTATAACCACCCTCATTTGTTAATCGCTGATTCATTGTTATCTCATTAACAACTGGTTTGGTTAATTCAACACCCATTAATGACCAGGTACCACTTGAGATGTAGGCGCTGCCTGGTGAGGCAAGGGGTGTAGCAAAGACGGCGCTTGCGGTGTCATGGGATGCGGTTGCAATACATTTAATCGGGCCGATACCAGTCTTATCTTGAATCTCTTTTTTTAATTCACCCCGGATAGTGCCAGGATTTTCTACCTTGCCAAAGATTTCAATTGGAATTCCCAAATCCTTTGCTAACTCTTGCGCCCAGCGATCCTTTGGCACATCATATAAACCAGAGGTTGATGCAATTGTGTACTCAGTTCCGATTACGCCAGTTAATGCATATAGAACTAGATCTGGCATAAATAGTAAGTGTTTAGCTTTTTCAAACTCATCTGGGGTTTGTTGCGCGATTGCTAGTAATTGATAGATTGAGTTAACCTCAAGTAATTGGCAACCACTTTCATTATGTAATCTATCTTTGCCAACTAACTCAAATGCTTTAGCTAACATGCCATCGGTTCGATGATCCCGGTGGCTAACTGGTAATTCAATAATCAGGCCATCTTTATCAATTAAACCAAAATCTAATCCCCAGGTATCAACTGCTAATCCTTCATATGATCCAGTTGCACTTGCCTTTGTGAGCGCGGTAATTACCTCATCCATTATCTTTGGAAAATCCCAGCACCTTCTATCTCTAGAATCTATTTTTACTGGGGTTTGAAATCTATGAATTTCTTGCGTGGAAATTTCTTTATCAATACTTACCGCCATTAATCGGCCAGATTCAGCCCCCATATCCAGGGCCAGGTAGCGCTTCACACCTGACACTCTTCCCCAAGTTGATGCCGATCGTCTAGTTGGACTCTGTCCCAAATTTTAAGATATCACCGCCACCGTTACCTTTTTGTTACGCCAAATAAGCACTCCTTACCCCAGATTGCCTAGCCGAAGGCGGATTCTGGCGATAGGGTCAGCGACAGAATTGAATAGGAAAGTTACTCCCAACTAGAACGGAGCGGTAAGTGGTGAAAAAAGGTGAACTTCTTCTAGAGATGAATAAAGTAGCAAAGCGCTTCGGTGGCGCAATTGCACTTAAGGGAACAGATTTAAAAATTAGAGCAGGTGAGATTCACGCACTCCTTGGTGAAAATGGCGCCGGCAAATCAACAATGTTAAAGATATTAGCTGGTGTGCATGTTAATGATGGCGGCACAATTAAATTAGGATCAAAAGATTTTCAGACTGGCTCTCCTCAACAATCAATCGCTCAAGGCATTGCAGTTATTTACCAGGAGCCATCCCTATTTTTAGATCTATCCCTGGCTGAGAATGTTTTTATTGGCCGCCAACCTAAAAAGGGTGCGGTAATTGATTGGAAGTTTGCTCAAACTGAATCAGCTAGATTATTTAAAGAGCTAGGTGTTGAGTTAGATCCAAAGCGACAAGCCCGTGGTCTTTCAATTGCCGATCAACAGGTGGTTGAAATTGCAAAAGCACTTTCCATGAATGCAAATATTATTTTGATGGATGAACCAACTGCAGCGCTCTCTGCCTCAGAGGTTGAGCGGTTGATGACAGTTATGAAATCACTAAAGGCAGCGAACAAGGCGGTTATCTTTGTTAGCCATCGATTAGATGAGGTCTTTGCAATCTCTGACTACATCACAGTTATGCGAGATGGCGCCACAGTTAGTGAGAATGCGGTTGGAGATACCAATCTACAAAAGGTTATTAAAGATATGGTGGGAAGAGAGTTAACTGATCTATTCCCTAAGACTGAACATAAGATTGGTGAGGTAGTGCTTGAGGTTAATGATCTAACCAATCCTGCCTACTTTAGAAACATCTCATTTAAGGTTAAAAAAGGTGAGATTGTTGCCTTAGCTGGCTTAGTTGGTAGTGGACGATCTGAGGTTGCTCGGGCAATCTTTGGAATTGATAAGTATGAGAGTGGAACTGTAAAGGTTAAGGGTGAGATTTTACCTGCCGGATCTCCAGTGCTTGCAATGAAGCGAAAGATTGCCTTTATTCCTGAGGATAGACGCCAGCAAGGATTATTTATGGTCGCAGGTGTTAACCGCAATATCTCAATGGAGTCCTTTGATTCGCTAACTGATCGCGGCTTAATTAACTTTAAAAAAGAGAATTCCTTAACTGATATTTGGAAAGATAAGTTAAGTATTAAGTTTGTTAACCAAGCAGATCCAGTTGATCGCCTATCTGGTGGTAATCAACAGAAAACTGTGTTAGCAAAGTGGTTAGCAACCGATCCTGATTTACTAATTGTTGATGAGCCAACCCGTGGAATTGATGTGGCAACAAAGGCTGAGGTGCACCGGTTAGTTGATAAGGCAGCAGGTGAGGGTAAAGCGGTTTTGATGATCTCATCTGAACTTCCTGAGGTTTTAGGAATGGCAGATCGAATTATCGTAATGCGTGAAGGCCGTCAGGTTGCAGAGCTTTCAAGAGCTGAAGCAACACAGGAGAAGATAATTGCAGCAGCTACTACCGGAAAGAAGAGTGCCTAATATGAATTTTCTTCGTAGATTAAAACCCTCTAGCCGTGAAGGTAGTTTGGCACTTATTTTATTAGTTGCAGTTGGTGGCACTGGTCTGATTAACCCAAGATTTTTAACTGGTGATGGCACTAGAGATCTTTTTACCTCAACCTCTGTAGTGGCATTACTAGCAATTGGTATCGCACCAATTGTAATTATGCGTCATATTGATCTTTCAATCTCATCCACCGTTGGACTTACCGCCTGGGTAGTTGCTGATTTTTCCGCAAAAAATCCAGATTTTACCTGGGTGCAATGTTTCATCATTGGTCCAGTAATTGGTATTGCAGTTGGAATTATAAATGGCTTACTAGTTGCAGGCCTTCGCCTACCATCGCTGGTAGTAACACTAGGAACTTTATATATTGTGCGCGGAGTTGTTTATGTGGTCTCAAACTCAGTTGATTACAACGCACAGGAGATGCCACCTAGCTTGCTTGATTTAGGCCAGAAGGTCTTCTTTGGCATTATGCCACTTACCTTCTTATTAGTAATTATTGCTATGTTACTAATGGGCTTCTTTATGAAGTACACAAAGGCTGGCCGGGATGCATATGCAATTGGTTCTAATCCACCAGCAGCTGATCTTGTTGGTATTAAGGTTTTCCGTCGCACCTTCCTAGCTTTTGCTTTCTCAGGCTTTATGGCAGGTCTTGCCGGTGTCTTTTACTTAATGCGCTTTGCTCAAGTTGACTCCACCGCTTTCTATGGCCAGGAGTTAGCAGTTGTTGCCGCGGTAGTAATTGGTGGCGTAACAATTATGGGTGGTTCTGGAACTGTAGTTGGCGCAGTAATTGGCGCCCTATTAGTGCAGACAATTCAAGGCGGCCTCGCAGCTCTTGGTGTGGATGCATTCTGGAAGGCAGCGGTAAATGGTTTACTTCTTATTATTG
>CANKTS010000057.1:0-6099 GCA_947486485.1 Actinomycetota bacterium | reverse complement strand
ATATTGCAGATTAAAAGCCTGAGCTGCTCGGCTAGTCTTTTACAGCGGTAAAAAATGAGGCGTAACATTTATGCATGGCAATTTTTGCTATCGCAGGCTTTATCGTAATTATTTGCCTTGGCTTATACTCAATTAAATTGGCATTTGATTCTGATTCCGGTGGAAGATTTTGGGATGTTATCTTAATTATTTTTATATTTGCTATAGCTTATATTTGGTATGCCTTTTGGAAAAGTAATATTTAAAAGGTTATAAGAATTAGGAAACTGCAACTGATGGTTTACCTGATGCCACCCCAGCTGCCTCCATCTCTTCAGCAAGGCGCATCGCCTCTTCAATTAGTGTCTCAACAATCTGTGCCTCTGGCACAGTTTTAATTACTTCACCCTTAACAAATATCTGTCCCTTACCATTTCCAGATGCCACACCTAGATCTGCCTCTCGTGCCTCACCTGGTCCATTAACAACACAGCCCATTACTGCAACACGAAGTGGCACAGTCATTCCTTGCAAACCTGCTTGAACTTTTTCGGCCAAGGAATAAACATCAACTTGGGCCCGACCACACGAAGGACAAGAGACAATCTCTAATTTACGTTGGCGCAGGTTAAGTGATTCTAAAATAGAGATACCAACCTTTACCTCCTCCACTGGTGGGGCAGAGAGTGAAACTCTGATTGTGTCGCCAATTCCTTCAGCAAGTAATATGCCAAATGCGGTAGCAGATTTAATTGTTCCCTGAAAAATTGGTCCAGCCTCAGTAACACCAAGATGTAAGGGGTAATCACACTTTGCTGCAAGTATGCGATACGCCTTCACCATTGTTACTGGATCATGATGTTTAACAGAGATCTTAATATCGCTAAAACCATGCTCTTCAAATAAAGATGCCTCCCATAGCGCAGACTCAGCGAGAGCTTCTGGTGTTGCCTTGCCATACTTTGCCAGCAATCTTGGATCTAAAGATCCAGCATTAACACCAATTCGAATTGGAATCCCTGCATCCCCCGCAGCCTTTGCTACCTCTTTTACCTTGTCATCAAATTGTTTAATATTTCCAGGATTTACTCTAACTGCAGCGCAGCCGGCATCAATTGCGGCAAAAATATACTTAGGTTGAAAGTGAATATCTGCAATTACTGGAATCTGTGATTTCTTAGCAATCTGAGCAAGTGCGTCAGCATCATCTTGGGAGGGAACAGCAACTCGAACAATCTGGCAACCAGAGGCGGTTAACTCAGCAATCTGTTGCAATGTGGAGTCAACATCTGCAGTAAGAGTGGTACACATAGATTGCACTGAGACTGGTGCATCACCACCTACTAAAACTGAACCAACCTTTAGCTGTCTACTTTTGCGACGTGGCATAAGTGTTGCAGGTGGAGCTGAAGGAATTCCTAAATCAACCATGAGTAAAGCCTATCTAGAAATTCATTCTAATTGGGTTAAAGATATCTGCGGCTAGTAAGAGAATTGATAAACCAGCCATTAATACAAAGACTGCCATGGTAATTGGTGTGAGCCGTTCAACATCAAAGGGAGCAGGCTTTGGTAATCCCCGCCTTCTAGCTAGAAAATTACGCAGACCATCTGCAATAGCTACTGCCATATGTCCACCATCTAACGGCAGGAGTGGCAAGAGATTAAACATACCAACAAATAAATTAAGGGATGCAATAATTAAAATAAAGGTAGCAATCTTCTCCCGTGTAGTTAGTGCCTTCGTATTTGCAGTCTCACCACTTACTCTAGCTACACCCACTACGCCAACTAAGCCTTCTGCATCACGTTTTTGGCCACCAAATGTTTGAGATACTAAATCTGGAATCTTAGATGGCAAGGAGATTAAAGAGGTGAGACTATTTTGTAAAATCTCCCCAGTGAATTTACCTGCTTTAATAGTTGCCTCACCCGCTCCATAAGTTACCGTTCCAACTTTATTTACTACACCTAATACACCAATCACCTTGCCATCTACATCTCTGCCCGCTGGCGTAACTAAAATATTAATTGGCATACCATTTCTCTCAATAGTTACCTCAATTTGTTTACCTGCGGATGCTCTGATTTTTTTAACAACATCTGCCCACTCTTTATAAGATATGCCATCAACCTTTGTAATCTTATCGCCAGCTAATATGCCGACATTTCTTGCAGGTGAGGGAGTTGATTTAGCAGAGCAAAGCTCAGTTGCAGTTTGTGGAATGCACTCACTTACCTTATCTACTGTGCTAGTTACCGCAGTAACACCAGCAGAAGTGAAAAGAGTTAGTAATAAAACAAAACCAATAACAAAGTGTAAAAATGAACCAGCACCTAGAACAATTAATCGCCTGCCAACTGATGCTTTAATAAAAGCTCGATCAGAATCTGCTGGGCTTAACTCCTCCCGAGCAGACATTCCAACAATTCGGCAGTAACCACCAGCTGGAATCACTTTCACACCAAACTCAGTCTCACCGCGCTGTGTCGACCAAATCTTTTGTCCAAAGCCTAAAAAGAACTCAGTTACCTTCATACCAAATTTTTTTGCAGTTAGATAATGCCCGGCCTCATGAATCATTACTGATAACAAGAGCGCAACTACAAATGCAAGTACGCCAACGATAGTCATTTAAGCGATCTCCTTTATTAACTCATCTGCTTTCATGCGCGCACTTTGCTCTATTTCACTGACATCTGCGATATCTCTAATTGTAGTTGGTGTGTTACCGCTAAAAGCATTTACAACCTTGCTAACAATCTCAATTATTGCTGTGAACTTAATCTGCTGCGCTAAAAAGGCGGCAACTACAACCTCATTAGCTGCGTTATAAACAGCGGGCAATCCCCCACCTAATTGGCCACATCGTCTGGCTAAATCAATTGCTGGATACTTATTATTATCAATTGGTGAAAAATTCCAACTTTGAGCTTTGCTCCAATCAATTGGTGCGCATGCTTTATTAATTCGCTCAGGGTAGGAAAGTGCGTATGCAATCGGACCCTTCATATTAGGAGGGGATGCTTGGGCAATTGTTGAGCCATCAACAAACTCAACTAATGAGTGCACCACTGATTGCGGATGAATAACCGCCTCAATCGCCTCATACTCAAGACCAAATAAGTAATGAGCCTCGATAATCTCAAGTCCCTTATTAAGTAAGGTAGCGGAGTTAATTGTTACCACCTCACCCATTGACCAGGTTGGATGATTTAGCGCATCTGCCACTGTTACATCAGATAGATCTACTCGATCTCTAAATGGACCACCGCTTGCAGTTAAAATCAGTTTTTTAATATCACCTATTTTTCCAGCTAACATAGCTTGAAAAATTGCTGAGTGCTCTGAGTCAACTGGGATTAATTTATCTCGGCCATACTTCATTACTAGATCACCACCGGCAACTAGTGATTCCTTATTAGCTAGCGCCACCTTATTACCAACTGCGAGTGCTGAAAGGGTTGGTCCAAGTCCAATTGATCCAGTAATACCATTTAAGACAATATCGCAAGGCAGGGCTGCGATCTCAATTGATGAGTTATCACCATCAATTACTTTAATTCCATCTACTTGCGCAGTAGCTGCCATACTGCCGACAATTGGCACATTAAATTTCTTAGCCTGCTCCATTAGTAATGCAGGATTTTTGCGGCCAGCGCTCATTCCGACTATACGAAACTTATCTGGGTGAGCGGCAACAATCTCAAGTGCTTGCACACCAATTGAGCCAGTTGAGCCCAGAACGACAATTTCACGCATGCACCTATCTTAACTGCCCACCACCTCACCTCTTCAGATAGCATTTGGGCATGTACTCAGAGGCAAAAACAGCAATTGCGCAAAAGCGTAATCTGATTACCGCTATTCCTGGACCTAAGTCTGCCGAATTAATTAAGCGCAGAGGTGAAGCGGTCTCTGCCTCACTTGGAACTGCCTTTCCGGTATTTATTGAACGTGCTGAGGGTGCAATTATTATTGATGTTGATGGCAACTCAATTCTTGATTTAGGCGCCGGAATTGCAGTCTTAAATGTTGGCCATAGTGCAAGTAAGGTTGTTGAAAATGTTAAAACACAAATTGAGGCCTTTACCCACACATGTTTTATGGTGGTGCCATACACCGGTTATGTTGAGGTTTGTGAAGCACTAAATCGTTTAACTCCAGGTACTCATAAGAAGAAATCGGCTCTCTTCAACTCAGGTGCTGAGGCAATTGAAAATGCCGTAAAGATTGCGCGTAAATTTACTAAGCGATCCGCGGTTGTTGTTTTTGAGCATGGATACCACGGAAGAACTAATTTAACTATGGCAATGACAGCTAAGAGCATGCCATACAAGGATGGATTTGGACCATTTGCTCCAGAGGTTTATCGCATGCCACTTGCTTATCCATATCGGTGTGACGCATGCACTAAACCTTGTGAAAGTTCTGTTTTAGCCATGGTGATTCATAAAATTGAAAAAGAGATTGGCGCGAGTAATGTCGCTTGTATCGTTATAGAACCTATTCTTGGTGAGGGTGGATTTATCGTTCCATGTAAAGGCTTTCTGCCTGGGCTTGCCAAATTCTGTAAAGAAAATGGAGTTATTTTCATTGCAGATGAAGTACAAACTGGATTTGCTAGAACAGGTCATATGTTTGCATGTGAAGATGAATCTGTCGTTCCAGATTTAATTGTCACCGCTAAAGGAATCGCTGCCGGTCTGCCACTTGCCGGTGTGACTGGCCGAGCTGAGATTATGGATTCAATTCATCTTTCAGGTCTAGGTGGCACATATGGAGGAAACCCAGTTGCATGTGCTGCAGCATTAGGTGCGATAGAGACAATTGAAAAAGATAATCTTGTTGAACGTGCTAATAAAATCGGTAAAATTATGAATGATGCACTTAATGCTATGGCTAAGAAGTATCCAATTATCGGTGAGGTACGCGGCCGTGGAGCAATGCAGGCAATTGAATTAGTAAAACCTGGAACTACTGAGCCAAATCCAGAGGCGCTAACTCAGGCACTTAAATACTGTGTTAGCAAGGGAGTCTTAATTCTTTCAGCTGGTACTTACGCAAATGTAATTAGATTATTGCCACCACTTATGATTGATGAGGCATTACTACTTGATGGCCTTGCTGTTTTAGATGAGGCAATAGCAACAATTAAGTAATGTCAGCTCACTCTCTTCGCGAAATAAAACCTACTGATGCAACTTGGATATTTGAAGCCTGTCAAGATGAGCAAATTCAATACTGGACCACAGTTCCCAAGCCATATTTAATGGAGCATGCAGTTGGCTTTGCTAATGGCCAAACTAGTGAGAAAAAGGTTTGGGTAATTGAAGATTCAACTAAAAAAGAGGTTGGTATTATCTCGATTCATGGTGTTAATGAAAATGGAAATGCTGAGATTGGTTACTGGGTAGCACCTTGGGGGCGAGGGGCGGGTGCTACAAAAGATGCAATCAAATCTTTAGCCGAGTATGCAAAAACTCAACCAGATATTAAAAGAATTCAGGCAACTATCTCAGATTTAAACATTACATCCCAAAAGGTTGCTATTGCTGCCGGTTTAGCAAAAGCCGAAGCTGCTGCAAAAACTTGCCCGGCTGGTGGTGTGGAAACTACTGCAACTTACTATCGAAAAGCTTTATAACTATCTATCTAGTAAGTTTCTAGTTGGTGAATACTTTCCACCACTCTTCTTTAATGCAATCGCACTAAGCGCCTCTAATACAACTCGGTTAGCCAAAATTGCAGTGATATCACTGGTGTCATAGGCAGGGGCAACCTCAACAATATCAACGCCAACAATTGGTAATTCAAAACAAATTCGACGGACTGCTTCTAATAACTCTCTACTTGTCATTCCACCTGGCTCTGGCGTGCCAGTACCGGGCGCCATACCTGGATCAACCACATCAATATCAACTGATAAAAATACGCCATCGCAGCCATCGCTAAGAATTGAAAATGATTCATCTAATACAGCTTTCATGCCCCGGTGATGTATCTCTGTCATCTCATAAGATTTCATTCCTTTACTTGCCATCCATTTAAAGGTTGCATCATCTGGCCAGTAACCACGAAGTCCTAATTGCAAGAAGCGATCACCACGAACAGCACCT
>CANKTS010000056.1:0-6316 GCA_947486485.1 Actinomycetota bacterium | reverse complement strand
TTGCTTTCTTTAACTCCTCTTTATGCTCAACACCAAACCGCTGCTCCTCATCGACTACTAGCAAGCCAAGATTTGCAAACTCAATATCTTTTGATAGCAATCTGTGAGTTCCAATTACTACATCAATCACACCTGATTTAAGACCTGCTACCACCTCTTTACTTTCACGCGGTGTATTAAATCTAGACAATGCTGCGATTTTTATTGGAAATCCAGCGTAACGATTTGAGAAGGTAGTGAAATGTTGCTGGACAAGTAATGTGGTTGGAACAAGAATTGCAACCTGCTTACTATCTTGTACAGCTTTAAAAGCAGCTCTAACTGCAATCTCAGTTTTTCCATATCCAACATCACCACAAACAATTCGGTCCATTGGATTTGGTTTTTCCATATCCTGCTTAACCTCATCAATAGTTGCCTGTTGATCAATAGTCTCTACGAATGCAAAACTTTCTTCTAATTCTTTTTGCCATGGTGTATCTGGAGAGAATGCAAAGCCAGGGGCACTCATTCGGGCTGCATATAATCTGATTAACTCTGCTGCTATTTGTTTTACCGCTTTACGTGCTTTACGTTTACTATTTTGCCAATCAGCGCCACCAATTCGGTGAAGTGCCGGCGCCTCACCACCTACATACTTTGTTACCTGCTCTAGGGTGTCGGTGGGAACAAATAACCGATCTGCTGGTTGTCCCCGTTTTGTTGAGGCGTACTCAATCACTAAATACTCTCTAGAAACTCCACCAACACTTCTATTAATTAGCTCTAAATATCTACCAACCCCATGTTGCTGGTGAACTACATAATCCCCTGTTTTAAGCTGCAGCGGATCAATTGCTTTCTTACGCCTAGATGGCATGCGTGCTAAATCTTTATCTGCAGAGCGCTGACCAGAGATATCTTTATCTGTTACAACTACTATCTTGTATTTTTCACTAATAAATCCATGTTGCATATCAGATCTGATTAAATAAATTAAATCACTGCTGGGTGATTCACTCACCTCTTTGATTATTTGGTTCGGCAAATCAGAGCTATTAAGTAACTCAGAAAAGCGCTTTAGTGTGCCAGCTCCTGCTGCGGTAAAGAGCACTTGGTATCCCGCTTTATGCCACTTCGCAATATCAGATATCACCTGCTCATACTTACCTCCATAACTGCCTGTTTCATCAAGAAAATCAATAACAATTTGATCTGGTGTACTGGGGTAAAGATTTAGCGATCTCATAGAGAAGTTAAGGTCGCTAGCTAATCTTTCGATCTCTACTAGTTCATAAAATCCACCTCTGCCTAATTGCTCAGTCAGATCAACTGGAGGGGCTATATCTTTCTCCTCTGACCAAGCAAGATTTGACCAGGTTGCTGCTAAAAACTCTTGGTTAGTGGTAATTAAATCTGCTGCTCGCGACCTAAGCCTTGGTTCATCAATAAACCAAATCTGAGTACTCTTAGGGAGAAAATCTAAAATACTTTTAAACTCACCAACTAATCCAGCAGCAAGTGATTCCATTCCTTCAAAGGTAATACCTTGCATTAATTTATCAGTCAGCTCAGTAAGTTGGGGGAATTCTTTACCCAAAATTGCTGCTTGATTTTTTACCTGCTCATCAAGTAGTAACTCACGACATGGATAGATTATTAACTCATCATCTATTTTGGTAAGTGAGCGTTGATCAGAGATTGCGAAAAAAGATAGATTATCAATCTCATCTCCAAAGAAATCTATTCGTATTGGATGCTCTTTATCTGCTGGAAATAAATCTAAAATTCCACCGCGCACGGCGAAATCACCCCTTCGCTCAACTAGATCCGCTCTTGTAAAACCAAATTGACTTAGTTGAGTAATTAAATCAATCATTAAAATCTGTTCTCCTGGTGCAATTCTTATCTGCGAAGTATCTAAATCATTAGCAATGATTGGTTGCAGTAGTGCTCTAATTGAGCAAACTACAATTTTTATCTTGTGATTGGTAATTTGATCTAATGCCTTAAATCTGGCTGTAACTGTGTCAGCTTTAGGACTTAATCGCTCATGTGGCAAAGTTTCCCAAGGTGGGAAGTTAGTAACCTGATCTTGGCCAATTAATGATGTAATCTCTTTTGACAACTCATCGGCTAAACGCGTTGAGGTAGTTACTAGTAACAGTGGTGAGTTGGCGGCAGTGGCCAATAATGCATGTGAGGCATAGGGTGCAACTAGTTCATCTGCTTGTGCTAAGTATTTTTCAATGGGCGCAGAAAGTGCGGTGAAAAGATTTATCATTAACTGCCCCTTTCTCTAAATAAACGCCACATACCCCCGCTCCATAAATGAAGGGGGGTTACTGAGCCAATTCTAACCGCTCATTTTGCGGCCCTTTGCCAAAAGGTGCGCCGGCTTAATTAATAACCTGTAATGATTACGCCATGAATGCAGCCTCTGAAAACACAGATTTGCGTAATGATGTTCGCCGGTTGGCAGATTTATTGGGTCAAACCTTGGTGCGACAAGAGGGTGAGCAATTACTCGCATTGGTGGAGTCGGTAAGGCTTGCTGGCCGAGCTGGTGGTCAAGATGAAATTTTAAATAAATTAACTGATCAACAAACTATCTCATTAGTTAGAGCTTTTAGTAATTTTTTTAATTTAGCAAATGTGGCAGAGCAGGTAAATCGTTCTAAGGTATTAGCGGCCGAGCATAAATCTGGCGGTTCTTGGCTAAGCCGAGCAGTTGATAATATTCTACTAGCACAAAAAAATAATAAAGAGTTTGATGAAAAAGACCTACAACTCTGGTTAGATAACTTTTCAGTTAGACCAGTATTTACCGCTCATCCAACTGAGGCAGCACGCCGCTCAGTACTAAGCAAGATGACAACAATTGCGCAGTTACTAGAAACACCTGAGAGTAAAGTACAAACGCAACGGTTGGCCGAGAGTATCGATTTGCTTTGGCAAACAGATGAGCTTCGGTTAGGTAGGCCAGAGCCATTAGATGAAGCGATTAATTCTATTTACTATCTAGATGAGTTATTGGTTGAGAGTGTGCCAGAGGTACTAGCTGAGTTTGCTAGTGAGGTTAAGCGTTTAGGTGTTGATCTTTCGCTAACTGCAAGGCCGCTTTCATTTGGTACTTGGATTGGTGGTGATCGAGATGGTAATCCCCATATAACCGCTGATGTAACTAAAGCAACTATCCGCTTACAAAATGCGCACTTTACCCGCACCGCATTTAAACATTTAGATGAACTGCGCCAGGCACTCTCGGTTTCAACTAAGTTGGCGGGTGTTTCAGCTGAATTAGAGAAATCTGTAGCTAAAGATTTGCAATTGCTGCCAGAGATTGAAGATCGGTACCGAAGAATTAATATTGAAGAGCCCTACCGATTAAAAGCTACGGCTATAAGGCATAAGTTAGCCATTACCCAAGCACGGCATACAAATGGCACCCCTCATATTGCTGGCCGGAGCTACTTAGATACTGCTGAACTATTAGCAGATTTTGAAATTATGCGCTCCTCATTATTGGCACATAATGGAGAGTTAATTGCAAATGGATTGCTTGAGCGAATCACTAGAGCGATCTCAGCCTTTGGCATAACCCATGCAACTATGGATATTCGTGAACACTCAGATGCGCACCACCACTTAATATCTAAGTTATTTGGTAGTTCAAGTAGTGAGGTAATAAATAAAGAGTTATTATCAGAAAAAATTCCAGATACACAAGGAGTTGATGAACCATCAAGTAAGTGCCTAAATACATTTACGGCAATTGCTGAGTTAATAGCTGAGTATGGTTCTGAGGTAATTGAGAGTTACATCATCTCAATGACTAAATCAGCAAATGATGTATTGGCTGCGGTGTTAATTGGTAAGTTAGTTGGCTTAGTTTCACTAACTGATAAAAAACCATATGCAAAGATTGGTTTTGTGCCACTTCTTGAAACTGTTGCAGAGTTGAGAACAGCCGATAAAATATTAGATGAGCTGCTGAGTAATCCCAGCTATCGTAAAATTGTTAAATTACGTGGTGATACACAAGAGGTAATGCTTGGTTACTCTGACTCTAATAAAGATGCAGGTATCACAACTAGCCAGTGGGAGATTCATAAAGCACAACGAAAATTACGTGATGTTGCAATTAAACATGGTGTGAGATTACGACTATTTCATGGCCGTGGTGGATCAGTTGGCCGCGGTGGTGGACCAACATATGATGCTTTAATCGCACTTCCGTGGGGATCAATTGATGGTCACATAAAGATGACGGAACAAGGTGAGGTTATCTCCGATAAGTTTGGGCTGCCAGCTTTGGCAAAAGAAAATTTAGAGCTAACTCTTGCTGCCGCCCTTGAGGCAACTGTGCTAAACCGCAAGCCAAGACAGCCAATCGATGATTTAAATAGTTGGAACTCATGTATGGATTTAATTAGTGATAACGCTTTTTCTGCCTATCGAAACTTGGTTGATCAACCAGATCTGCCTGCATACTTTTATGCTTCAACACCTGTTGAGCAACTAGGAAATCTATTTTTAGGATCACGGCCATCTAAGCGACCAGATGCATCTACCGGCTTAGAATCACTACGAGCAATTCCATGGGTATTTGGCTGGACCCAATCTCGTCAGATTGTGCCAGGTTGGTATGGAGTTGGCTCTGGACTTAAGGCAGCCCGTGAGGCAGGTAAGACTGATCTACTAAAAACCCTTCTTAAGGATTGGCACTTCTTCCGCACCTTTATAAGTAATGTTGAGATGACCTTAGCTAAGACCGATCTAGAAATCGCTCAGCGTTATGTAACAACACTAGTTGATCCTTCACTTCATAAAATATTTGATCAAATAAAAGATGAGTTTGAGTTAACTGTTAAAGAGTTACTACTACTGACAAATAAATCTGAGGTTTTAGGTAATCAACCTATTTTGGCTAGAACGCTGCAGGTGCGTGATACCTACCTTGCGCCTTTACAACTGCTACAAATTTCTTTGCTTAAGCGGGTCCGTACTCAAAAAGATATTGATCCATTACTTTCTCGTGCTCTGCTATTGACTATCAATGGTATTGCTGCTGGTTTACGTAATACTGGCTGATTTAATCGTTAAAACTACTCTGAGATTTATCTAGGCCATTTAAAACTAGTGATTCAACCGCATCAGATCCGCGTTGCATAAACTGAGGTAATTCTTTTTTTTCATCCTTAGCAAATTGCTTTAAGACAAAATCTGCTGGGTCTTGATCACCGATTGGTCGACCAATTCCCATTCGAATTCGGTAGTAATCTGAAGTAGAAAGGGATGCGGTAAGTGACTTAAGACCATTATGCCCATTATCACCCCCACCCTGTTTTATCCGAAGCGCATTAAAAGGCAGGTCTAATTCATCATGAATGATAATTATTTTCAGAGTTTCAACCTTATAGAAATCAGCCAGTGCCTTGGTTGGACCACCAGATTCATTCATAAAACCACGAGATTTAGCTAAAACTAAAATATTACTGCCGCACTTAACCTCACAAATTTGCATCCTTGATTTATGAGCAGAAAATTTTTGGCCATCAGATAGATAATCTAAAACAAGTTGGCCAACATTATGGCGAGTTTTTTCATACTCATCCCCTGGATTTCCCAGTCCAACTACTAACCAACGATCAGCCATAAGTTAAGGCTAGCCCTACTTACTTCTTCTTTTCCTTCTTATCATCCTTCTTATCAGCATCGGCTGCAGGGGCGGCGGCTGCGGCATCACCTTCAGCAGGGGCGGCGGCTGCGGCAGCACCTTCAGCAGGAGCGGCAACAACTACAACCTCTTCCTCAGCAGCGCGAACAGATAGATGAACAACAGTCATCTTTGGATCACTTATTAATTTAACTCCAGCAGGAAGAACTACATCAGCTGCGCTCTTAGATTCACCAGCCATCATTCCTTCCATGCTTAACATCAAGAATGACGGAATGCTGGTTACATCTGCTTCAACCTCAATTGAGTTATTTGTGTGTTCCAAAATACCATCTTGGTCATACTTACCTTCAGTGTGAACTGGAACAGAGACAATAACTTTCTCACCACGGCGCACAATTACTAAATCAATATGCTCTAATAAACCTGTTAATGGATCACGGCTAACAGATTTAGGAAGTGTTAACTCTGTGTGATCATCTAATACAACATCAATCAAAACGTTTGAGGTTTTAAGTGCAATACCTAACTCACGAGAAGGAAGAGCAACATGTTGTGGCTTCTCACCATGACCATAAATTACCGCCGGTATAAATCCATCACGGCGTGCTCTACGAGATGCACCTTTGCCAAACTCAGTTCGGCGTGCTCCCTTTA
>CANKTS010000055.1:0-6419 GCA_947486485.1 Actinomycetota bacterium | reverse complement strand
GTTAAACAAAATACTTTCTTCACACCAATTTCTTTAGCTTTATTTAAGATACTTTCTAAAATTGCATGCCCAATTCCTTTACCTTGCATTGATTCAATTACAGCAACAGTTCGAACCTCTGCTAGATCTTCCCAGAGAACATGCAGTGCCCCGCAACCAACTACCTCGCCATTAACTTCAGCAACAGTAAACTCTTGAACACCTTCATATAATGTTACAGTCTCTTTAGAAAGTAATCTGCGCTGGGTAGCATATAAATCAACGATTGATCTAATTTTTTTAATATCTGAGGTTCGAGCTGGCCTTACTACTAACTCCATTACTCATCCCCAGCGGTTGGCTTGACTAATGGAAATAAGATTGTCTCTCTAATTCCTAATCCGGTTAGTGCCATTAATAATCGATCAACACCCATACCCATTCCACCCATTGGTGGCATGCCATACTCCATAGCTCTTAAGAAGTCTTCATCTAATCCCATCGCCTCTAAATCTCCACCAGCTCCAAGTTTTGCTTGTTCAACTAAACGCTCTCGTTGGATAACTGGATCAACCAACTCTGAGTATCCAGTTGCAAGTTCAAAACCTTCAATATAAAGATCCCATTTCTCAGCAACTCCGGCAATTTCGCGGTGTGCTCTAACTAATGGAGATGTATCTACCGGAAAACCTTTAACAAATGTTGGACCATTTAATTTATCGACACAAGTATGCTCAAATATTACTTCCGCTAATTTTCCAGTAATCCATTTCGGATCAGATTTGATGCCTAACTTACTGGCAATTTTCCTTAAATCATCGATCGAGGTTTGTGCACTTACCTTCTCACCAACCGCATCTGAAATTGCATCAAAGAGTGAGAGCTCACTCCATTTGCCGCCAAGATCTACCTCGCGCCCATCATGGTGTTTAGCAGTGTGTGAACCAAAAACAGCTTTAACTGAATCTTGAACTAAGCTTCTAGTTAATTCAGCCATGGTATTCCAGTCACCATATGCCTCATATGTTTCAATCATTGCAAACTCCGGTGAGTGTGAGGAGTCAGCACCCTCATTACGGAAATTGCGATTAATTTCAAAAACTTTTTCAAGTCCACCAACTACACATCTTTTTAAATAAAGCTCTGGAGCAATTCTTAAAAATAGATCCATTTCATATGCATTACTAAAGGTTTTAAATGGCCTAGCTGCTGCCCCGCCATGCATTACCTGAAGCATTGGAGTTTCAACCTCTAAGAAATTACGGGAGTTAAAAGTATTTCGAAGCGAGCGCATAACTGCTGGCCGTAATCTGGCGTTACTTCTTGCCTCAGGCCTAACAATTAGATCCACATAACGCATACGAACCCGACTCTCCTCAGAGAGTGGTTTGTGTTCTCCTGGAAGAGGGCGAAGTGCTTTAGCTGCTAGCACAAATGAATTAGCTAGAATCGATAACTCTCCTCGCTTTGAAGTAATTACCTCACCAGTTACCGAAACAATGTCACCCAGGTCAATCTCAGATTTCCATATTTCAAGTTGTTCTTCACCAATTTTATCTAGTGAAAACATTGCCTGCAGCTCACTGCCATCACCTTCGCGTAAATTGGCAAAACAAAGTTTGCCAGTATCGCGCTTAAAAATTACCCGGCCAGTTATAGATTCAGTAATTCCAGTTGAAACATCGATTGGTAGCTCTTTATGTTTCTCGCGAATCTCTAAAAGTGAAATAGTTCTAGGAACTGAGACTGGATATGGATCAACTCCACGCTTTAAGATCCCAGCGCGCTTTTCCCGACGAATCCGCAGTTGTTCGGGTAGATCATCCTCATCAGCCATGATGAGTTAAATCCTACCCGTGCAGGGTGGAGTTATGAATTAATTACGCTCATGTACTAAGCGCAATCCGATTAATGTCAGATCTGGTTCATGGAACTCAATCATTTCGCTAATACCAAGTACTAATGGGGCAAGGCCACCAGTTGCTATTACACAAACCTCACCAGAGTCTGGATATAGATCAGCTAACTCATCAATAATTCGATTTACTAAGCCATCAACTTGACCTGCAAATCCATAAATAGTTCCAGATTGCAGCGCCTCAACAGTGTTCTTGCCAATTACTGATTTTGGTTTAACTAGCTCAACTTTGCGAAGTTGGGCAGCACGTGCTGCTAATGCCTCAACTGAGATCTCAATACCAGGGGCAAGTGCACCACCTAGAAACTCACCCTTAGGTGAGACCACATCTAAATTTGTTGAAGTTCCAAAATCAACCACAATTGCTGGACCATCTGAACCATATAAAGTAAATGCGGCAAGTGAGTTAACAATTCGGTCGGCACCTATCTCTTTAGGATTATCAACTAATAATGGAACACCAGTTTTAACTCCTGGTTCAATAATTGTCGTACGAATATCACTGAAATGATCTGCTACTAACTTTCTAATCTCTCGCAGCACTGCCGGCACAGTTGAACAAATTGCCACACCAGTAATATCAAAGCCATCAACTAATGCTGAGTACTGCAGCCACAACTCATCAGCGGTATCTCTTGGGTCAGTCTTTACCCGCCAAGATTGTTCTAACTTATCCTTGTTAAATACACCAAGCACGGTATTGGTATTGCCAACATCTATTGCAAGTAACATTACTTTCCCTTTCTAAAATCTAGGCCAATATCAAAAGTTGGAGCAGAGTGAGTTAGCGCGCCAACTGCTAGGTAATTAACTCCAGTATCTGCATAAGCCTTTGCATTACTAATCACTAGCCCACCAGAGGCTTCAAGTTTTACCGATCCGGCAGTTTTTAAAACAGCTTCTTTGCACTGCTCAACACTCATATTGTCTAATAAAATCAAATCTGGTTTGAGTGAGATTGCTTCTGCTAGCTGATCAATTGAATCTATTTCAATCTCAACTGATTTGTTTGGGTACTTCTCTTTAATCAATTTAAATGCTGCAGTAATACTGCCAGCTGCCACAATGTGGTTATCTTTAATAAGAGCAGCCTCCGACAGTGATACCCGGTGGTTTGTCCCACCGCCCATACGAACTGCAAACTTTTCTAACTGGCGAAGTCCTGGCGTGGTCTTACGGGTATCTCTAATTTCACACTTTGTACCAGCAACAGCTGCAACCCATTGGCTAGTAAGGGTTGAAATACCACTTAAATGGGATAGGAAGTTAAGCGCACTTCGCTCTGCTAATAATAATTTTCTTGTATTTCCCTGAGCAGTAATTAATACCTTGCCAGCAGATACCTTTGTGCCCTCATCGACTAAGACCTCATAATGATTAACTCCGCAGTACTCAAGTACTGCAGCTGCTACATGCAACCCACTAACAACTCCAGTTGAGCGGGCAACAAAATCAGCACTTATAACCTGTGAATCAGCAATGGTGGCAACAGAGGTAATGTCCTCACCCCCTGCTAGATCTTCACCGATGGCATCTTTAACCTGCTGAAATATGTGATTTGATGACAGACCTAAAGTTTTTAAATTATCACGTAGTAAATTCATTTAATCACCTCCACATCACTATGCCATGTGCCATCTACATCAATACTTTCAATAACTCTACTTAACCACTTATCTGAAGATTGTGGGTAATCACTTCGCCAATGTGAGCCACGGGACTCAGTTCTAAGAAGAGCGGATTTAACAATTGCGGTAGCAAGTAGGTGCAGGTTAGATGCCTCCCACGCCTCAATTCTTGGCTCCTTACTTACTAACTTTGATAACTCCTGCAAAGTTTGCATTGTTTTACGTAATGAGCTTTCAGATCTCATCACACCTGCCCCCTCACTCATTGCAATTTGAAGGGGTAAAAGTATTTTAGGATCAAGCAACATTGTTCTCTTATCCTCTTCTATCTCTTCCTGAGCTGGCAATTGTTTAGCTAAAGCATCTGCAATTCGTGCACCAAAAACTAATCCTTCAAGTAATGAGTTTGAAGCAAGTCGATTTGCACCATGAGCACCTGTGCAAGCTGACTCACCACATATATACAGACCTGGTACAGATGATTGGCCATCTAAATCAACTAATACCCCACCTGATGCGTAATGAGAAGCTGGGGCAACTGGAATCTTTTCCTTAGTTGGATCTATCCCATTAGCAATACAGGAGGCGTATATTGTGGGAAATCTATTGGTGAAATCCTTAATTTTTGTTGCATCTAGCCAAACATGTGGTTGGCCACTTAATTGCATCTGATTAAATATTTCCTTTGCCACAACATCCCTAGGTGCTAAATCTGCTTGCGGATGTTTACCAACCATAAATTGTTCATTTTTATGATTTAATAAAATTGCGCCTTCACCACGTACTGCTTCACTTATTAATGGTTGCTGCCCTCTATTTGCTAAATCTCGCCACAGCACAGTTGGGTGAAATTGTACAAACTCAACATCAGCTACCTTTGCGCCAGCACGTAATGCCAGTGCAACTCCATCACCAGTTGAGACAGCTGGGTTAGTAGTTTGTGAGTAAACCTGACCAAGACCACCAGTTGCTACAACTACCGCTTTAGCAACTGCTCGGCCAACACCATCTCTACTACCTGCGCCAATTACATGCAGCGTTACGCCACAGACTCGACCACTTGCACTCTTTAACGCATCTATTGCAAGAGCGTGTTCAATAATTTCAATTCCAGCATCCTCTTTAACTGCTGCAAGTAGTGCTCTAGAAACCTCAGCACCAGTTGCATCACCGCCAGCATGAAGTATTCGATTGCGCAGATGTCCACCTTCACGGGTTAATGCAATCTCACCAGTCTCTGATTTATCAAATACTGCTCCTTGCGCAATTAATTTTCTTACCGCCTCAGGTCCTTCTGAAACTAAAACATCAACAGCTTTTATGTCACATAAACCAGCACCTGCCGCCAAGGTGTCTTTCTTATGTTGATCGGGTGTATCTCCTGGCCCTAATGCTGCAGCGATACCACCTTGTGCCCACTTAGTTGAGCCCTCATCAATTCTTGCTTTAGTAACTAATAAGACAGACAAGTTATGCGCTCTTAAATTTAATGCAGTAGTAAGGCCAGCAACACCTGAGCCAATTACAATTACATCAGCGCTTGTGCTCCACCCTGGTAGACCAGTTAATAGCTTCATTTGATTCCACCCATACGCATATTGTCGAGCAACCTCACCTGATTTACCCAACCGGCAATAATTACCCGCTTATTTATAGTATCGGCAGCAGCTGGCATAAATGTTCTCTCATCAATTACCTCAAGATAATCAACTTTAAATCCGCTCTCAGTTGCTAACACTTTTTTCATCTGCTCAACTGTCGCCATTTTTAATGCCTGGGGAATTACTAGAGAGGCTTTTCGTCCACTCTCATTTAATTTAACATTTCTAGATGAAACGGCAACTTGATCTAAATCCCGAATTGTTGGGCCAGAGATTATTTCAATCGGTAGCGCTAATTGTTGAACCATCTGCTTAATTAGAAATAATTGTTGAAAATCTTTCTCACCAAAGACTGCTGCTTTTGGTTTTACTAAATCAAATAACCGCTTAACAACTGTTAGTACGCCAGAAAAGTGGCCAGGTCTTGCAGCTCCTTCATATAACTCCCCAATTGGGCCAGCAGAAATCTTTTCAATATCACCTGGATAAATAATCGACTCACTTGGTGCAAAGACAGCGGTTGCGCCGGCTGCCTTAGCTAACTCTAAATCCTTCTCTAAACTCTTTGGATAATTTATTAAATCATCTTTATTCTCAAATTGAAGTGGATTAACAAAAATACTAACTAATACGTTCTCACTTTTTGATTTGGCTAACTTAATTAATGATTGATGGCCAGCATGAAGTGCGCCCATTGTTGGAACCAGTACATCATATTTTTGGCGCGCTAAATCATCAATAGATTTAAGTAGGTCAATCATTGCTCCAGTCCTTTCCGGGTACCGGGCTAGGTCATAAGTTTAACTGCTGCTAGTGATAGATGCCAAAAGGGTTTTAATCTCACCTACACCTGGAATTACTGCCTGTGGGTCAATGGCAAACCAGGGTGCTAAAACAAACTCTCTTGATTGTGCCAGTGGATGAGGCAGTTTAAGAGTAGGTGAATTAATTACTTGATCTCCGTAAACAATTAAATCTAAATCGATAAGCCGTGGTCCCCATTTCATATCTCTTACTCTACCTATTTGATCCTCAATCGCTAATAACTTTTTAAGTAGATCATTAGCTTCTAACTCACACTCACCAATTGCAATGGCATTTAAAAAATCATCCTGCTTAGGCCCACCTACCGGTTTAGTTTCTATGTAGGGTGAAACTATTAATCCAGAGATCACCTTCGCTAACTCTGTTACCGCAATATCTAAATTAAGCCTTCGGTTTTCTAAATTTGAACCAAGTGAGATAACCGCCTTCATCGCTTGCGCACAATTTGAACCGATACATCATTAAATG
>CANKTS010000054.1:0-6422 GCA_947486485.1 Actinomycetota bacterium | reverse complement strand
CTTGTCCGCCCCCGTCAACTGCAATGAAACCGAAACCCTTTTCAGAGTTGAACCACTTAACTGTACCTGTTGCCATTTTGCTTTTTTCCTTAAGTTATGTTGGACGCTAGTGAATTTAACAAGCGCCGGTCTTTCTTCTTACAGCGAGACCCAATCAACTAACCGTGGAACGGGTACTGCCAAGCGTCGGACTAAGCCAAATTCTACCCTGATATAGCGCAATTGCGAAAAGAGATGTATAAATCTCTTACTGCTTTAAGCGCATAGGTGGGCTGGGGAAGGTCACACCGAGTGATCTAAAGGCAGGTACTAGTGAGTAAATCTCTTCCTTACGCTGGGCGCATACATATTTACTCTGCTCCCATCGCGCTAACTCAACATATTGAGTGGGCAATAAATCAACATCTTGGCCAGGTAGTAAAGATTAATTGGGTCAATCAACCATTAGCGGCAGGTAGTAAAGCAATGGAGTTTGAGTGGCAGCATTTAAAACCAATTGCCGCCCAACTCGCTACATCTCTTAAAGCTTGGCACTACATTAGATTTGAAATTAGGCAGATATCTAAAAATACTGGTGATGCAACTTTATATCGAGCAACCGCTGATTTAGGTTTGCATCAAGTTAATATCTCATCCATTGGGGATGTGATGCTTAATGAAAATCAGATCAATACCGCAATTAAACAATCCTTAACCTATGAAAAATTACAGAGCAATCTTGAGAGTGCACTGGGGATTGCGTCGGATAGTGAACTTGAGCCATATCGAATCGTGCTCGCAATGGGATTACCTGGGCAGGTGAGTAGAAGTGGCTAAGATAAGAGCATGAATTTTGAAGCAAGTGATCGAATTAAATTTGCCGCATCAGTGTTAGCTGCTGCAATTTTATCCTCCGGTCTAACACTTGGACTTTATAAGGTTGGTGGTGGATTAGCTGCCAGAGCTGGAAATGCAATTACAGTTACGGGCACCGCCTCTGAAAACGCTACTGCAGATAATGCAGTATGGAGCTTAAACCTAAATGAATCTCAGAAAACATTAGCCTCATCAGTTAATAAAATTGATACTAGCGCTGATGCATTAAAGAAGTATCTAATTACCGGTGGTATTGCAGAAGATCAAATTGAGCTAGGCCCAATTAATAGCAATGCAATTATGGAGTTTATTAATGGTAATCAAACTGGCCGTATCCTTGGCTATCAGGCATATCGGACTGTGACAGTTAGAACTAAAGATGTTAAATTAGTTTCAAAGTTAAGCAATGATATTGGCTCACTTCTTGCAACAGGTGTAAATGTTGGCAACTACGGACCTGCTTACTACCTTTCAACCTTAGATACGATGCGAGCTAAATTATTAGCCTCTGCAATGAAGGATGCTCAAGATCGGGCGAAGGCAATTACCGAAGCAGTAGGTGGTGAGGTTGGCGGATTACTTTCAGTCTCAAGTGGACCAACCCAAGTAACAACTAAGAACTCATTAGACCGAGCCGCAGGTGGCGTTTATGATGTTTCAACAATTGAGAAGACGGTCAACGTCACATTATCAGCGAGCTTTAAGACTAAGTAATTAGCTAGCTTTTAGTAATTTAATTTTTGCCGGATCAGTTTCAATCTTAGCTAAAAATGCTAACTCACCAGTTTTTCTAGATGGGTTTATTTTTTCAAAAACTACCTTACAAAATTCGAAAATCATCAAAATCAATGCCGCAGGTAATAGATCTACACTTCGCTTTAAAAACCATGGTGTTCCATTGCGCAGCATCCACTTAATCTTCTCTGCCCGGGTTCGATGAGCAATAGATAATTGATATGGCATAGAGATTGCCCAGCCACGCTTGCGCAGCTGATCTGCGATATTTCTAGCCAGCATAAAATGCCCGGCAGGCCCAGGATGCATCCGATCAATGTGCCAATTCTTTAGGTCATGCACATTACTTATTGCTCTAGTCTTAATAGTAATAATCTCAAACTCTAGGGCTACTTTTCGATATACCGCATTAACTGCATTAACTCGGCGATTTAGCACTCGGCGCATCAGGGTTGGAATTTTAAGTAATTGGTTTGGATCGTGAAGCTCAACCATAATAACCTCACTACCCATTGCAAGAAGTTGTTGGCAGCAGTTGCGCAAATTGTTATATAACAACACTGGATCAAAGCCATTTCGTAACATGTCATTTCCACCAACAATTACCGCACAAATATCAGGGTACTGTCGAAGTGCTTTAGGTAATTGAACCTCTAAAACTTCAGATGATTTAGCACCAGGTCGAGAGTAATTAAAGTAATCACAACCATCTTGAAAAGCATCGGCTAGAAAACCAGCCCAACCACGAAACTTACCCTTATCAATCTCATCACCGGTTCCAAAAGCTGCGCTATCGCCTAGAACCACAAAGGTCGGATGTCCCCTGACAAGATCCATTATTAAGCTGCCTTTAATCTGCGCTTTGTTGTGACCATTGGTTTTTTTGCATCATGGATATCTAACATCGCATCAATTGTGTTTGCCCAAGAGAACTGTTCGGCTTGATTTCTTGCAACTTTTCGTAAATTACCTTTATTAAGCAATTTAACAATTTCATTTGCAAAGGAGATCCCATCATCATCAGCTACTGCGCCAGCGGCCTTAATTGAATTTATATTTAGTATTTCACCAACCGCACTCGATTTTG
This sequence comes from Actinomycetota bacterium, assembly GCA_947486485.1. GTDB lineage: Bacteria > Actinomycetota > Actinomycetes > Nanopelagicales > Nanopelagicaceae > Nanopelagicus. The sequence continues at coordinate 3,745 of CANKTS010000054.1, read as the reverse complement.
AGGCAACAACTGGTGTGCCACTAGCTAATGATTCAAGGGCTGATAAACAAAATGTTTCAAGCGGACCAGGTGCAATTGCAAGATCTGCCGCCGCTAAATAATCAGCCACCTTTTGTCTACTTGCAATATAACCAACCATATCAACTGGCAAACCGGTGCTTTGCTTTCTAATTTTATTCCATAGTGGTCCACCACCGACAATTACTAATCGAACATTTACACCTGCTTTTACTAACTCAGCTAGGGCTTGCACACTTCGCTCAGGCTGCTTCTCTGGTGACATACGACCGCAATGAACTAATAAAAACTCAGATCCTTTAAGTAATTCTTTTCTTAGTTTAGAGTTTCTATTTTCTGGATTAAATCCAACCAAATCAACACCAAGTGCGACCTTGCGAAGATTACTAGTCTTAATACGAACAAACTCTGCTGCAGCAAAGTTAGTTGTGGCAATTACATTATCAAAGGTGGTAGCAAGGCGGGCGTTATGCCAATTAACAAACTTATCTCTAACTGAGGTTGGAATAAATGGTGCATACTTTTTAACTAAGCCATTTAGAGTTTCATGAGAAAAAACCAGGCTTGCGACTTTATGTTGCTTTGCCCATCTGCCTACCTTAAGCAAGGTAAATCGATCTGAAACCTCAATTCGATCAGGATTTAAAAATTCAAGTAAATTTACTAATTGTTTATTGCTGCGGATGATCTGATATCCACCACTGCCTGGCAGAGTAAAGCTTGGCAAACTAATTTTTAAGCCAAAGGGTGTCTGCTCCTTCATATATTTAGGACCAGGGACAATATAAATAAACTCATGCCCGTACTTAAGATAGCCGCGGCCTAACTCATGCAGGGTAGTTTTAATTCCACCTGAGCTAGGTCCATAAAAGTTTGCTACATGCACAATTCTCATGCCACACCTATTTCACTTAAATTTGCACTCTTCTTTTGATTTATTACATCTAGGTAATGTGCTTTTAGCTCGTTATTAATGCGATTCCAGGTGCGCATTGAGACACTATCGCGGGCGGCAATTCGCATTTGTTTACGGTCAGTTCGCTCATGATGCAGATTTACGGTGCGATTTAATTGCTCTGCATTAAAAATATCAATTACATAACCGGTTCGGCCATGTGCTACTAGATCTGCAGGTCCACCGGTGCGAGGAACAATTGCTGGAATCCCAGAGGCAAGTGCCTCTTGAACCGCTTGGCAGAAGGTTTCATTTGGCCCTGGATGAATAAATAAGTCAAAGCTGGCATAAATTTGTGCCAACTCCTCACCATTTTTAAATCCTAAAAATAGTGCACCAGGCAGTTGTTGCTCAAGTTTACGCCGGTGTGGGCCATCACCAACAATTACTAATTGGATATTTGGATTACTTTGCAGCGCTTTAAGATCAAAAACTCGCTTCTCTTGCGCAAGCCTGCCAACAAAGCCAACAATTATTTTACTTGGATCACCATTTTTCCAAGTATCCCGAAGGGCAGCAGATCTTTTGCTTGGATTAAATAACTCAGTATTAACACCTCGCCGCCACAAATAAACCTCCGGCACACCAGCTAAATGAAGATCTAGGCATGAAGCAGTTGATGGCGCAAGAGTTCGATCAGTTTGGGAGTGAATTTTATATAATATTTTTTGAAGAGAGCTTTGCGCAATTCCAAAACCATACTGCTTGGCAAACCCACCTAAATCGGTTTGATAGATCGAAACAGTTGGAATATTAAGTCGCTTAGCTATCTTATTTGCATAGGAGCCAAGTGCAAATGGTGAGGCTAGATGCATTACATCAGGAGTAAAACCATCTAGTAGGTGTTGAATTCGTTTTTGCGGCAAACCCATCGGCATGCCGGTTGGTAGGAAATTTTGAGTTGGGATAACTGGTACAGCTTTGACTGGATGGCCGGCATACTCAGTTGGCATATTTTCAGATGCGGGTGCAATTACTAATGCTTGATCACCATTGGTTGATAGATGTTCAAGGATTCGAAGAACTGAGTTTGTTACCCCATTTATATTGGGCAAGAAAGATTCAGTAACTACGGCCACTCTCATATGAGCAGGGTGCGTAATTTAGAAAGCCTAAAGGGGCCCTTGAGGTTAAGTGTCGGTAAAGAGTAGGTTAAGCCTTATACCGCCGAGTAACATATGAACATGAAAATCGCGATCTGCATCAAGCAAGTACCAGACTCTTGGGCTGAGAAAAAAATGGCTGCAGGAGTTTTAGATCGAGCAAATGTTGATGCGGTTTTAAATGATTTAGATGAGTACGCAGTTGAAGAAGCACTTCGAATTGTGGAGGCGAACTCACCAACTAAAGAGGCTGGTGAAGGTAGTGGTCATTCAATTACTTTAATTTCAATGGGACCAGAGCGAGCAACTGAGGCAATTAGAAAAGCATTATCGATGGGCGCAGATGATGCAATTTTAATTAGTGATCCATCCCTAGCCGGCTCTGACGCCCTGGCTACCTCTTTAGTTTTAGCTGAGGTAATTAAAAAAGGTAATTATGATTTAGTACTTTGTGGAACTGAGAGTACAGATGCCAGAATGAGTGTGGTACCAGCGATGATTGCTGAGCGGCTTTCCTGGGCGCAATTAACATTTGCTGGCAAGGTTAAGGTTGATCTAGCAGCTAGCAGTGTTGAGATTGAAAGAGTTACTGAGTTTGGTAATCAAGTAATGAGTGGCAAGTTTCCAGCAGTTTTATCAGTTATTGAGAAGATAAATGAGCCAAGGTATCCATCTTTTAAAGGAATTATGGCGGCAAAGAAGAAGACAATTACCACGATGTCACTTGCAGATACCGGTCTTGCTGCTTCAAATGTAGGTGCATCTGCTGCATGGAGTTCAGTTAAAGATGCACTGCCTCGGCCAGCACGGGGTGCTGGAGTTAAATTTACCGATGATGGTCATGGCGGGGAAAAACTTGTGGAGTTTTTAGTTGAGAAGCGGCTGGCATGAGCACCGTTATGTTTTTAGTAGATCACAACGGCGGCAAGGTTGCAAAGGCAACTGGTGAGCTTGCTACCTTTGCTAAAACAATTGGTGAATCAGTAGCGGTTGTTTTTGCAACAAATCCAGCTGAGATTGTTACTCAATTAAGTAATTTTCCAGTAGATAAGGTTATAACTGTAAGTGGTGATTGGGATAAGAATGGACCTGCTGCAGTTGCAGAGGGGCTTGCGCAAATCATTGCTGCTAAGAAACCTGTTGCGTTTTTAATTACCTCAACCGCCTCTGGTAAAGAGATCGCTGGCCGAGTTGCAGTAAAAACTGGCTCTGGCATTATTACCGATGCAATTGGGGTAGATAAGGATTTAATTACTACTCAATCTGTTTTTGGTGGATCAACTACCGTACATGCTGCGGTAACAACTGGTGTACCAATTATTACATTGCGAGCTAACTCAATTGAACCGGTCGCTGCCACCTCAACACCTACAATTGAGGAGTTCACCGCAACTATTTCAGAGTCAGCAAAACTTGCAACTATTACCAGTGCAACTCCTGTTGTTAAAGGCGGTCGTCCTGATTTAACTGAGGCGGCAATTGTGGTATCAGGTGGGCGAGGAACTAATGGAGATTTCAAACCAGTTGAGGCATTAGCAGATGCATTAGGTGCAGCAGTTGGTGCATCCCGGGCTGCAACAGATGCTGGTTGGTATCCACACTCACACCAAGTTGGTCAGACAGGAAAGACAGTGAGCCCACAGCTCTATGTCGCATGCGGAATCTCCGG
>CANKTS010000053.1:0-6728 GCA_947486485.1 Actinomycetota bacterium | reverse complement strand
ACCGATGCTTGCAGCATTTTCAACCATCTTCTCACTCTTCATAACATCGATTGTGGCAACCGCAGTTGCGCAAGCAAGTGGGTGGCCAGAGTAGGTAAGTCCACCTGGAAATACTCGCTCATCAAAGCTTTTAGAAATTGGTTCAGATATAACTACGCCGCCTAATGGAACATAACCAGAGGTGACACCTTTAGCAAAAACAATTAAATCTGGCGTAGATTTTGAGTGTTGGTATCCAAACCATTTACCAGTTCGCCCAAAACCTGACATAACCTCATCAGATATCCAAAGAATTCCATACTTATCACATAATGCGCGCAAGCCATCAAGATAACCTGCTGGTGGCATTAATACGCCAGCAGTTCCAGGAACACCCTCTATTAATATCGCAGCAATTGTTTTTGGTCCTTCAAAAATAATTGTTTGCTCAAGGTGCTCAAGTGCGCGTTGTGACTCCTCTGCCTCATTTGTTGCCCAAAAAGCAGAGCGATAAAGATATGGCCCCCAAAAATGCACATGGCCAAAAGCAAACTCATTTGGAAACCGTCTTGGATCTCCAGTTGCATTAATTGCAGAGCCGGTATTGCCATGATAAGAGCGGTATGTGGAGAGAATTTTATGTCTATTGCTATGAAGTCTGGCCATTCTTACTGCGTTTTCAACTCCATCTGCTCCAGCATTTGTAAAGAAGACCTTTTTAAAGTTATCACCAGATATTTCAAGAATCCGCTTTGCTGCTTCATTGCGCGCCTCATTGGCATGTTGTGGAGCAATTGTGGTGAGAATATCTGCTTGCTCTTTAATGGCAGCGATGACCTTTGGATGTTGATGGCCAATATTTGTAAATACTAGCTGGCAGGAAAAATCTAAATACTTTTTACCAGTGAAATCCCAAAAGTATGAGCCGGCGCCACCTGCGATTGCCATTGGAGTGATCTGGGCTTGAGCAGACCAGGAGTGGAAAACATTAGCCCGATCATCAGCAAATACCTTCGCTGCCTTATCTGGATTATTTTCTGGGCTATTCAACACACTCTCCTATCCCTTGCTCCATGTGGCCAATCTAATCACCTATGCGAGTTTTTTGGTAGTAAGTCGAGTAGAGAGGTGAGTAAACCTGAAGTATTGTATAGATATGAAAATTGTCTCACATTGGATCAACGGCGCGATTTCGCAGAGTAAATCAGAGCGCAGCGGTGAGATATTTAATCCGGCAACTGGAAAAGTTTCTGGGAATGTTAATTTTGCAACTACTGCAACCGTAGATGAGGTTGTTAATGTCGCCAGTAAGGCATTTGAACAGTGGCGCCACAGCTCACTTACCAAGCGAACTCAGGTGCTATTTGCCTTTCGCGAATTAGTAAACCAAAATAAAGAAAAGTTAGCAGCAATAATTACTGAGGAGCATGGAAAAGTATTAAGTGATTCCCTCGGTGAAGTAACCCGTGGACTTGAGGTAGCAGAGTTTGCCTGTGGAATCCCCCATCTGTTAAAGGGTGGATTTTCTGAAGAGGTCTCAACTGGCGTTGATGTTTACTCCATTAGGCAACCACTTGGACCAGTTGCCATTATTTCCCCATTTAATTTTCCAGCAATGGTGCCGATGTGGTTTTTCCCAATTGCAATCGCATGTGGAAATACGGTAATTGTTAAGCCATCTGAGAAAGATCCAAGTGCAATTATGTTAATCGCGCAGCTTTGGAAAGAGGCCGGATTACCTGATGGCGTATTTAATGTTGTACATGGTGACAAGGTAGCTGTTGATGCTTTGCTTGCGCATTCAGGAGTTAAATCTGTCTCCTTTGTTGGCTCAACTCCAATTGCAAAGTATGTTTATGAAGTTGGCACAAAATCTGGCAAGCGGGTGCAGGCATTAGGTGGGGCAAAAAACCACATGATTGTTCTGCCAGATGCTGATTTAGATCTTGCCGCCGATGCTGCGATTAATGCTGGCTTTGGCTCAGCTGGTGAGCGGTGCATGGCAATTTCAGCAATTGTTGCAGTTGAACCAATTGCAGATAAATTAATTGAAAAGATTAAAGAGCGAGCATTAAAGATTAAAACTGGTGATGGCACAAAGGGTGCTGATATGGGCCCCCTTGTTACCAAAGTTCACCGTGACAAAGTTGCTGCATATATTGGAGCTGGTGAAAAAGAGGGCGCCAAAATTGTTTTTGATGGTCGAGATGTAAAGGTTGATGGGGAAGGTTTTTGGCTGGGGCCAACATTGTTTGACAATGTAAAGCCAAATATGAGTATTTATCAAGAAGAGATCTTTGGTCCAGTGCTTAGTGTAATTCGGGTAAAAACATATGATGAAGCGCTTAAATTAGTTAATGATCACCAATATGGAAACGGAACAGCAATATTTACCAATGATGGTGGAGCTGCAAGACGTTTTCAAAATGAGGTTGAGGTCGGAATGGTGGGAATAAATGTTCCTATTCCAGTCCCAATGGCTTACTTCTCATTTGGTGGTTGGAAGAACTCATTATTTGGTGACTCTCATGCACATGGAACAGAAGGAGTTCACTTCTTTACCAGAGGAAAGGTCGTTACCTCTCGCTGGTTAGATCCTAGCCATGGTGGAATTAATTTAGGCTTCCCGCAAAATACTTAAAATTAGCCGCGAAGATTTTTAGCAAGCTCTTTAAAATCATTAACCATAAAATCAACCTCATCTTGTCCATGGGCCAAACTTATTAACCACTGCTCATCTAGTCCTGGTGGAGTCATAATTTGATGGTTTAGCGACCAGAGAAATGACAACTCAGCTACTTGAAAATCAGTTGCTTTATAATCGCGATAATTTCTAACTGGCGCAGGTGACCAAGTAATACACCCTTTAACACCAAAGCCGACAGTATGGGCTGGTAATTCATACTCAGTAATAATTTCGGTAATCCGATTTAACGCTTGAATATTTAATGACTCAGCATTATCTAATGCTTCTTTAGTGCAAATTTTATCAACTGCCCGCACCGCAGCCATTGCAAGTGCATGTCCATTAAATGTTCCAAGGTGTGGCATTCTGCCATCAGTTACTGGCTTCATAAACTCTGCTTTGCCGCCAAATGCTGCAAGTGGAATTCCACCACCAATTGACTTGGCAAGTGCGATTAAATCTGGAATAACACCTAGCCGCTGAGATGCACCTTGTGGTCCGGCGGTAAGGCCAGTCTTTACCTCATCAAATATTAAAACAATCTTATATTCATCACACAGTGCTCGAACTGCCTCAAGATATCCCTCATCGGGTAAAACAATTCCAATATTTTCTAAAACTGGCTCAACAATAAAACAAGCAATTGTGTTTGCATGCTCTGAAAATACTTTTTCTAGCGCTTGAATATTATTAAATGGCACAACATACGCCTCACCCGGTACAGCTGCATTTCCTACTACAACATTTGGTGACTCAGCATCACCTGCATTTTCTATTGATGGCTTAGTTGAGAACAAGATTGCATCACCGCTGCCATGGTAGCCACCTTCAACCTTTACAACTCCCTCTTTACCTGTGTAAGCACGGGCAGTGCGAACTGCGTACATAGTTGATTCAGTTCCAGAGTTTGTAAACCTAATCTGCTCAATTCCAAAACGTCGACATAGCCGTTCAGCAGCATCTCTTGAGAGTGGAGATGGTGCGGTATATAAAGTTCCAACATCAAGTGCTGCGCGAAGCTCGGCAACGATCTCTGGATTTAAGTGGCCAGCAAGCATTGAGCCAAAGCCCATAGATAGATCAAGCATCTTTCGACCATCAACATCGGTGACCCATGCTCCTTTTGCGGATACAACTGAGATTGGATATGGATCAAATGATTGAAAGGTTGAGTGAGCACCTAATGGAATACTGTTTAGCGCTAACTGATGCTCAAGACCTGAAGAAAGTAATCTGCTTTTATATAAATCTAATTGTTGTTGTAGAAGTTTTTTTAATCTGACACTATCTAGTGGATTTGAATGTGCAGGTACCGCACGGAAGGTTTGAGGATGGTTCGTTTGGGTTTTCATTGCAGGTTGGAACAGTAAATGGGTTCAGATAGAACCAGAATTTAGGGCCACACTCCTTGCTAATTTTTATGCACCATCAGTTTAGCAGGGAGATTATTTAAATCAACTATCCGTGTTTCATGTGTAAATTAACACACAAAATAGGGTTATTTTGGCGTTTTATTACTTTTTGTAATACTAAGATTTTTAAAATTGGTTAAATTTTAGTAAAAAAGTATTTGTTAGAGCAGGTAGCATCTACACATGATAAGAGAGCGAGTTGACCTATCCTCAGCTCAAATTGAGCATTTAAAAAGTTTAGTAACTGGGTTGGTATCAACAAATGAAACTGTGCTTGATCAACATGGGCGAGATGAATCTGCAATTCCACCAGTTAGACCTTCAGCTGTTGTCATGCCACAAAGTACCGAAGAGGTTTCTAAAGTTTTAGCTTATTGCAATGCTGAAAGGATTCCAGTAGTTGCATTTGGTGCTGGCTCATCCCTTGAAGGCCATGTTTTGCCTCTATTTGGTGGCATATCACTTGATTTAACGCAGATGAATAAGATTATTGAGATCAGGCCAGATGATCTATTGGTGAGAGTTCAGCCAGGGGTGCACAGAGTTGCATTAAATGAAAAATTATCTAGCTCTGGTTTATTTTTCTCAGTAGATCCTGGCGCTGATGCGACCTTAGGTGGCATGGCTGCTACTGGTGCAGCTGGAACTACCACGGTTCGTTACGGATCGATGCGCGATAATGTTTTAGCACTAACTGCGGTTATGGCAGATGGCACAGTATTTAAGACTGGACGAGAGACTAGAAAATTATCAGCTGGCTACGACTTAACTAGATTATTAGTGGGCTCAGAGGGTACGTTGGCAATTATTACCGAGTTAACTCTTCGAGTATTTGGTATTCCAGAGAAGATGGCTGCTGCGATAGTTCGCTTTAATACTTTAGCTGATGGAGTTACCGCTGCAACTGCAATAGTTAGATCTGGTATATCAATTGCAAGATGTGAATTTTTAGATGCTAAGTGCATCAAGAATGTTAATTCTCATGATGGGCTAAATTTGACTGAGGTACCAACTTTATTCTTTGAATTCCATGGCTCACCCGCTGGCGTAGCAGAGGATGCTGCTTCTGTGAAAAGTATTGTGGAGGAGTTTGGTGGATCAGAGTTTGAATGGACCACAGATGAAGGTGCTCGTCGTAAATTATGGCAAGCACGTCATAATGCTTATTGGGCTGGCATTGCAGCAAATCCGGGAAAGCGTGCAGTTAGTACAGATGCAGCTGTGCCACTTTCAAAACTTTCAGATGCGGTAACTGTTGCAGATCAGATACTTGCTAAACATCCATACCCATATTCAATTTTGGGTCATGTTGCAGATGCAAACTTTCACTGCTTTATAGTCACCGATCCAACAAAGCCAGAGGAGTTAGAGGATGTGCGACACATTACTCATGAGATCACAATGAAAATGATCGAAATGGGTGGCACCTGCACCGGTGAACATGGCATAGGCTCAGGGAAAATTCAGGCACTAGTTGCAGAAACTGGCGCTCCAGCGGTTAATATTATGAAATCAATAAAGCAAACATTAGATCCAAATAACATTTTAAATCCAGGAAAGGTTTTTAACTAATGAGTCTTGCAGTCTGGCAGGTAACAATTGCAGCCCTCTTTGCAGTATTAGCCTTTGACCTAGCCTTAGCGGTCATTAGAAGAAACAAAGAGACCTCTATTAAAGAGGCTGCGGCCTGGACATTTTTTTATGTAAGTGCAGCAATTGCCTTTGGTTACTCACTAGGAGTTTGGAACACAACCCAAGCACGTGGTGAGTTCTTTGCTGGCTGGATAACTGAGTACTCACTTTCGGTAGATAATCTCTTTATATTTATATTAATTCTCGCCCGATTTAAAGTAGATAAAACAAAGCAACAATTGGTCTTATTAGTTGGAATTATTATGGCTTTAATCTTGCGCGGTATCTTTATCGCATTAGGTAGTGCTGCAATTTCAAGATTCTCTTGGGTGTTTTATATATTTGGTGCATTCCTTCTCTTTACCGCATACAAACTCATAAGTGAAGCAGATGAAAAGGAGTGGAAGGAAGGAAAACTAATAAGTTGGTTTAGAAAAAAGGGTGCATCTCCTTTAACTATTGTTTTAGTTGCAATTGCCTTTACTGACTTAATTTTTGCCCTTGATTCAATTCCGGCAATTTTTGGGTTAACTAAGGATCCTTATATAGTTTTCACAGCTAACGCCTTTGCGCTCATGGGACTGCGCCAGCTCTACTTCTTGCTAGGCGGGCTGATGAATAAATTAATTTACTTAACTCAAGGATTAGCAATAATTCTTGGATTTATTGGAATCAAGTTGATAATCGAGGCGATTCACGGTGGTGGCACCCACAAAATTCTTGGTGTTGAAATCCCAGAAATTTCAACTCAATTATCGCTAATAGTCATTGTTGGAACTTTGGCAATCACGACTATTGCAAGTCTGTTCGTTAGTTCTAAATCAAAGGTGGCAGAATAGCCCTCATGATTGAGGGCTCAAATAAGATTCAGGTTTTCGAACCACATCGCTCATCTCTGCCGCCACTTAAGCCATATATTTCTGAGTTCTGGCGCAGACGAGAGGTTGCAACAGAGCTTTCAAAATTCTCTGACAAAGCAGAGTATTTAGAGTCAAAGTTAGGAAAAGTTTGGCTAGTTT
>CANKTS010000052.1:0-6767 GCA_947486485.1 Actinomycetota bacterium | reverse complement strand
GCGGGTGATGATGAGCCTGAACCAGAGTTAATATCTTTAACCATCACAGTGCCAGCAGCGCTGCCATCACTCTTCCATAATTCAAATCCGGTGGCAGCATCACCGGCTTGAAAATATAAGGTGGAGCCAACCGCTGTTAAATAAGCGGGTGATGATGAGCCTGAACCAGAGTTAATATCTTTAACCATCACAGTGCCAGCAGCGCTGCCATCACTCTTCCAAAGTTCATACCCATTAGTTCCATCACTTGCTTGGAAAAATAAGGTGGAGCCGACAGCTGTTAAATATGGTTGGCTTGCAAGATTTCCCGGAAATATATCTTTAACCATTACTGGTTGTGAATTTGTTGCCCTAACTCCTCCGATGAAAATTAATGCAGAGATACAAACCGTTACCTCAAGCAGCAGAACTTTTCTTCGCACTGTAGTTCGGCTTAGCCTTTTAATCAGCTGCAGGATGAAAATGTGCCCACGCTGATATAAATAGTTCACATTGCTATTTTAACTTATGTAAGGTCAAAAGGGCCTTAATAACTTAGAAGTCGAGATTTTGTTGAGGAGTATGCCCCTCATGAGAGCACAGGTACTCTAAAACAACTTTAAGTATTACTTAATCTGAAATCAATTCACTACACATCTTTGCGAATGCAGCTGTATGAGTGTCAACATCAGTGCTAGTTGTATCTGGTGAAATCAGCGCCATATTATGAAATGGTGTAATTAAAAAACCATCATTTAACATTCTTAAATGAATGTACTGCTCAAGTTCAAAATCACCAGCATCAGCTGCATCACGACCGGTTTTAGGAGTTGTTTTACTAAACATATACTCGGCCCTGGCACCTAAGCGATTTACTGTCCATGGTAATTTATATTTATAAATCGTCTCCTCAACACCATCAGCCCAGCGATTTCCTAACTTAATCATTTGATCAAAATTCTCCTTTGTTAAAACCTTTGTCAAAGTTGCCCGCATGGCGGCAATAGATAATGCGTTGGCAGCCAATGTCCCACCAATACCACCGGTATCAATTACTTCAAGATCAACTAATTTTTTTATTAAATCAGCAACATGCTGCTGCATGCCAAATGCACCAGTTGGAAAGCCCCCACCAATAGCTTTGCCAATTGTTAGGAAATCAGGAGTTAGGCCAAGATCTGCCGTCATTCCACCTGGGCCAACTGAAATTGTGTGGGTCTCATCAATTATTAACATTGCCCCAAAATCTCTAGCTAATTTTTCAACACCCCTTAAATATCCATCAACTGGCAGAACGATGCCGACATTTGTCATTGCTGGCTCCATCAAAATCGCTGCTACATCATCATGAGCTAATGCTTTTTTCATTGCCGATAAATCATTGAACGGTACTACTCGAGTAGTCAGATCTAATTCAACAGGTGCACCAATATTTCCCTCTCGAGATACCGTTTTTCCTTTATTATTTAAGGTGGCAAAGGTTTCATCAACACTTCCATGATAACAGCGGTCAATTACAATTATCTTTTGCTTACTAGTAATCATTCTTGCGTAACGAATGGCGTGTCTATTGGCATCAGTTGCTGAAACGGTAAATTGCCAAAGTGGTAATTTAAATCTTTGTGCTAACTCGGCAGATACAATTGCAGCATCCTGGGTTGGCAACATTGTAGATAAGCCACGACCTACCTGTTCCCTGATTGCAGTAACTGTTGCCATAGGTGAATGACCGGTCATAGAACCGGTATCACCTAAACAAAAATCAATGTAAGTATTGCCATCGACATCTATAAAACTTGCACCCTTTGCCTCTTCTACAAATACTGGATAAGCACCTGGCCACTTAGACATCCATGACATTGGCACTCCCCCTGGCATAGAGAGTTTTGCCTTCTCAAATAACTCGCCACTTTTTGGATGTGTTTTAAGAAATCTCTTCTCTTCAATTGCCATCAGTTTGGCAAGACGGGTGCGATCAATCATGGTCAAAATCTACTAGTAAGCAATTAATAAGCCCACTAGTACTTACATAACAGGTAGAGCGGCAAGTGCTGCTTCAAAATCCTTATCTGTTAATACTGAATCAACCATTTCTCCATTTAAGAATTGATCATAAGCTGCCAAATCAAAGTGACCATGACCGCACAGCGCTGTAAGGATTACCTTCTCTTCGCCAGTTTCCTTTGCCTTAAGCGCTTCTTGAATTGCAACTGCAATTGCATGAGTTGGCTCAGGAGCTGGCACAATTCCTTCAGTTCTAGCAAATTGAACAGCTGCTGCAAAACACTCTTTCTGACCAACTGTAGTTGCAGTCATCATGCCAAGTTCATAGATATGAGATACCAATGGCGCCATACCGTGATAGCGAAGACCACCGGCATGAATTGGATCTGGAATGAAATCATGACCGAGAGTGTGCATCTTCATTAGCGGTGTCATACCGGCTGTATCACCAAAATCATATGCATAAGTTCCACGAGTAAGAGATGGGCATGAGGCTGGTTCAACCGCACGAATCTCTGGATTCATCTTGCCCTTCATCTTCTCGCGCATAAATGGGAAGGAAAGGCCGGCAAAGTTTGATCCACCACCGGTGCAACCGACTAATAGATCTGGTGTTTCACCAACCTTAGCCATTTGCTTAAGAGCCTCTTCACCAATAATTGTTTGGTGCATCAATACATGATTTAGCACCGAACCAAGTGCGTAGGCAATAGTTGGATCAGCAACCGCTGCCTCAACCGCCTCAGATATTGCAATGCCTAAAGATCCTGATTTATTTTTAGGATCCATCGCTAATTTACGACCAGCCTCAGTTAATTGTGATGGTGAGCGATGCACAACTGCGCCAAAAACCTCCATCATTAACCGGCGGTATGGTTTTAGATCATATGAGCCGCCTACCTGCCAAACCTCACACTCCAAATCAAAGAGAGAGCAAGCAAACGCCAAAGCGGTTCCCCACTGGCCTGCGCCAGTTTCAGTTGTTAACTTTTTAATACCAGCTTTTTTGTTGTAGTAAGCCTGTGGCACAGAGGTGTTTGTCTTATGAGAGCCGGCAGGAGATACACCTTCATACTTGTAATAAATATGTGCTGGAGTATCAAGTAATTTTTCTAATCTGCGCGCTCTAAATAATGGCGATGGTCGCCATGTGCGATAAACATCTAATACCTCACCTGGAATATCGATGTATGACTCAGTTGAAACCTCTTGCAAAATTAAATCCATTGGGAAAAGTGGGGCTAAATCAGCTGGCCCAACTGGTTGATGAGTGCCTGGATGAAGTGGTGGTGGTGGCGGTGATGGTAGATCTGGAATTATGTTGTACCACTGAGTTGGCATCTCACTTTCATCAAGTGTTATTTTGGTAAAACTCTTTGCATCTTTACTTAGCGCCATTATTCCTCCGGTGGGTAGATCGCAAATGCTAGAGGGAGATCTCTGCCCATAGCAATACAAAAATCAAAACATTTTCTTTATAGAGAGTATTTATCCAGATTGTGCTGGCTACTATGGCCTATGGCGATTGCTAAGTACTCACTTACCGCACTTGATTGCCCCGATCCACTTGCCCTCGCAAACTTTTATGCCCAGATCACAGATTTTAAAGTTGTAGTTGCCCATACCGCCAAGGATGGAAAGCCGCTATGGGTTGAGTTGGTAGATAATGGTGTGACAAGAATTGCATTTCAACGAGTTGAAAAGTACACACCGCCTACATGGCCAGAGGGTCCAATCCCTCAACAGGCTCATCTTGATTTTGATGTTAAAGATTTAAATGCTGCTGAGGCAAAGTTACTTGAAATTGGCGCAGTTAAATCACTAATTCAAACAAGTTCAAACCCAGAGACAAATTTTCGAGTTTACTTTGATCCTGCCGGGCATCCTTTTTGTCTAGTTAGCATCTAATTACCTCTGGAGTTAATTTAATCAGTTAAGATGGTTTTATGAATGATGCGTTAACAATCTCTGCACTAACCTTTGGCGCCCAAGCTTTTGTTACATTATTTGTAATTCTAGATCCACCTGGTGCTGCGCCGATATTTCTAGGACTTGCCTCAGGTAAATCGGTAAAAGAACAACGACGATTAGCTTGGCAAGCCGCAGCTGTCTCCCTCTTTGTAATTGTTTCATTTGCTTTCTTCGGTAACGCATTACTTAATTACTTAAATATCTCACTTGCGGCCCTGCAGGGTGCTGGTGGAATTCTCCTTTTAATTACTGGACTGGGCTTATTAACTGGTTCAATAACAGATAAAGACTCTGCTACCTCACAAAATATTGCCCTAGTTCCTCTTGGCACACCATTACTTGCTGGCCCAGGTGCAATCGTTACCACAATGCTTTATGTCCAAAAAGCAGATGGCGCAGATCAACTTGGCGCGTTAGTACTTGCCATTGTGGCAGTTCATATAATTATCGGTTTAACCTTTATGTTCTCCACCAAGATTTTGGCGGTAATCAAAGACTCCGGCGTTACCCTGCTGGCACGAATCGCTGGCTTACTACTCTCTGCAATTGCAGTTGAGATGATTGTAAGTTCAATTAAGGCGTTTTTTAATCTCTAATCTGTCATTACCTAGCGGTATCTTTTAGCCATGTCTGACACAGCCCTGGCCCAAACAACATTTGTAATTGTTGATCTAGAAACCACCGGCTCCTCACCTAAAAATGGGGCAGCAATAACTGAGATCGGTGCGGTTAAGGTAAAAGGCGGACAGTTGCTTGATCAATTTGAATCATTTGTAAATCCTCTTTCGCCAATTCCTGATTACATCACCGAGATGACAGGTATCACCGATCTGATGTTGGCAAATGCGCCAGTGATAGATGAAATACTTCCGGCTTTTTTAGAGTTTGCTGGAGGTGAGAATGAGACAATAATAGTTGCTCATAACGCTCCATTTGATTTAAGTTTTCTTAAAAGTGCGGCGAAAGAATTAGATATAAAGTGGCCAATGTATAAAACTTTAGATACCGTCACTATCGCTCGCCAAGTTTTAACAAAGGAGGATGTACCAAATTGCAAACTTGGCACACTTGCTCAGTTCTTTGGCACAACTGTAGAACCAAACCACCGAGCATTAGATGATGCAAAAGCGACAACTGAAATTTTGCATGCATTATTTGAACGCCTTGGCTCTATTGAAATTAATACGATTGAGGCTTTACTCGAATTTGCAAAAACTGCTGCTCACATTCAGCGTAAAAACTATTGGGGGCTTAGCTCTATCTAGCGCTAACTATTTCATTAGTTAATTGCGCCCATTTTTTAAGTATCGATTGGGCAGCGCCAGAGTCAATTGCCTTGTTGGCTAAGACAAAACCATTCGCAATTTGAGTCTGTAGCGGTAGTGAAAAATCTGCCTTAAAGGCGGCAATTGCAAAGGCAGCATTTAAGCTCACCGCGTCTCGCATAGCACCGGCTTTTCCGTCAAAGATTTGCTTTGTCATCTGAGCATTAAATTTGGCATCCCCACCTGCTAATTCGCTGATTGGCGCTGATGCTATTCCTAACTCAGCCGGATTAAATACCTCTTCAATTAAATTACCATTACTAATTTGAATTACAGTTGTAGTGGTAGCAAGTGATACCTCATCTAATCCATCATCACCGCGAAACACAAAGCCCTCTTTGCCTTGTTCAAGTAATACCTGCGCCATCAGTGGTAGTAACTCACGCCGGGCCACACCAATTGCACATGCCACCGGCTTAGCTGGATTTGCAAGTGGTCCTAAAATATTAAAAACAGTTGGTACACCAATCTCTTTACGGGCAGCGGCTGCATGCTTCATTGATGAGTGAAAAATTGGGGCAAAACAAAAACCGATTCCAATCTTGTGAACTGTTTGTTCAACCTCACTTCCAGTTAAATCAATCTTTATGCCAAGTGCTTCAAGCAAATCTGCTGAGCCTGACTTTGAGGTGGCGGCTCGATTACCATGTTTTACCACCCTCGCCCCTGCTGCATTTGTAATGATTGCTGCAGCAGTTGAGATATTAATTGTGTTTGCACCATCTCCACCAGTACCAACGGTGTCAACAGCACGTTCGGTGATATTAATTGGGGCGGCGTATTGATACATCTGCGCTACAAGAGCGCTTACCTCACTTGCACTCTCCCCTTTTAATTTAAGTCCTAGCAAAAATTGTTTTATCTGATCATTACCAGCTTTGCCCTCAAGTATCTGCGCCATCGCCCAAGTAATCTGCTCATTACTTAAATCAGATTTATTTGTGAGAGAGGTGAAAACTGCATCCCAACTCATAAACAGCTACTAAATTTACTTAGCGAGCGCAGAGTCGGCTTTAAGAAGAGCTGCACACTTTGCGGCAAGATTAAATGGATCGATTGGATGTGAGGTAGTTGCCTCAGCTTTTGACCAGGCAGCCAGCCAGTTATCTTGCACCCGCCCGGTAATTAATAAAACTGGTGGACAGTTAAATACTTCATCCTTTAATTGCCTGGCAACTCCCATGCCACCCTCTGGGACCGCCTCACCATCTAATATAAAAAGATCAACCTTTTTTTTGCTATCAACATAAAGCCGAAGTGCATCAGCTGTGGCAAACTCTTTAATTTCATGAATAGCAAGTGTGGCATCTAGTTGTTTGCCCAACGCTGCCTTAACTGAGGAACGAACTGATGAATCATCGGAGTAAAGGGCAATTATTAACTCAGCCATTTGCTAATCCTACCTACCGGCCTTAGCTACTGCGCCTCATCAATATGCTTCTGCCGCCAAATTGATTATTGCAATATTTACCGCCCGTGGTGACTACT
>CANKTS010000051.1:0-6854 GCA_947486485.1 Actinomycetota bacterium | reverse complement strand
CTCACAACCCCTGTTAGGTAAGTTTATTTAGCGGCTGTTGCGCAAAATTGAAAGCAGGCGCAGTACCTCAAGGTATAGCCAGACGATGGTTACCATCAAACCAAATGATGCACGCCATGACTCTTGCTCTGGAACACCAGAGTTTACGCCTCGTTGGATTTGATCAAAATCTAATACCAAGAAGAAGCTGGCAAGAGCAACGCCAGCGACCGCAAGTAGTAAGCCAAGACCAGATACGCCATAAAAACCTCGCCCTTGGCCAACACCAAAGAATGATGTGATTAGTGAAACTAATCCAATGATGAAGTAACCAATAGATGCACCGATGATTACGCGGGTAAATTGTGGTGTAGCACGAAGGCGACCGCTTCGGTAGGAGATTAATATTCCAGCAAAAGCAGCGATAGTACCGATTACTGCCTGGCTAATAATTCCAGGATAAACCGCTTCGTAATAATGGCTTAATGTGCCAAGTGCTAATCCCTCAAAGGCAGCATATGCAATTACTAATGGTGGTCTAATTTTTTTGCTAAAACTAATTACCATTGCTAAGCCAAAGCCACCTAAAAAGCCAATTAGTATTGAACCTTGTCCAAGATTTGCATTCCAAGCGAATGCGCCTACTACAACTAATATTGTAAATAAAAATCCAGTTTTAGCGATGACATCTTCAATTGTCATACGACCTGTGCGAATTGATGAGGCGGCAGGAGCGTTAAAGGTGGACTCCAATAGTTCAACCTGATTATTTGATGGTTGACCAAATGCCTTGCCAAGTACAGGGTTTGAGCTCTTCATTCTTCTCCTTCTTATCGCTTAAGTAGGTTATGCGTTTTGAATAGCCTGCTTTTGTAAAACAAATATTAACTAATTCCAATTCCCACTGCTATTCCTACCCAGTAGTTAAACTTAGAATTTACTGAAGATTCGCCGAATTGAGCGTGCCCCCGGTGGGGGTCGAACCCACACTTGTGCGATTTTAAGTCGCATGCCTCTGCCATTGGGCTACAGGGGCGAATCTTCAGGAGGTAAATCTACCTTCTCTTTTCCACCGCCAAATCCCACTACCTCTTGCCTCAAAATCTTCGCTCAACTTATTAGAGACCATGCCATTCCATCCAAAATATCTGACTCAGATGCAACAAACTCGCTAGCCCCGGTGGCAGCCATAATTCTAGATAAAACCAAGGCGCCAGCGGTGATTACATCAACTCTACCTGGATGCATATAACCAAGGGATGAGATCTCATCCTTACTCATTGCTTGAAAACTACCAGCTACTTTGTGAACTGCTGGAGCAGAGATCTTTGATAAGTGAATTATATGCCGGTCATACTCTGGCAAGTTAAGAGCGGCGGCGGCAACTGTTGTTGCTGTGCCAGCAACTGCTACTAAGGTTTTTGCAGTTGTAATTGGCACAACCGATGCTGCTTGGGTGATTGCAATATCAATATCCACTATTGCTTGAGAAATCTGCGCCGTGCTCGGTGGCTGGGTATTTAAATGTCGCTCACTCATTCGCACGCAGCCAATATTTACACTCTTTGCCGAAATTACTTTTTTATCACCATAAACAAACTCAGTAGAGCCACCACCAATATCAACTACTAAAAAGGGGCCCTCACTTTGATCTAACTCCTTTGTTGCGCCTATAAAGGAAAGAGCAGCCTCCTCTTCCCCCGGTATTACCTCAACCTCAACTCCTAAAACATCTCGTACTCCATCGATAAATAGATTTCGATTTGTTGCATCCCTAGTGGCAGAGGTGGCGCAAAATCTAATTTTTTCAACGCCCTTATTTGCAATCTGATCTTGAAATAATGTGACAGCAGTTAAAGTTCTAGCAATTGCATCTGGATGAAAGGCTTTATTTTGGTCAACTCCTTGGCCAAGTCGGACTATCTCCATTGTGCGCAATACTTCATGAAAATTTCCATTTGAAATATCGGCGATTAAAAGTCTAATTGAGTTTGTCCCACAATCAATAGCTGCTACTCGACTCAATTACTTTGCCCATCAATTAAATTACTTATCTCACTACATGGCTTAGTAAGCCACCAATTATCTAGTGCAATTAAAGCCTCATCCCCTAGTGGATTTACATCAAAGCCAGCAGCGAGTGAGTGAGCGATAAGTGAGTGCAAACATTTAACTCGGTCAGGCATTCCACCTGCGGTAACACCTGCTAGCTCTGGCACATTTATATTCTCTTGCTTTGCTAGAGCAGATCTTGCCGCCTCATAATCTAAGTGCGCTGCTTTATATCTACCTGCAAGATCATTATCATTTTGCAAGCGTTCATTCATCTGCCCCATTAAGCCAGAGCTTTCCAAGGTTGAAATAGCACCAGTTAACCTGGGGCAGGTTGCGTAGTAAAAGGTGGGAAATGGTGTGCCATCAGCTAATCGGGGTGGAGTCTCAACAACATCGGGTGCTCCGCATGGACATCGATGGGCAATTGCCGAAACATCTCGGGGAGTTCTACCTAGTTGGGCAGCCACAGTTTCTAAATCTTTCTCTGTTGGTTGCTCTCTTTTAAATTCATTCTGTGGCTTAACCATTTTAACGATTTACATTTGTACTTGTAATTGATGAAATTAATCTGGAGTACCAAGGTAGCCCTACTGGAAGTTGTTCGGAAACCTTAGTTTGTTCATCAGTATCTATTATCGCCTCATCTCCCACCACGATGTATTGGCGCTCACCTGGAAAAACAAAATGTAATCTGGCTCTTGCTTGTCCTGCAACATACTCTGGATCATTCCAGTGAGATAACTCTTCTGCTGCTTTTTCTAGCATCGCTTTATTATCTGCTAATTGGGTGCGCAATGAATTAATCTGAGCTTTTTGTGTGAAGTAATGTTGAATTGGTGGCGCCAGAGTTACTGCAAGTGCAAATAAAGTAATTCCCACAATCAGCGCGCGGTTAGACAACCCACGTTGTTTAAGGTGAGATTTAATTGATTTGCGGGATGCAGATATTAGCTGAGCTGCAAAAAACTTGCGCCTAGGCATATTTACTTATTAAAGCGAGGAAAAGCGGCGCGAGCTGCAAAGATTGCAGAGCTACCCAACTCCTCTTCAATTCTTAATAGTTGATTATATTTAGCAACTCGCTCAGATCTCGCTGGGGCGCCAGTTTTAATCTGGCCACAGTTAAATGCAACTGCTAAGTCAGCAATTGTGGTGTCTTCTGTTTCACCAGATCTGTGACTCATCATTGAGCGATAACCATGTTTGTGAGCTAAATTCACCGCATCAGTTGTTTCAGTTAATGTACCAATTTGATTTACCTTTACCAATAATGCGTTTGCAGTCTTACTTTCAATACCCCGCATAAGTCGCTCAGGGTTAGTCACAAATAGATCATCACCGACAATTTGAATCTTCTCGCCAAGATCAGCAGTTAACTTTGCCCAGCCAGCCCAATCATTCTCATCTAGTGGATCTTCTATTGAAACTAGTGGGTACGCTGCTACTAATTCAGCATAATAAGTAATCATTTGTTCTGAGGTTAATTTCTTACCCTCAAAGTTGTATGTGCCATTATCAAAGAACTCTGTTGCTGCCACATCCATAGCAAGTGCAATATCTTTACCAGCTTTAAAGCCAGCAAGCTCTACTGCTTCAAGTATTAAATCAAGTGCTGCTCGATTGCTAGCAAGATTAGGTGCAAAACCACCCTCATCACCAACGCTAGTTGCTAGCCCTTGTTTCTTAAGTACTGACTTTAAGCTGTGGTAAATCTCAGCGCCCCAACGTAAGGATTCTTTGAAGGTATCTGCACCAATTGGTGCAACCATAAACTCTTGAATATCAACATTAGTGTCCGCATGAGCACCGCCATTTAAAATATTCATCATTGGTACCGGTAAAGTCTTTGCGCTAGAGCCACCAATATATCTAAAGAAAAATATATCTGCACTTGCTGCAGCAGCTCTAGCGTTTGCAAGTGAGACACCTAAAATTGCATTAGCACCTAGGTTTGACTTATTTTTTGTGCCATCTAATTCAATCATCTTCTCATCAATATGGCGCTGCTCGCGGGGATCAAGGCCGACTACAGCAGGTGCGATCTTTTCATTTACATTCTTTACCGCCGCTTGCACACCTTTTCCTAAGTAGCGCTTACCACCATCACGAAGCTCTGCTGCCTCAAATGCACCAGTTGATGCACCACTGGGTACACCAGCCCGTGCGTTAGTGCCATCATCTAAAGTAAGTTCAACCTCGACAGTTGGATTTCCTCGGGAGTCTAAAATCTCTCTGGCTTGAACTGACTTAATTTTCGCCACAATCTCTCCTAAAAACTATTTATGAAACTTGGATAATGAGTTAATTCTACCTTGTCTCATGCGCCTGAATCTGCGCAATTAGTGATTTGGCTGCTCCTCGTAGCGCCGCCTCTGGATCGAGACCTTTACTTACCGCTTGTGCAATTAGGCCAAGTAGAAGTTGGCCAAATTGATCTTCTTCGATTTCTGTTGGCAGTTTCATCATTTGATTAATTGGTATTTCATAATTAAATTTTTCAGCTCGGTAGAGCAACTTAGTAACAAGTGGTAGTGCTGGTTGGGCAAGTGGCACACCATCAATTGCCGATCTTCGTCCCTTCTCAGCTGCTTTCGCTACCTCCCAGTTTGCTAGCACCTGTGCACTATTTTCAACCTTAGTATCACCAAAAACATGGGGATGACGCCGCACTAATTTATCAGCGACCGTCTTTGCAACATCCTCAATATTAAATGGTTGATCTTTATTTTCCTCAGCAATTCGAGAGTGAAAATACACTTGCAGCAGTAGATCACCTAACTCCTCTTGAATTGCATTTTGATCATTTTCTTCAACTGCTTCAATAAACTCATAGGACTCTTCAAGTAAAAATTTAAGGAGTGAGGCGTGGTCTTGCTCGATATCCCATGGACAGCCACCAGGTGAGCGAAGTTTGTCCATAACCTCGCGAAGCCTGGTTAGCTCTGAACTCATAACTTCAGTTTATTTTATTAAGGAAGTGGGGTTACTGCGCCATCGGTTACATCAGCAGCATCAATTGTTGCACTCTTTGGATTCCATTTTCCATACTTAGCATTTACCTTTACGCCAAGTTTTGCTGCTGCCTCTGTGACAATTTTTGTTACCGCATCAGCTGATTCACTCTCTGGCGTACCAGACTTTATAATTTCTGAAGTAACTCGCTCTGAAATAATTAAAATACGTAAGTAGGCATTTAGATTTGACTCTGCAAGGCTCGCGCCAACTAGGGCCTTAGGTAACTCACCTTCGCCGCCAATTTGAGTAATAATATTTGTGCGCCGCGCGGCTATATCTGCTGGCGTCACCGATAATTTCATATCGTTTGCAATTTTGTCTAATACATTAGAGATAATTACAAATTGTGCTTGATTGCGAAGTAATTCAGGGCCTTCGACTAACTGCATCTGCGAGGTGTCTATATTTTTACGAGCAACTAGAACTTCATCAACTGACTTTTGAATCTCACTAGCTTTTATCTCTTTCTTTCCAACAGTTACACCAGAACTCATTTCACTACAGCTAGTAAGAAGAGATACAACTATTAACCCAGTGAGTAATCTCTTATAAAATTGCATTGTATTTATCCTTTAGTTATTTACTAGCAGTTGGGGCAATAAGATTGTGCAGAACTGTCTCTACCCATTCAATAGTTGAAGTATCCCCTATCGGTGCACTTTCTATCCAATTTGCAGCAACAGGTCTAGCAACTAAGAGAATTTGACTGGCATTTTTGTAGATTGACCCTGGGTATAGTCGGGCTAACCTCAGTTGTGCAGATTCTGGGAGTGAGACTGGTGACAGGCGCAGACTTTTTCCAGCAAAAGCAATATCTGTCAGGGCTAAGCTTTTTGCAAATAATCTAAGTGCTGCTACCGCTAATAACTCCTGCGCAGGTTCAGGCAATGGACCAAAGCGATCTAATAACTCAGATCTAATTTCAGCTAAAGCTAGATCATCTGTGGCATCTGCCATTCGACGATAAATATCTAACCTTAATCTCTCCGATTCAATGTAATCCACTGGTAAGTGAGCATTAATTGGTAACTCAACTTTGCACTCATTATTTTTTGGCTTCTCCGCAAAGTAGCCGCTCTTAAACTCATCTACCGCATCTGCCACCATGCGCATATACAGATCAAAGCCTACCTCTGCAATATGACCTGATTGCTCACCACCTAATAAATTACCAGCACCGCGAATCTCTAAATCTTTAAGTGCAACCTGCATGCCCGCACCAAGATCTGTATTTGTTGCGATTGTAGTTAGTCGATCATGGGCTAACTCAGTAATTGGTTGCTCAGTTGGGTAGAGAAAATATGCATAGGCTCGCTCGCGACTTCTACCAACTCGCCCACGTAATTGGTGAAGCTGGGATAGCCCAAATAAATCAGATCTATCAACAATTAAAGTATTAGCATTTGGAATATCAATTCCACTTTCAATAATTGTTGTGCATAGAAGTAAATCAAACTCTCTATTCCAAAACCCTAAAATTACCTCCTCTAATACCCGCTCATTCATCTGACCATGGGCGATAGCAATCTTTATCTCTGGAACTAACTTTTTAATTCGCTGCGCTACGGCATCAATACTTTCAACTCGATTATGAATATAAAAGATTTGTCCATCTCTTAACAACTCTCTGTGAATTGCTGCAGTTACTTGTTTTTCATCATAAGGTCCTACATATGTTAAAACTGGATGTCGCTCCTCTGGTGGCGTAGTTATATTAGACATCTCTCTAATGCCAGTAATTGCCATTTCAAGTGTTCTCGGAATTGGTGTGGCTGACATTGCAAGTACATCTACATTTGTCCTTG
>CANKTS010000050.1:0-6876 GCA_947486485.1 Actinomycetota bacterium | reverse complement strand
TTAACTCATACTTTTCAAAGCTTTCCTGCTTAATATCTAATCTAACCGCAAGTGCTAACCGTAGATCATTGATTGCAATCAGCCATTGAGCAGGATCGGTAACTGCAATATCTGCCTTAGGCAGCTCATGATCTACTGGAAAAACTAATTGCTCCCGTAAATACATTAAGTGAGTTTGCTTCACCGATCTAAGTGAGCTTTCAGTGTATTTACGAAACTCAGCAGAGCTCTCAGTATCTGCGTATGCATTTGGCAATAACCTGCGAAGTACAGGATCCTCTGGTTGTTCAATTGCAGATTCAAGATTTCCAAGAGAGGCTGCCATTAATTGTGCAAATGGATCATCTGATTGGTAATGATGGGTGAAATTTCGCTCACCTAATAACTCAAGAAGCTGCTCAACAAGATTTATTAAGATGTGTAACTCATCGTTGCTTAGCGCAACTGATAGATCACCTGCCTTAGCAGAGCCTTTAAACTCGCCCATGATCATCTCTTTGAAGTGTGGCCCAAAGCCCATGCTCATGAAGTTGGGTAACTACTCGTTCCATCTCTTCTCTACTGCCAGATGCAACAACTGCTTTGCCTTCGGTGTGGACCTGCATCATTAACTTATGTGCTTTTTCCTTTGAGAAGTTAAACAACTTAATAAATACATAAGTAACATAATTCATTAAATTAACTGGATCATCCCAAACAATTGTTACCCACAAATTATCAAAGAACTTACTAAGATCTAACTCCTCTTCAACTTGGGTTTGTGAGCTCATAAGTAAATTATCTAACTAAAACGGTTATCTCATCACTTATGCCGGCAGTATTTTTCTCACCCGCAGCAATTATCACCTGGTAAGTGGCTAATCCAGTTGCAGAAGGTGCGATATTGAAGGTGAAGCTACCGCTTGCCTCAGTTATGAACTCACCTACTGACTTGCCATTTTGTTTAACTGTCACCTTAATTCCAGCAACCTTTGGTAGCACTTGCCCGGTAACTGAGTAAGTAGCAGCTGCCTTAACAGAGGCTGGAAGTGAGAGTGAAACACTTGGCACCACCGAAATAACTTTTTCATCAGTCTTGCCCTCTAGCCTCTCCCAACTACCTTCAGAAACTAATCGAATCTGACTTTTCTGAGCGATGATTACTGGAACTGCAATCACACCAGATGCATCGGTAACCCCTGCAGCTAAGGTGCGCCAGGTGTTATCAGCGCTGTTTTTTATTTCAAATCTGACATTTAAAGATGAGATGGGAGTTTTATCTGGCAATTTAAATGTACCGGTTAAATTAAAGGTTGAGCCATATGCAATCTGCTCTAAATCAGTAGCAATGCTGCCAATTACTTGATCTGGAGCAATAGATTTTGCAATATCTCTAATTGTGGCGATTGCGGCGGTATTTTCCATACCAAAGGTCCAAACCGCTATTCCGCCTAACCGATACTTGCCAACAAGATTTGTGCGGGCGGTATAGCTGCGTTCATCTGGATACCAAACAGTTCTACTCGCTGTGCAAAAACTCGCTGAGTTTGTTGGATCAACATAGGTTTTTTTATAGGTAAAGGTTGATTCAGCATGTGTGCTGTTGTAGGTAGGAGTTGCATTGTTACTGCTTGCAAGTGTTAGCGCCTCTCGCATTACAACTGCAGCCTTAGCTCCAACTACAACTGAGCTTGCAAAATCCTTAGGACAAACACCTTCAACCTTTGTAATCCAATCCCGGCCATAACCTGGAATACCTAAAAATACTTTAGAGGCTGGCATTTGAGTAACTGCATACTTAACTGCATCCTCACTCCAAGGTAGCGGCCCAATTGGACCAGGAGCTGTTGTAGAAAAGTCATACGCCATTATTCGAAGTCGATCAATTAGTGGACCAATCTCAGCCCAGGAAAATACTGAGTTACCTGCCCGCTTAGTCTCTGGCGCGAAATCAGGAGGTGTTGTAACAGATAAGAGTTTTCCTTGATCATGCAGAGCGGTAGATAGTTCTTTAATAAATGCAATCCAATTTGGTTTTAATGTAGCCCAGGATGATCGGCCATCTTGGGTATAGAAGGTTTCAAAATCAAGATCAATTCCATCGTAATTATACTTTAGTACTAGGGCTTTAATTGTTTGCACAATATTAGTTCGAGAGCTTGGATTTGCTAATAAATTTGCTAACACTAGCTTTGGATTATCATCGGTAATAGTTGGAAGTAGTATTAAATTATTTGCCTTCAGCCTGCTAATTACCTGCTCAATCGGGGTGGTGTATTTTCCGAGTGCGTATTTATCTTTAATACTTGTTTCACCAGTTAGGCCATACCAAAATGGTGAGATATCTCTAATTAAATCTAGATTGCCCTCAACGGTCGGCAGATTCCTGGCAAGTGAGTAATCTGGCAGCCAGCCAGAGAGAATTCTTCTTGGTGGATTATCTGCCAAAGATGCGGTAGTACTTGATATTAAAAAGGTAAGGGCGGTTGCAATTACTGATAATTTGCGCGATCCCATATATTTTAGGGTATCGGTATTAACTGAGAAATTACTTTAAGCGAGCGTGAATCTCTTTACATGTTGGGCAGATTGGAAATTTTTGTGGATCACGGTTTGGTATCCACTTCTTGCCACATAATGCTCTAACAGATTTGCCGGTAACGGCCGATTCGGTGATCTTGTTCTTATCTACATAATGTGAAAATCGCTCGTGATCGCCCTCATCGGTTGGAGTGAGCACCTCTTTCTCAAGAAGGCCGCCCTTACTTGATTTACCGCGTAAATCATCGAGAAAACCCATGGGCAAATCTTAATCCAAATTTATCGCCTACCATTTACCAATGGCCTCCCCACTTAAGAGTCTGCTGCGAAGCTCAGATCTGTCGAAAGCAGATATCGAACTTCTGCTTGATACCGCCAGCAAGTTTGCAAAAAAGCCGCTCCGTGCTAAAAAAACATTAGCCAAAAGAACTGTCGCTATCTATATGACAAAATCTTCAACTAGAACTCGACTCGCCTCTGAAACCGCAGTTGCCCATCTTGGTGGCACACCAATCTTCTTACGAGCTGATGATCTACAGATCGGCCGTGGTGAAACCATCTCAGATACTGCAAAAATTATCTCAGGCTTTTGCAGCGCACTTATAGTGCGAACCTTTGCGCAAAGCGATGTTGATGAGTTAGGAAAGTATGCAACTATTCCGGTAATTAATGCATTGACCGATGATGATCACCCAACTCAATTACTTGCCGATTGGTTAACAATTAGAGAAAACTTTGGTAAAGATATTAAAAATCGCAAGTTTGTCTACCTAGGTGATGGAAATAATGTGGCAAATGCTTGGTTGATAATGGGTGCAACACTGGGAGCACATGTTGTAGTTGCTACCCCTGGTGGTAAATGGGCACCTAAATCTTCAGTAGTTGAGCAAGTGAATAAAATTGCAAAACTATCGGGGGCAAAGATTGAGGTAGTAACTGATCCAAAGGAGGCGGTCAGTGGTGCAAGTGTGGTTTACACCGATGTTTGGATGTCGATGGGTGATTCTGAATCAGATAGAGCAGAAAAGTTCACCGCCCTTACGCCATTTGCGGTAACAAATGATTTGATGAAGTTAACTGCAAAGGATTCAATCTTTATGCACTGCCTGCCAGCACATCGCGGTGAAGAGGTAGCAGCTGAGGTAATTGATGGCCCTAAATCTGTAGTTTGGCGACAGGCTTTCCACCGCCGGACAACTATTCAAGCGCTGCTCTATCACCTAACTAGAGGTGAATTAACCGGTAATTAAGTAGCAAAGTAGATTTATCCCACAAATTAATCTGGCTACAAATCAAGTAAAGGTTAGGTAAAGTTACCCAATGCGTATATCTGTCCCAAAAGAGATTAAATCTGGTGAAAAACGGGTTGCCTTAGTTCCAGATATTATTTCAAAGTTAACTAAAGCAGGCCTTGAAGTTGTAATTGAATCTGGTGCTGGCGTATCTGCTGAGTACTCAGATAAACAATTTAGTGATGCTGGGGCGCAGATTAAATCAGGTGAGGTATTAACAAATAGTGATGTAATTCTTTCAGTTCAACCATTAAATCCTGCCCAAATGAAAAGCCTTAAAAAGGGTGCAATTACTATCTCGTTTTTGTCCTCTATGACCGCCGCTGATTCTATTGATGCAGCTGTTGCCGCTGGTATTACTGCAATCTCACTTGAGATGGTTCCTAGAATCTCCCGCGCTCAATCAATGGATGCCCTCACCTCACAAGCATTATGTGCTGGATATAAAGCATCTTTAGTTGCAGCTGAGTTATCACCAAAGTTTTTCCCACTTCTTATGACCGCAGCCGGCACTGTTACCCCAGCAAAGGTTGTGGTCTTAGGTGCAGGTGTAGCCGGACTTCAAGCGATTGCAACTGCAAAAAGATTAGGCGCAGTTGTCTCAGCTTATGATGTTCGCCCAGCATCTGCTGATGAGGTTAAATCAATGGGAGCAAAATTTATTACCTTAGAGCTTGAAGCCTTAGAGGGTGCTGGTGGTTATGCCAGAGAGATGACTGAGGAGCGGGCTAATAAACAACGTGAACTACTTACGCCTTATATTGCAGCCGCTGATGTTTTAATTACTACCGCAGCTGTTCCTGGTAGAACTGCGCCAAGATTGGTAACAGCGCAAATGGTTTCTCATATGGCAGCTGGCTCGGTTGTAGTAGATCTTGCTGCTGAGAGTGGTGGCAATGTTGAGGGCTCTGTAGCTGGTGAAATTACTACCACAAGTGGTGGAGTAAAGATCTGGGGCGGTAAAGATGTGCCTAGCCAATTAGCATTTCACGCCTCGATGTTGTTCTCCCGCAATGTTGTGAATCTACTATTACTAATGAGTAAAACAGTTGATGGTAAGCCAACTGGGATGATTGAACCTGATTTTTCAGATGAGATTATTGACTCTGCAACTCTTACACATGCTGGATCAAAAAGAGAGAAGGGTAAGTAATGGTTAATGAAGTTATGAGTAATGAAATTGCCTTACTTGCGATATTTTTATTATCAATCTTTGTTGGCTTTGAGGTGGTCTCTAAAGTATCAACCACTCTTCACACTCCCCTTATGAGTGGGGCGAATGCGATCCACGGAGTTATTTTAGTTGGCGCAATTGTGGTGGCAGATCATGCAAATACCAATCTTGAGTTAGGACTAGCACTTGCGGCGGTAATTCTTGCCACCATAAATATGGTTGGCGGCTTTGTGGTAACTGATCGAATGCTGCAGATGTTTAAGGGCAAGCCCAAGGTTAAGAAGGACTCTGGAGATAACAAATGAGTCGTAATCTCTATGATCTAATTGGCTTAGCTGCTGGTATCTGCTTTATCTATGCCTTAAAGGGTTTATCCTCACCAAAATCTGCTCGGCGGGGAAACTTAATTGGCGCAGTTGGTGCAACGATTGCAACCATAATTGTTTTCTTCTACGCAAATGGTGGAAAAGCACTTCATAACCAAAATCTAATTTTAGCTGCGATTGCCTTTGGTGTATTAGTTGGAGTACCTGCAGCACGCAAGGTGCAGATGACGCAGATGCCACAATTAGTAGCGTTATTTAATGGTGTTGGTGGTGGGGCGGCAGCCTTGGTCGCAATTGTTGAGTACCTAAAGTTAGGTACGGATGCAACAACTGCTGAGGTGGTTGCAACAGTCTTTACCGTAATTGTTGGCTGTATTTCATTCTCTGGCTCAATTATTACCTTTATGAAGCTACAGGAGTTAATGACAACTCGGCCAGTAATCTTTCCATTTGGTCGTCAATTAATTGCACTTACATTAGTTGGTGTTCTAGCAAGTGGTGGGTGGGTTATCTCATCCGGTGGTTCAACACCACTATTGGTAAACGGCTTACTTTCACTGCTCTTTGGAGTTTTATTTGTACTACCGGTTGGTGGCGCAGATGTACCAATTGTTATCTCACTGCTAAACGCCTTTACCGGCTTAACTGTTGCCGCCTCAGGTTATGTACTGCAAACTACTTTGTTAATTGTTGCTGGAACCTTAGTTGGAGCCTCTGGAACTATCTTGACTAGGTTGATGGCAGATGCAATGGGTAGATCTTTATTTGGAACTTTATTTGGCGCCTTTACCGCCAAAGCACAAGCAAGTACCGGGGCGGTAGATGCTCGCCCAGTTAAATCAGGATCTGCTGATGATGTGGCAATTCTTCTTAACTACGCACAACGGGTAGTAATTGTTCCTGGCTTTGGTCTTGCAGTTGCCCAAGCACAACACACAGTTAGAGAGTTAGCTGATCTACTTGCATCAAAGGGTGTTGAGGTTGCATATGGAATTCATCCAGTTGCAGGTCGTATGCCAGGACATATGAATGTATTACTTGCTGAAGCAAATGTGCCATATGAGCAATTAGTTGAGATGGAGGAGATAAATCCAACCTTCCCGCAAACAGATGTTGTTTTAGTTGTTGGTGCAAATGATGTGGTTAACCCAGCAGCAAAGACCACTCCTGGATGCCCAATTTATGGCATGCCAATTTTAGATGTTGCCCTAGCCGGTAATGTGATCTTCTTAAAGCGTTCTATGCGACCAGGCTTTGCTGGTATTGAAAATGAGCTCTTATATGAGGGCAAGACCACACTTTTATTTGGTGATGCAAAGGATTCACTCACCAAAGTTGTTAGCGCTCTAAAAGCTTTATAAGGAATAAAAGTTTGCTAGAAGTAGTTATATAATTACTAACTTAAGATAAATATTGGAGATATGTGCCAGCCGTAACCGTTAGAGATATCACTGTCTTGCCGCGGGTTGTTGCTGATACAAATTTGCGACCTCGCCGTGTAAAAAGTGTTACTACCGCACCACAGGGACATGAGGGTGAGGGCTTTCCAGTTCGCCGAGCATTT
>CANKTS010000049.1:0-6990 GCA_947486485.1 Actinomycetota bacterium | reverse complement strand
GTTTTCGCTTGTGTAATGCCTTATCAATCTAAGCGAAACAGCAAGGAGAAATTATCAGCACAGAACCACGTATCAATGATCGAATTCGCGTTCCTGAAGTTCGGTTGATTGGATATCAAGGTGAACAGCTTGGCGTAACAGCAATAGCTAAAGCGCTTAAGTTATCGGAGGAGATCGGTTTAGATCTCGTCGAAATATCACCAGATGCCGTTCCACCGGTCTGCAAAATAATGGATTTCGGAAAGTATAAGTACGAAATCGCGCAGAAAGCTCGGGAAGCAAGACAAAATCAGACACACATAGTTGTGAAAGAGATGCGGCTTCGACCAAAGATTGAACCTCATGATTACGAAACAAAACGTAATCATATTGAGAGGTTTTTGATGGGTGGCGACAAGGTGAAGGTAACTATTCAGTTTCGTGGACGTGAGCAATCTCGGCCAGAGATGGGATATCGGTTATTGCAAAAGATTGCTGAAGAGTTAGCTGAAGTAGCAATTGTTGAGTTTGCGCCAAAGCAAGAAGGACGCAATATGACAATGGTTCTTGGGCCAGCTAAGAAGCCAGGTTCTGCCAAAAAAGCAGCGCCAAAAGCACCAGCAGTACAAAAATAGTTTTAGTAGAGAAATTCAACAGGAGGTAAGAAGATGCCAAAGATGAAGACTCATAGTGGCGCGAAGAAACGTTTTCGTGTTACTGGATCCGGAAAGATCATGCATGAGCGTGCTGGCAAACGCCACTTGCTTGAACGCAAATCTTCACGATTAACCCGACGCTTATCTGGCGATGTTGCCGCTAAAGCGCCAAACGCATTTGCAGCCAAGCGCATGCTCGGTTTGAAGTAAGGGAGAGATAAATGGCTAGAGTAAAACGTGGTGTTCATGCGGCGAAGAAGCGCCGTACAACCTTAGAGCGTGCTGCTGGTTACCGCGGTCAACGTTCACGCCTTTTTTCAAAGGCAAAGGAGCAGGTAACTCACTCTCTCGTTTATGCATTTAATGATCGTAAGGATAAGAAAGGTGACTTCCGTCGTCTTTGGATTCAACGTATTAATGCAGCAGCGCGAGCCAATGGCATGACTTATAACCGCCTGATTCAAGGTTTAAAGATTGCCGGTGTTGAGGTTGATCGCAGAGTTCTTTCCGAATTAGCAACAAATGATCCAGCAGCATTTGCAAAGCTAGTAGAGATCGCTCGCAAAAACGCTGTAACTGCTTAAACTCTCTAACTTAATTAATATTAATTAGAGATGGAAAATATTACGAGCCTTAATTCGCCTCATATCGAGCGAGTTAAGGCTCTTGTTGGTCCTAGGGGTAAGAAAAATAGAGAGCTAGAAAACTCATTTGTTGCAGAAGGTGTGCAAGCAGTCTCTGAGGCACTTCTTCCTAAAATGGGAGAAGGTCTTGCGGTGAAGCGAGTTTATCTAACTGAGAATGGACTGGCTAAATTATCTGAGAAGATCGACCAAGCAACTCTTTCAAAGAGTGAGGTAATTTTAGTTTCAGATCAGGTCATGAGTGCAATGGCCGATGCTGAATCACCACAAGGAATTCTTGCAATCTGTTCTACAAAGTCGCTGAAGTTAAAAGATCTTTGGGCGAGTAAGCCTAAGCGAATTGCTTTTTTTTGGCAGATTCAAGATCCTGGTAATGCTGGAACAGTTATTAGAACTGCAGATGCCTGCGGCTTTGACGCAGTAGTTTTCTCAGCAGAAAGTGTTGATATTTTTAATCCAAAAACAGTGAGAGCAACAGTTGGCTCACTCTGGCATATCCCTGTTGTAACAGACATAAATATTGAAGATTTTATTAGTGAGGCTAGAGATAATAACTTTCCACTATATGCATTAACTGGTCAGGGTGATCAGCAATTTAACTCCGATTTTATTGCCAAAGTTAAGGGTCAAAACTCTGCGTGGGTCTTTGGAAATGAAGCTAGGGGATTACCAAACCTTCCCTCAGATCTGACTGCAGTAGCAATCCCAATGAAGGGCTTTGCTGAGTCATTAAATGTTGCCTCTGCTGCGGCAATTGTCCTGCATTCTGTTGGGCTCTCCTTATAGACTTAGCAGATTATGTCGTTAGAACAAGGGCAAATTGAGAGCGATTTAGCTCAAGCCTTGAAAGCAATTGCCGCAACTGCAGATCTTGATGGCCTTAAGCAAATCAAAATTGATTACATTGGCGATAAGTCACCACTAGCAAAAGCTAATCAAGCTTTAGCATCAGTTGATCCAGCATCTAGAGCCAACTTTGGTAAGTTAATTGGCAGCGCTAGAGCCCAGGTAAATCAAGAGTTTGAGAAAAAAAGTGCTGAGTTAGCAAACTTAAGAGACTCACAAGTACTGCTTACCGAGCGGGTTGATGTAACACTTCCTGGTAGACGAACTCTTAAAGGTGGGCTACATCCACTAACAATTCTTACCAATGAGATCTCAGACCTGTTTATTGGTTTAGGTTATAAGGTCGCAGAAGGACCTGAGTTAGAGTCGGAGTGGCTTAACTTTGACGCTCTAAATATTCCAGCAGATCATCCAGCTCGCACAATGCAGGACACATTCTTTGTGCAGCCGCTCGAGGCGAAGTTAGTTTTGAGAACCCACACCTCACCGGTGCAGATTAGAACTATGTTAGATCACAAGCCGCCGATCTATGTGATCTGCCCAGGTAAGACCTATCGAGCAGATGAGTTAGATGCTACCCACACGCCAGTTTTTCATCAGGTTGAAGGCTTAGTTGTTGATGAGGGCATAACTATGGCTGATCTAAAAGGAACTCTTGATTACTTTGCCAAATCAATATTTGGTAATGAAGTAACTACCAGATTGCGTCCATCATTTTTCCCATTTACTGAACCATCCGCTGAGGTTGATGTCTTCTTTAATGGTAGATGGATTGAATGGGGTGGCTGTGGCATGGTTAACGAGAAGGTATTAATTGCATGTGGTGTTGATACCAAGAAATATACTGGCTTTGCATTTGGTATGGGATTAGAGCGCACCTTAATGGTTAAACATGGCATCACCGATATGCATGACATTGTTGAAGGTGATGTTCGCTTTACGCAGAGCTTTGGAGTTGGTAAAAAGTGAAGATACCTTTAAGTTGGTTGCGCGAGTATGTAACTTTGCCAGCAAAGCTTACTGCTGAACAAATTGCTGCGGCATTTGTAAAGGTTGGCTTTGAGGTTGAGGGAGTTGATTATCAGGGTAGAGATTTAACCGGTCCATTATTGGTTGGAAAAGTATTATCTATTGAGGAATTAACTGGGCATAAGAAGCCAATTAGATATGTAGGGCTTGATCTAGGTGAGAAGAAAACAAGATTTGTTATCTGCGGGGCTAGCAACTTTAAGGTAAATGATTTAGTTGTTGTCGCAGTTCCAGGTGCGGTATTACCTGGTGATTTTAAGATTTCTGCCCGCCAGACCTATGAGAGGTTAAGTGATGGCATGATTTGTTCAGCTAAAGAGTTGGGCATAAGTGATGATCATGCCGGAATTATTGTTTTAGCGGAGGGTAAAATTGGATCAGATGCCATATCCCTACTTGATATTAAAGATGTGGTCTTTGATATAGCGGTAAACCCAGATCGTGGTTATGCAATGTCGGTTAGAGGTTTAGCTAGAGAGTTGGCTGGCTCCTTGCGCTGTAAGTATGTAGACCCAGCTGATATCAAGATTGTTAAGAAAATGGATGCGATAAAAAGTAGTAAAGCGGTATCAGTAAAGATTGAGGATAAAAGTGGTGCAGATGCGATCTATATTAGAACTTTTGAGAAGGTAAATGTTAAGCGGCCAACTCCATTATGGATGCAACGTCGAATAGAAAAATGTGGCATGCGCTCTATCTCACTTGCAGTTGATATTACTAATTATGTGATGTTAGAGCTAGGACAACCATTACACGCCTTTGATGCAGATTTGGTTAGTGGTGGCTTAAGAGTTGCCAGGGCAAATAAGTTTTCTAAGCTAACTACTTTAGATAAAGTAGAGCGGAAGTTAGCACCAGATAACCTGCTAATTTGTGACGGAAAATCTGCATTAGCTTTAGCAGGAACGATGGGTGGTCTTGCCTCTGAGGTCAGTAGTAAAACTACCCGTATTGCATTAGAGGCTGCTCACTTTGATCCACTTAGCATTGCTAGAAACTCAAGATTTCATATGTTATCTAGTGAGGCTTCTCGCCGGATTGAACGAAATACCGATCCAGCATTAGCGCAGGTTGCATCTGCCAGAGCTGGGCAATTATTAATCGAATTAGCAGGGGCAAAGTATCTTGGCACTGCGCAGGCAGGATCACCAATTAAAAAGCGTAAGGTAAAGATTTCAATACCCCAGATCTCTAAATTTATTGGTTATAACTACTCAACAAAGCAGGTTAAAGATGCTTTGACATTAATAGGCTGCAAGGTAGCTGGAGGTGGCAGCCTGCTCAATGTTGAGGTGCCAACTTGGCGACCTGACTTAATCTCATCTGCAGATTTTTCCGAGGAGATTGCAAGAATTAATGGTTATGAATTAATTTCTGCCAGATTGCCAGTCGGTAAAGGCGGAGCGGGTCTTTCGGCTCTGCAAATTCGCAAGCGACAAATAGCGACAATGCTTGCCTCTCAGGGATTTTCTGAGGTCATCAACTCTCCATTTGTCAGCCAAGAGATGGTTGATCTACTTGGCTTTACCGGGGATCGGGCAAAATCATTTCGAATCGCAAATCCAATGTCTGAGGATTTCCCACTACTTCGCACCCACTTAATTCCTGGCTTATTAACTACATTAAATCGAAACATTGGTAGGGGAGGCAAGGATCTTGCTATTTTTGAGATTGGCACAGTCTTTAGAAATATAACCACTTTAGGCAAAGCGGTAAATCCTGCAATTGATAAGCGTCCATCTGCAAAGGTAGTTAGTGATATTTATGCGGGTGTGCCAAAGCAGATGCTCTTTGTCGGTGCTGCGGTAGCGGGTGAGAAAACATTAAGTAATTGGCAGGGTAGTGGTGAGAACTTTATTTGGAGTGATGCTATTGCTAAAGCGGTTGAGATTGTGGAGGCAACTGGTAATGAGTTTGAGATTGTTAGTAGTGATTTAGCACCATGGCACCCAGGCCGTTGTGCTGAGCTGCGAGTTGGTGGAAAACCAATCGCCCATGCTGGCGAGCTTCACCCACGGGTAATTGCCGCCCTTAATCTGCCGACGCGCACCTGCGTATTTGCAGTAATTTTAAGTGAGCTGCCCATTGCAAAAACTAGTAGCGCCCCAAGGATTTGGAATTTGCCAGCAACTGTGCAGGATGTGGCACTTGTTGTTAAAAAAGATGTTACCGCCGATCAACTACAGCGAGCACTTCGGGCAGGTGCTGGTGAGTTATTGGAATCAGTCACCTTATTTGATCGCTATGACCAGATAGGTGATGGCAAAGTTTCACTGGCATTTACTCTTTCTTTTAGAGCAGCCGATCGCACCTTAACCGCAGATGAGGTTGGCAGGTATCGAGATGCGGCAGTTGCTCAGGCCGGAAAAGAGTGTGGGGCGACCCTTCGTAGTTAATGTATAAATATGCGTTAATTTGCATAAATATGCTTTTATGCTTTACCATTGAGCCATGAAGACAGCAGTGGTGGGAGCTAGCGGCTATGCAGGTGGTGAGCTACTTCGCCTGCTTTCTAATCACCCAAAATTTAAACTTTCCTATATTGCAGCCGGCTCCAATGCTGGTGAGCCAATAACAAATCTGCACCCGCAATTAACAAACTTCACCGGGCGTAATTTTGAGGAGACTGAGATAGCAAAGATTAATAACTCTGATCTAGTTTTTATCGCCCTACCTCATGGGGAGTCGGCAAAGTTAATTAGCCAGATTGATCCAAAGGTAAAGGTTGTGGATTTAGGAGCGGATTTTAGATTGATAGATAGTAAGAAGTGGGAAAAGTATTATGGTGGTAAACATGCTGGTAGTTGGGTATACGCCCTGCCGGAATTGGTTGATCATAAATTAATCTCATCGGCAAATAAGGTGGCAAATCCTGGCTGCTATGCCACCGCAATCGCACTTTCAATTGCGCCGGCGCTTTCGCTAATTAATGCTGAAGATATTGTGGTTGTGGCTGCCTCTGGTACTACTGGCGCTGGCCGAAGTGCAAAGGTAAATCTGTTAGGCAGTGAGGTAATGAATAACCTAACCTCATATAAATTTGGCGGCATCCATCAGCACACCCCAGAGATTGAACAGATTCTCTCTTCTATTTCAAGGGAAAGTGTAAAAATATCTTTCACCCCAGTTCTTGCGCCAATGCCAAGAGGAATTCTAGCTACAGTCACCGCCCAATTGACGCAGCAATCTTCAGCTGAGCAGATCCGAGAGATCTACCAATCGTTTTATAGCGGGAGCAAATTTGTCAAAGTACTACCAGTGGGCAGTATGCCAATGACTAGCGCAGTCTTAGGAACAAATAATGCTCAGATACAAATTGCCGTAGATGAGCATGTAAATAGATTACTGATCTCAGCCGTGATTGATAATTTAGGTAAAGGCGCTGCTGGGCAAGCGATTCAAAATGCTAATTTAATGTGTGATTTAGCAGAGGATGCTGGCCTTGAGATTTTAGGTGTTAGATGATGGTTATCAAGTATGGTGGAAATGCACTACCAAGCCCGCAGAGTTCCGATCCAGTATTAGAGGCGATCGCAGATGCTTTTTTAGATGGTGAGCAAATAGTTTTAGTCCATGGTGGTGGGCCACAAATAGATGTAGCTCTTAAAGAAAAAGGGCTAGGCAGAGAGAAGGTTGCTGGTTATCGAGTAACAAGTGCAGAGGTGTTTGAGG
Source organism: Actinomycetota bacterium (assembly GCA_947486485.1). Taxonomy (GTDB): domain Bacteria; phylum Actinomycetota; class Actinomycetes; order Nanopelagicales; family Nanopelagicaceae; genus Nanopelagicus. Next base: position 164 of record CANKTS010000049.1, on the reverse strand, counting down.
TTGTTCAATCGGTTTTAAGTGGCAGTGTTTTAAGATCAATTGTTAATTATTTAATTGGTAGTGATGTAAATGCGGTCGGTCTATCAGCATCTGATGGTGGATTAGTAAGAGCAAAGAGATTTAAGCCAGTTATAGATGGTAAATCTATCGATATTGGTTTTGTC
>CANKTS010000048.1:0-7038 GCA_947486485.1 Actinomycetota bacterium | reverse complement strand
TGGTTTAAAAAATGAGAAGCGCCTCTCTGGCCGAGGTGTCTCTTGGTGTGCCACCTGTGATGGATTTTTCTTTCGCGATCAGGTAATTGCAGTAGTCGGTGGTGGCGATTCAGCGATGGAGGAGGCAACCTTCTTAACTAAATTTGCTAGCAAGGTTGTATTAATTCACCGCAGAGATTCATTTAGAGCCTCAAAGATTATGGTTGAACGGGCAGCGGCAAATCCTAAGATTGAATTTTTATTTAACCATGAGGTAATAGATGTACTAGGGGATGAGAAGCTAAGTGGGCTTAAGTTAAAAAATACGGTAAGTGGGGATGAATCTATTAAAGATTTCACCGGCTTATTTGTTGCAATTGGCCACCTGCCCCGCAGTGAGTTGGTCGCAGGTCAGGTTGAGTTAAATTCTGAAGGGTATGTGCAGGTTGAAGGGCGGAGTACTAAAACTAAAATTGCTGGGGTCTTTGCTTGTGGGGATCTAGTTGATTACACCTACCGACAGGCAATTACCGCCGCTGGCTCTGGCTGCCAAGCCGCCCTTGATGCGGAGCGATTTTTAGCTGGTCATTGATTTAACTTTTAAAAGTAGGATAAGGGATATAACTAAGGAATAGAAGAGTGAAAAGGAGCAAGAAAAATGGCCACAACAAAGGTAACTACTGCAGATTTTGAGGCGGTTGTTTTAAAAAGTACTACCCCAGTTTTAGTTGATTTCTGGGCGGAGTGGTGTGGTCCTTGCCGCGCTGTTGGACCAATCTTAGAGGAGATCTCTAATGAGTATGGCGATAAAATTAAAATTGTTAAGTTAAATACCGATGAAGAGGGTGCAATCGCTATGAAGTACGGGATCTCCTCAATTCCAACTATGAATATCTTTGTTAATGGTGAGGTAGTAAAAAGTATTGTTGGGGCTAAGCCAAAGCCAGCATTACTGAAGGATCTTGAAAATTACATTAAATAATCTAATCAAATAAGGTTTGTATGAGTGATCAATTAAATTTAGGAGATCGCTCAGATGCGGTTGCCTTAATTTCTAATACCTTAGTTAGATTAGGTTTTATTCAAAATCCTTCAGATTTATTTGATGAGAAATTAACTCAGGGAGTGAAAGCTTTTCAACAAGAACGTGGGTTAACTGCGACTGGATTAATTAACCAAATTACCCAGCGGGCTTTAGAGGAGGCTAGGTGGCGGTTAGGGGATCGGGTTTTATCTTTAACTACCCCTGAATTAATTCGTGGTGATGATGTTGCAACTTTGCAGGATCGATTAAATCAAATGGGATTTAATTGCGGAAAAGTTGATGGAGTTTACGGCAGCACAACAGAGTCGGTGGTAAAAGAGTTTCAAAAATCAGTAGGGGTAGTAGTCGATGGCAAGTGTGGGCCGGCAACATTAATTGCGTTGATGAGATTGGTAAAAACTGTTACCGGTGGTACCCCTAGCCAACTTAGAGAGAGCGCTAAACATTCAGTACGCAGCCCTGCTCTTGCAAATAAGATAATTGTGATTGATCCCAGTTGGGGTGGAGATTTTACTGGTGAGAGTAATCATGGTGTGGTGGAGGCGGAGGTGGTCTTTGATCTTGCGCAAAGATTAGAGGGAAGATTATTAGCACTTGGGGTTAATGTGGTGTTAACAAGAAGTGCTAAAAACTCACCCCTTGAACTAGAGCGAATTAAGATTGCTAACTCAGTTAATGCAGATTTAGTTATTGCATTAAAGGTCGATAGTTATAAAAATGAAAAAGCAAATGGGGTTGCCACCTATTACTACGGCCGTGATGCCCAAGGAGTGCACTCAGTTATTGGTGAGCGATTTGCAAATCTGCTGCAACGTGAGATCTGCGCTCGAACCGATCTACTAAATTGTCGCACTCATGGAAAAAGTTGGGACTTGCTGCGTCTAACCACTGCGCCAACTGTGCGGATTGATTTGGGATACCTCTCTAGTCCACAAGATGCCAAACGGCTTGCGGCTGCCTCCTTTCGTGACCAATTAGCTGAGGCGATGATTGTGGCAATCCAACGACTTTATCTATCAGCTGAAGATGATGCCCGGACTGGAACGCTGCGGGTATCTGATCTAAGAAGAGCGGGATTGCGTAGTTAATTATCGTTACCGCTTTTTGTATGGCAAACTTAGTTAATGAACTCCAAGGGAGATTTACGGGTAGTTAAAGGTATTACCCCTGACCGCGTGCATCTTGGGGAGCCAGAGAATCTGCCAGATCGATTTGCTCGGCGCGCAGTAGGTATGAAGGCAAGTGAGATCCGCTCCCTTTTTGCGGTAGCAAGTCGACCAGAGATTGTCTCCCTTGCAGGTGGAATGCCAAATCTCTCTGCTTTACCAATGGAGATGATGGCCTCAGTTGTGCAGAAGTTAATTGTTGAAAATGGTTCTGAGGCGTTGCAGTACGGCAGTGGCCAAGGACATCCCAAACTTCGTGAACAGATCTGTGATGTGATGGCGCTGGAGGGAATTAAGGCTCACCCAGATGATGTAATTGTGACTACCGGTTCCCAGCAAGCACTTGATTTAATCTCGCGAATTTTTATTGATCCAGGTGATGTGGTTTTAGTTGAGGCCCCTTCCTATGTTGGCGCCCTTGGCACCTTTAAGCAGTATGAGGCACAGGTGGTTCATGTAGAGATGGATCAAGATGGATTAATTCCAACTCAACTGCGCAGTGCGATTAAATCAATTAAGGCAAGTGGGCGAAAGATTAAATTTATTTACCTAATCCCTAATTATCAAAACCCTACCGGTGTCTTATTGCCAGCTGATCGTCGTACTGAAATTTTAGAAATTTGTAGAGCTGAAGATATATTTGTTGTTGAGGATAATCCATATGGTTTATTAGGTTTTGAAAAGCCATCTCCAAATGCAATGCGAGCTAGTGATTCTGAGAATGTTATTTATTTAGGAACCTTCTCTAAAACAATTGCGCCAGGTCTTCGAGTTGGTTGGGCATTAGTTCCTCAATCACTTAAAGATAAAATGGTGATCGCATCTGAATCCTCTATTCTCTGCCCCTCTAATTTTACCCAATTGGTGATTTCTAGTTATTTAGCTAATCAACCTTGGCGGGATCAAATTGCTAGCTTTGCCAAGTTGTATAAAGAGCGCCGAGATGCCGCCCTTACCGCTTTAGATAAGTACTTCCCAAAAAACACAACCTGGACAAAACCTGGTGGTGGTTTTTATATCTGGATAACCCTGCCTCCTGAGATTGATACCAACGCGCTAGTGCCTAAGGCGATCGCTGCCAAGGTTGCTTATGTTCCAGGGACAGCCTTTTATGCTGATGGTTTTGGCTCTTGGTCACTTCGTATCTCTTACTGCCACCCAACGGCTGAGCGAATTACAGAGGGTATTAAGGCTTTAGCTGAGGTAATAAAGAGTGAGATGGAACATCGCCAGATTAATTAAGTTTATTTAATTAACTTATTTATCCGCTCTAAATCTTCAACGGTAGCAAACTCAATTACAATCTTTCCTTTTTTTCTGCCTAATTCAACCCGCACCCTGGTATCTAATCGATCTGATAGATCTGCAGAGATCTGAGCTAGCTTTGGCGCAATTAACTTACCTTTTTTAATACCAGCTGTTTTAACTAAAGCTACTCCACTTGCCACAATCTCCTCTACCGCCCTAACTGTTAAGCCTTCGGCAACAATTCGGTTTGCTAGATTTTCAATCTCTTTTTCATCTGTAAGAGATAGAAGTGCTCGGGCATGCCCAGCTGAGATAACTCCAGCGGCAACTCTTCGCTGCACAGCCGGCGGCAAATTGAGCAGACGCATTGTGTTAGTAATAACTGGGCGAGATTTACTAAGTTTGATAGCTAACTCATCGTGGGTGTAGCCAAAATCATTTAGCAGTTGCTGATATGCCGCGCCCTCCTCCAGTGGATTTAATTGGCTTCGGTGAATATTTTCAACTAATGCCTCGCGAAGTAATTGATCATCATTAGTTTGCCTAATAATTACTGGAATTGATTTAAGGCCGGCAAGTTTTGCAGCGCGAAATCTGCGCTCACCCATAATTAACTGATACTTACCCGCGCCGAGTGATCTAACAACTGGTGGCTGTAGCAGGCCTACCTCTTTAATTGATAATGCCAGCTCTGTTAATTGATCCTCATCAAATACAGTTCTAGGTTGTTTTGGATTGGCTACAATATTATTAAGATCAATCTCCTCTCGATCTGCAACAACAATACCTGCTTGAGTTTTAATATTTGTTGGAATTACAGAGGTTGGAATTAAGGCATCAAGTCCTCTACCTAGACCACCTTTTCGAATATTCATTTATACAACTTTTTTCATATTACGCAGTTTCATTTTTTAAATTAATTGGTGCCCCGCCTCGATTAGCAATCTCACGTGCTACACCCATATATGCAATTGCACCGGGAGAGGCAGCGTCATATGTCATAACTGTTTGACCATAAGATGGAGCTTCTGAAACTCTAACCGCTCTTGGAATTGGAATATTAATTAACTCATTTGGAAAATGTTTTTTCACATTCTCAGCAACATCACTTGCTAACCTTGTTCTGCTATCAAACATAGTTAATACAATTGTGGTTAGAGTTATCTTAGGATTTAATCTCTTCTGTACCTCACCTAATGTTTCAAGCAACAATGACAAACCCTCTAATGAGTAGTACTCACATTGAATTGGAACTAGTACCTCATCAGCTGCTGCTAATGCGTTAATAGTTAGTAAACCAAGACTGGGCGGGCAATCTATAAAAACATAATCAAAACGTTGGCCAGCATTTTGTTTGCTGGTTAAAAATGTTTGTAGCGCACTTTGTAATCTAAACTCACGAGCAACTGCTGGTACTAATTGAATCTCTGCCCCTGCTAAATCAGAGTTAGCGGCAATTGCTTCCAGGTGCGGAAAGCCGGCAACTTTGAGTACGACCTGCGCCATTGGTGCATCATTAATTAACACCTCATAAATCCCAGCGCTATTGGCCCGATCAATACCAAAGGCGGTTGAGGCATTTCCTTGTGGATCTAAATCAATTACTAAAACCTTTAAACCCCCCATAGATAGGGCGGCGGCTAGATTTACTGCGGTTGTGGTCTTTCCTACCCCACCTTTTTGATTGGCGACGGTGAAGATCCGGGTTTTAAGGGGGGCAACCATTGGCTCCTTAAGCCGGCGCACTCCAACTACAGTTTTAGCTGCGGTTTCATGTGAAACATCATTTGCGCTCATGAGCGCTAGTTAAGCACCTTTCTTTATCTCAACCACTCTTATCAGTTGCAGGTTGGCCAGCTTTATTTCATGAAGCTGGCTACTGCTGCCTTTTTTAAGCTTAGTAGCGATGATCTCTGCCGCTGCCGACTCCCCTTTTATCGCTAATAGCGAGCCGCCCTTTGGGATCATATGCCAGCAGATTTGGATTAGTTTTTCTAGTGGCGCGACCGCCCTGGCGGATACGATCTCAAACTGTTTTTTTACAGTTTCAGCCCTACCTCTAATTACCTCAATCGGTAGATTTAGCTCAGTTACTACCTCATTTAAAAAATCTACCCGCCTTTGCAGCGGCTCCACCAGCGTTACCTTTAAGTCAGGCCTAGCTAGCGCGATCACGACTCCGGGAAGTCCCGCGCCGGAGCCAATATCTGCTACCCGCACCCCATTTGGAATAAGGGTGGTGATAGGTAGGCAGTTTGCGATATGGCGATCCCAAATTCGCTCCCCCTCTTTGGGGCCAATTAACCCTCGTTCAATTCCCTTACCTTTTAAGATCTGGGCAAAGGCTTGGATCTGATCCTCATTACCTTTAAAAAAGGCTAGTAGATCAGGGGTTGGTTTCACGTGAAACTTAAGCGGGAAGTACTACCACGCAGCGATCTGGATCCTCACCCTCAGATTCACTGGTTAGGCCAATCTCTTGGATGGTGTCATGGATGACCTTGCGCTCAAAGGCGTTCATCGGTCGAAGCTTGATCGCCTCACCCCTGGATTTGACCTCATCGGCGGTTTGCCGGGCCAACTCAGCTAACTCCTCTTTTTTATCACTTCGGAAGTTATCAATATCTAACATCAATCGGCTTCGCTCACCCAGTGAGGTCTGCACCGCTAGACGGGTCAGCTCTTGCAGGGAGTCTAAAACCTCACCTCGGGAGCCAACTAAATGGCTTAATTTTCCGCCAGCAATAGCTAGCGCTGCCCGGTCATTCTCAACATCAATATCAATATCCCCATCAAGGTCGGCGATATCTAGTAGCCCCTCTAGGTAGTCGGCTGCGACATCCCCCTCCTCCTCCAGTTGGGCGATCAAACTCTTCTTTTCAACTACTTGCTCACTCTTTACTTCACTCATTTTTCCTCCAAATTAGGTTTTGTGATAGTTTGATAGTTTTTGTACTGTTTTGTTATGGTTTAACTAACGCCGTCTTTTCTTCTTCTTTGGTTGCTTGCGCTGCCCACCGGTTTCGGTTGGATTTTCAGTAATTGTTGTTCCACCCTCATCATTACTTTTTTCATCAAGTAATCCTTTATCAGCTTTTTTCTTTTGTAACTCTTCATAGGCAGGAGAGCCTGGTGTTGGATTTCGCTTAATTACATAATATTGCTGGCCCCAAGTCCACAGGTTTGTAGTTGACCAGTAAATTAAAACTCCAATTGGAAAGTTAACTCCAGTTACTGCGAAAATAATTGGGAATAAATAAAGCATAATTTTTTGCTGTTGCAACATCATATTATTTGAGGAGTCCATCTTTGGCATTCCTTTAACCATCAACTGTCGTTGGGTGGTGAAGGTGGTGGCGGACATAAAGATAATTAGTAAAATTGCAATAAGTTTTGTGCCACCATCAGATGATCCTAAAAATGTGCCGGATAGTGGGGCGCCAAAAAAACTGGCATTTTGGGCAGATATTAAGTACTCACCCTTTAATAAGCCATGTGCTTTGTTTTGGCTAATTCCATTTAATACTGTGAAGAGGGCGAAAAATATTGGGGCTTGGGCCAGGATTGGAAAACAGGAGGCGAGTGGGTTTGTCTTATGCT
>CANKTS010000047.1:0-7053 GCA_947486485.1 Actinomycetota bacterium | reverse complement strand
TCATCTCCATTGCAAGTGGTGCAAGACGAGCCTCGGTATAACGCATCGCTGCAGCTGGATCATTACCGGGAGAACCAAAGTTTCCATTGCCATCAATTAATGGGTAACGAAGTGACCAAAATTGTGCCAAGCGAACTACTGCGTCATAAATTGCGGTGTCACCATGTGGGTGATAATTTCCCATTACATCTCCAACAATTCGAGATGATTTGTAATAACCCTTATCTGGCCGATAACCAGCGTCATACATTGCATATAAAACCCTGCGGTGTACTGGCTTTAAACCATCTCTAATATCTGGCAGTGCTCGACCCACAATTACACTCATTGCGTAATCTAGATAAGACCTAGCCATCTCAACCTGTAGATCAACAGATTCTTGGCGGTCGCGGCCATGTTCACTCTCATTATCGGTAAATGTTTTATCCATAAAATTTCTCTCTTAGATATCCAAGAATCTAACATCTTTAGCATTGCGTTGAATAAATGATCTGCGCAACTCAACATCCTCACCCATTAATACTGAAAACAAATCATCAGCGGCCGCTGCATCTTCAAGAGTTACTTTAATTAAAACTCTAGTTGCTGGATCCATTGTGGTGTCCCATAGCTCTTTTGCTGGCATCTCACCTAATCCTTTAAATCGTTGGATACCATCCTCTTTTGGTAGGCGCTTACCATTATCTAATCCCATTTGAATAAAACCATCCCGCTCTTTATCACTAAATGCATACTGCACTGGCTCTTTACCACCCCATTTTAATTTATATAGTGGTGGCTGAGCTAAGTAAACAAAACCATTTTCAATTAATGGTTTCATAAATCTAAATAATAAAGTAAGTAGTAATGTTCTAATATGTTGACCATCAACATCTGCATCTGCCATTAAAATAATTTTATGATACCTAAGTTTTGCTAGATCAAAATCATCATGAATTCCAGTGCCGAGCGCAGTAATTAATGCCTGTACCTCATTGTTTTGTAGTACTCGATCAATTCTTGCCTTTTCAACATTTAAAATCTTTCCACGAATTGGTAGCACTGCTTGATATCTAGAGTCTCGGCCACCTTTTGTTGAACCACCAGCAGAATCTCCCTCAACAATGTAGAGCTCACACTTTTCTGGCTCAGTCCACTGGCAATCAGCAAGCTTTCCTGGCATACCTCGTCCCTCAAGTAATCCTTTTCGATTACGGGAGAGATCACGTGCTTTACGAGCTGCAACCCGGGCAGCTGCGGCATCAATTGATTTTCTAACAATATCTTTTCCTTCACTTGGATTTTTTTCAAACCAAGAGGTTAGGTGGTCATTCATTGCCTTTTGAGTAAAGGATTTAGCTTCAGTATTGCCTAGTTTTGTCTTTGTTTGTCCTTCAAATTGTGGCTCTGCAATTTTGATAGAAACAATTGCAGTTAAACCTTCACGAACATCATCTCCAGTTAAGCGATCCTCTTTCTTTTTAATAAAGCTCCACTCTTCGCCAAACTTATTAACGATTGAGGTAAGTGCGGTTCTAAAACCCTCTTCATGGGTTCCACCCTCTTGAGTATTAATAGTGTTAGCAAATGTGTAGACAGATTCAGTAAAACCACCATTCCATTGCATTGCAACCTCAAGGCTCATCTTATTTTTACTATCTTCACCAACAAAAGAAATGATTGATTTATGAGTTTCACCCTTTGATAAATTTAAGTGCTTAACGAAATCAATAATTCCGCCCTCATACTGGTAGCGCGCATGTAACTGGTTTCCCTTTTCATCAACATGGCTTACTCGATCATCGGTTAAAGTTAGAATTAATCCCTTGTTTAGAAATGCCATTTCGCGAAAGCGGGCAGATAATGTTTCAAATGAAAAGTCGGTGGTTTCAAAGATCTCTTTTGAGGGCCAAAAGGTGACGGTGGTGCCAGTATCTTCAGTAGCACTACCTTTTTTAACTGGCGCAGTTGGTACACCTAATTTATAACTTTGATTCCAATTAAACCCATCCCGTTTAACCTCAACAGATAGATCACTGCTTAATGCATTAACAACTGAAATACCAACACCATGTAAACCACCAGATACTGAGTAACCACCATCACCAAATTTTCCACCAGCGTGTAAAACAGTTAGTACAACCTCAAGAGCGGGTTTCTTTTCAACTGGGTGCATATCAACTGGAATACCGCGGCCATTATCAATTACCTTAACTGAGCCATCTTTTTGCAAAATTACATTTATCTCACTGCAGTAACCAGCCAGTGCCTCATCAACTGAGTTATCAACTACTTCATAAACTAAGTGGTGTAATCCGCGCTCTCCAGTTGAACCGATATACATTCCTGGACGCTTGCGAACTGCATCTAATCCTTCAAGGACGGTGATATTGGAGGCGTCATAGCTCTTATGCTCTTTTTTAGATTGTGTTTGGGTAGCGGTATTTTTCGACGGCATAATCCACCCCCAAACTGCTTATAGACGATCCTGGCCATTATTTCACCAGGTCACCCCTTAATCCTACTGGGGCTTGGTACTTTCAAATACCCTAAATACAGGTTATATGGTGGATATTAGAAGGTTTTACTTAAGTTTTGTAGGTGGTTACTAGCCGTAGGTATCTCTAGGCCCTCTCGCCCCTCTGATTGAGCGCAGCCCTCGTTTCCAACTTGGTGCATTAGGCCCTAAGAAGATCAACTCCTCGACAAGGGCGCCAGGTGCTGAGTTTGAAATTGTTTTAAGTAGCTCAACCTGCATAAGTCTCATCTGTGTCGCCCAAGCAGATGATGAGGATTGAATTGTTAATCGCCCATCAACTAAAGATATTGGTGTGGTGTGTTCGGCAATATCTGCGCCAACTATTTGCGGCCAATCACTAAATAAACCTCCCTCTGCTACACCTTTGCCCCAATTACGATTTTCAATTACCTCAGACAAAATACTTTCAATTGATTGCGGGTCTCCTATTTTTTGTCTTACATCTATGCCTTGATCTGCGCGCACTTTGCGAAAGCCAGAGCGGTAAAATTTATATAACTCTTTTGCTAGATCTCGTTTCATATTTTGCTCACCAACCCGGCTTTTACTAAGTACCTATCGCCGGTAATTGATTTTGGTAGATCATTTTCTACCGCGACTGTAATTAGGGTTTGCTCTGCTGATTGAGCGACCTCAGCAAGTCGTTCCCTGCGCTCTTCATCTAACTCAGAGAAAACATCATCTAAAATTAAAATAGGGGATAAGCCATCGTTTTTTAATAATTTATATGTTGCAAGCTTTAATGAAAGCGCGATGGACCAAGACTCACCATGGCTGGCATAGCCTTTAACTTGATGCTCACCTAACATTAAAGTTAAATCATCTCGGTGGGGCCCAGTTAGAGTTAAACCTCGCTCTATCTCTAAAACTCGATTACTTACTAACTTTTCCATAATTCTCTCGCTGTTTTCACTGGCATTTATTGAGGCCGACTCAACTGTTGATTTATATATAATCTCAGCCGCTTTGGTTGGTGAGATATCTTGATAAACCCCATTAAATATTGGTTTTAGCTCAGCTAGCGCGCTAATCCTTAAAGCTATTAATTGGCCCCCAAAATCTGCTACCTGTTTATCCCATGGGGCTAAGGCATCAATTGAAGCCCTGGTTTTAAGTAGTGAGTTGCGTTGTTTAACCGCCCTCTCATAATCAGAGATAACTGCAGCCACTCTGGGAGATCTTAAAGTTAAGAGTTGATCAATAAATCTACGCCGCTCACCTGGATCACCACGGACAATATCTAAATCCTCTGGTGAGAAGTAGATTGTTTGCACAATACCAAAGATCTCTTTTTGACTGCGGACTGAGTTTTGATTTACCTTAGCTCGGTTTGCCTTCTCATTGTTAATCTCAAGTTCAACTAATATCTCCCGCTCTGGGTATTTAACCTTTGCCCGAATATAGGCGGCTGGATTTCCTAATTTAATTAACGGGGTGTTACCAGTTGCCCGGTGAGAGTTTAGGAAGGTTAGATAGAGAATGCTCTCAGCAATATTTGTTTTACCTTCACCATTTTTCCCGATAAAGATTGAGATGCCATTATTTAAAGTTAGATCTAGTGAGGAGTAGGAGCGGTAGTTGGTTAGAGCTAGGTTGGTGATTAACACTAATTTAAAGTTAGATGATTATGAGGAGTAGCGCATTGGCATTAATAAGTATTTATAATTTGTGATTGGCGCACTGCCCGCCTCTGTTTGGCCAGTAAGTACCGCCGGTTTATTTGCGCCAGTAAAGGTAATATGCACAAAAGCAGTATTTATTGCAGTTAAACCATCTGTTAAAAATGTTGGGTTAAATGCGATATTAATATCTTCACCCTTATAGTTAATATCTAACTTCTCACTCGCTTGTGCCTCATCCCCAGTACCAGCCTCTAATTGCAGTGTGTTACTTGAGAAATTAAGCCGCAGTGGCACAGTTTTATCGGTTACTAACGCTACTCGGCGAACAGAGTCTAAAAATGGCGCTACCTCGATAACCGCCTCTGCAGTTGAATCATTTGGTAGTAGGTGTCTAAATGGTGGGAAGGAGCCATCTAAAACCCTAGAGGTCATACTTTTTCCTTCTGAAACAAAGCCAACTAATTTTTCATTGGTAGTTGTTGCTGGTAGCGCGATTGTTACCTGTGTTGATCCAATTAAAGACTTAGCAGCGTCAGCTAATGTGCGAGCGCGCAACAGTGAGGTAGTTTCAATATTGGCATCTGCGGCGCTCCATGTTAACTCTCTAACCGCTAGCCGGTAGCGATCTGTTGCAGCAAGTGTTATTTGATTTTTATTTATCTCAACAAAAACACCAGTTAGTGTGGGAAGTGAGTCATCCTTACCGGCGGCGATTGCTACTTGATTTACCGCTGTTGCAAAAAGGTCGCTATTTAAATTTCCGGATGTTTTAGGTAGCTCTGGCAAGGTTGGGTACTCAACTAATGGCAAGGTTGGTAGTGTAAATTTGGCACTTCCTGCAGTTACTAAAACCCTACTTCCTTCTAAATTAAATGTAATTGGTTTGGCAGGAAGTGATCTTGAAATTTCAGCTAGTAATCTGCCTGGAACTAAAACTTTTCCTTTTTGGGTGATCTCTGCTTTAAGTTTTGCTTTAGCACTAGTTTCTAAATCAGAGCCAGATAAAGTGATCTCATCTGCCACCTCTATAACAATTCCAAGGAGTGCGGTGGTGATTGGCCGGTTAGATATGGATTTGGAAACCCAATTAACGCCATCTACTAATAGATCACGGTCAACTACAAACTTCATCAACTCACCTTTTCTTCTTAATCTGAAAATCTTAACTACTTAAAGTTTTATTAAACAGTTCGCCAATCCCCACCCCTTATCTCTATATATAGTGGTTAGTAGTAACTAGGGTCTAAAACTGTGGGTATTAAAGAAACCGCAGGTCAGATAGGGCAAAACTCCCTTTTTAAGGTGTGGGTAAGGTGTGGAGGGAGTGTTAAAAACCTTTTAAATTAAACATATAAACAGCTTTACCCACCCTTATCCACAACTTATCCCCAACTGGGGGTATCAGGCTGCGGAAAACCTTCAGTATTTAGTTGGTTAAAAAGACTACTTTTTAGATTGCTGCTTAATCCGGTTGGTCAGCTCAGTTACCTGGTTATAAATCGAGCGCCGCTCAGCCATTAATTGCCGGATCTTGCGATCGGCATGCATCACAGTTGTGTGATCTCGGCCCCCAAAAGCTTGGCCAATCTTTGGTAGAGATAGTTCAGTCATCTCTCGGCAGAGGTACATCGCGATCTGACGGGCATTTACCAAAACCCTGGAGCGGGAGCTGCCACAAATATCATCAACAGATAGGGAGAAGTAAGAGGCGGTCTGAGCCATAATCGTTGAACCAGTTATCTCTGGCCCACCCTCCTCTGGAATTAAATCCTTAAGCACAATCTCAGCCAGTGACAGATCAACACCTTGTCGGTTTAAAGATGCAAAAGCGGTAACTCGAATCAAAGCACCCTCAAGCTCTCGAATGTTTGTGGAGATCTTGCTGGCAATATATTCCAACACATCGTCAGGTGCGTTTAATTTATCCTGCGCAGCTTTTTTGCGAAGAATAGCGATTCTAGTTTCAAGCTCTGGGGGTTGGATGTCGGTAATTAGTCCCCATTCAAACCGGGAGCGAAGTCGATCCTCCAAAGTGGTTAATTGTTTTGGCGGCCGATCACTTGAGATAACTATCTGTTTATTAGCGTTATATAAAGTATTAAAGGTGTGGAAGAACTCCTCCTGGGTGCGCTCCTTATTTTCTAAAAATTGAATATCATCAACTAATAAAATATCTAAATCACGGTAACGTTTTTGAAAGACCGAAGCCTTATCATCTCTAATTGAGTTAATAAAGTCATTTGTGAACTCCTCCGAGGAGACATATCTAACCCGGACTGAGCCGTAAAGCTCCTTTGCGTAAGCACCAATCGCATGTAATAAGTGAGTCTTACCAAGACCAGAGTCACCATAGATAAATAGCGGGTTATAAGCCTTTGCTGGGGCCTCAGCGACTGCAACAGCTGCTGCGTGAGCAAATCTATTTGAGGCGCCAATTACAAATGTTTCAAAGATATATCTTGGATTTAATTGGGCGCTCTCATTGTTATTTAAGGAGGTTGAGTTTCTACCAGTCCCACTTTTATTCTCTACAAATGGCTCATCAAAAACCTGTTCAACTAAATCACCCTCACTAGCATCAGTTTTAATCTCAGTAGTAACAGTTACCGCAATATTTACCTTCTCACCTAATTGATTTGTTAACTCCTCAGTTAAGATTGCTCGAAGTCTGGTCTCTAAAACATCCTTTGTGAAAAGGTCAGGAGCGGATAAAAGTAGATTTGATCCCTCACCACCCTCACCAGGAAGTAAGCCAAGTGGTTTGGTGCGATTTAAAAATGCGTTGTACTGCGGAGTTGAGACCGATAAGACAACCTGATCCCATAATTTTTGTAGATCGACTTGAGCTAGAGTTGCCATTTAATCACCCATATCCCGGCGTAATGCCCCTAAAAGTTACCCACATACTTATCC
>CANKTS010000046.1:0-7064 GCA_947486485.1 Actinomycetota bacterium | reverse complement strand
CAAGATTGTCATTGCAAGAGGTAATAGATCAGATTTGGAAGTGGCTTAAGCAGCGAAATTTATTGGGGTTGCCGACAATTGCAGTCATTGGCCGGCCTAATGTTGGCAAATCTACGTTAGTAAATCGAATGATTGGCAGGCGCGAGGCAATTGTGGAGGACACACCTGGTGTAACTCGGGATCGAGTTAAGTATGAGGCGGAGTGGAATGGCCGTAGATTTTTTCTAATTGATACTGGTGGCTGGGAGGTAAAGCCAGAGGGGATCTCAGAGAAGATAACCGCCGGAGCTGAGGCTGCAATAGCTGAGGCTGATTTAATTATGTTTGTAGTTGATGCTCAAGTTGGTGCATTAGATGAGGATCAATCATTAGTTGACCTACTTCGTAAAAGTGGTAAGAAGGTAATTTTAGTTGGAAATAAAATTGATAATGCCGAGGATGAAGCAGATGGTTACGCGCTTTGGAATCTTGGCTTAGGTGAACCACGATTTGTTTCCGCTCTCCACGGCCGCGGCAGTGGTGATCTACTTGATTTACTTATCTCACAATTGCCAGAGGTAGGTAGTGAGCAGGTAGATGATGGTTATCGCAGAGTTGCCTTAGTTGGCCGGCCAAATGTTGGTAAATCAAGTTTGTTAAATGTTTTAGCTGGGCAAACCCGAGCATTAGTTGATGATGCTGAAGGAACAACCAGGGATGCAGTGGATGAGTTAATTGAGTTTGGTGGATCTACTTGGAGATTTATCGACACCGCCGGAATTAGAAGGCGGGCTCATCAAGCAAGTGGAACTGATTACTACGCTTCTCTTAGAACTCAGATTGCACTTGAACGAGCAGAGGTTGCCTTAGTTATCTTTGATGCCTCCCAAATACTTACCGAACAAGATATTCGTATTGTCAGCATGGCAGATGAGGCGGGCAAAGCGTTGGTAGTTGTTATGAATAAGTGGGATTTAGTAGATGAGGAGCGGCAATTAGTCTTAGATAAAGAGATTGATCGCCAACTGGAGCGATACCCATGGGCGCAGCGGGTTAATCTCTCTGCCAAAACTGGCTGGCATAGAGATCGGCTAGCTCCCGCACTTCGCACCGCACTTACAAGTTGGGAGAAGCGAATTCCAACTGCAAAGTTAAATGCATTTTTAGGGGAGTTAGTTGGTGGCAATCCGCCACCGGTTAGAGGGGGTAAGCAACCTAAGATTAAGTTTGCCACTCAGGCTGGAGTTTGTCCGCCAAAGTTTGTGGTCTTTGCAACTGAGTTCCTAGAGAGTGCTTATCGCAGATTTATTGAGAGAAGATTGCGTGAGGAGTTTGGCTTTGATGGCACACCAATTGAGGTGGCGGTAAAGATTAAGGATCGAGATAATGGTTAATATTCCAAATGCATTAACACTGCTTAGAGCCTTAGGTGTTCCTCTCTTTCTCTACCTTTTTCTAATCGCTGATCAACCAATCGCTAGCTTTGTGGTTATCACCATCGGTGGCATAACCGATTATTTAGATGGCAAGGTTGCCAGAGCACTTAACCAGACCTCCTCTTTTGGCGCAAAGTTTGATCCAACTGTTGACCGAATTTATATCGGAGCTATTATTATTGCTTTAGCTAGCCGAGATTACATTCCGTGGTCTCTGGTAATCGCAATTATTGGCCGGGATCTAATTCTGCTGTTGCTAGTTATCTATCAGAAGTTTCGCAATATTCCATTTCTAGAGGTCACATACCTAGGCAAAGCAGCGACCTTTAACCTCCTATACGCCTTTCCTTTTTTAATCTTGGAGGATGTGGCCGTAATTGGTCAGTGGTGTTTTATCATCGGCTGGGCCTTTGCAATCTGGGGAGTTGCGCTGTACTTTTATACAGGTGCCCAGTACTTTTATAAGGGCTTAAAGAAATGATTACTTTTATTAAGGGGTTTTAATGTCACAGGTGCCAGCAGAGCTTCGTTACACCAAAGAGCATGAGTGGATAAAGGAGATCTCACCTACAAAATTTAGAATTGGCATCACCGATTTTGCCCAAGCTGCGCTAGGTGACATTGTTTATATTCAATTACCAAAGGAGGGTGCATCAGTTACTGCAAACTCAGTCTGTGGTGAAGTGGAATCAACCAAATCAGTCTCTGAAATTTATGCCCCAATTACTGGAAAAATCGTTGCGGTTAATAAATCACTTGATACAGCACCGGAAGCGATAAATGCTGATCCATATGGGGCTGGGTGGATCGCTGAGATCGAAATTGTCACTCAAACACTCGAAGAATCCCTACTTTCTGCGCCTGAGTACCAAAATCTGACCGCTTGACCCCCCGCCTGACCAAGCCATAGGGTAAGCCTGTAGTTTAGGTAAAAGCGGCTGGGGGAGTTATGGCTGATAAGGCGACGCCTCCAAATGACCTTACCTCAACACTCAATTTGCGCCAATTGCG
Organism: Actinomycetota bacterium; assembly: GCA_947486485.1. Taxonomy (GTDB): domain Bacteria; phylum Actinomycetota; class Actinomycetes; order Nanopelagicales; family Nanopelagicaceae; genus Nanopelagicus. The sequence goes on along the minus strand of CANKTS010000046.1, from coordinate 4,638 downwards.
GGCAATTCCGCAGCAGGTGGCAAGTGATGAGTTGTATAAATCTTTAAGTAGTGAACAACAAGGCATTGTTGCTAAATTACCAAAGGGAGTTGGCATTTTGTTAGTACTAAAGGGTGCAGGTATCGGCGGACGATACTTATTAGATGCTGCTGAGATTAAAATTGGCCGAGATATTAGTAATGAGATCTGTCTTGATGACATCACTGTCTCCAGATCCCATGCATTAATTAGTAAAAAGGATGGTTACCGGATTAAGGATCTTGGTAGCTTAAATGGCACTTATGCAAATGCGGTTTCAGTAAAAGAGGCAGAGATTAAAGCCGGAGATGAGATTCAAATCGGTAAGTATCACCTAACTTTGTTTGTGGGGGCTGCATAATGGCTGTACCAGCAAGAGCCTACTTAAGTATCGGAGAGGTTCTCTCTAGATTGCGTAGTGAGTTCACCGATATCACAATCTCAAAGATTCGCTTTCTTGAGTCTGAGGGTTTAATAGAGCCACAACGCACTCCAAGTGGTTACCGTAAATTTACAACAACTGATCTAGATAGATTGCGCTTTGTTCTCCTTGCCCAACGTGATCAATACCTTCCACTTAAGGTTATTAAAGAGAATTTAGATGCAATGGATCGCGGGTTGGTTCCAGCTAGAGCGGTTGGAGGAGTTGCCACACCACGTCTTGCCTCCGTTGATGGCACATTAACCGCTGATCAATTTGTAAGTGAGAGCGATCTTCGTCTAACTAGAGCAGAGTTACTATCTGCCTCAAATCTCTCTGATGAGCAGTTAACTGAAATTGAATCATATGGCTTACTTGCCATTCGTGGTCGCCATTACGATAGTGATGCATTAACTGTTGCTAAAGCAGTTGCTGAGATCTCCGCCTTTGGAATTGGTGCTCGTCATCTTCGTGCATTTAAGACAGCTGCAGATCGAGAGATTGGTTTAGTTGAGCAGGTAACAACCCCATTGCTTCGTCAAAAAGGATCTGATTCAAAGGCGAGAGCGGAAGAGGTTGAACGCGAGTTAGCATCTTTATCAATTAGATTGCATGCTTCATTAGTACGTGCTGGTCTGCACCGCGCTAAGTAATAAATACTTTTACTATTTCTCAATGAGTAAATTTCACCCAGTTGAGGTGATGGGTGTTAGAGTTGAAATGCCCTCCAATCAACCGATCGTTTTATTAAAAGAATCAGATGGTCTTCGATATTTGCCAATCTGGTTAGGGGCGGTGGAGGCAACTGCAATCGCCTTCGCCCAACAGGAGGTAGCACCACCTAGGCCATTAACCCATGATCTATTTAAAGATGTACTTGGCCAATTAGGGGCAAAGCTAAAAACGGTTCATATAACTGAGTTAAAGGATGGCATCTTTTATGCCGAGTTAAATTTCACCGATGGCCCAACTATCTCCGCCCGGCCAAGTGATGCGATCGCACTAGCTCTGCGGATGGGTGCGCCAATTCTGGCCAGTGAAGCATTGCTTGAGGAGGCTGGGATTGAGATTCCAGATCAGGCAGAGGATGAGGTGGAGCGGTTTAAAGAGTTTCTAGATCAGATAAATCCGGAAGATTTCCTCGGATAAGTCCAACCCTGAAGGTAGGGTTAAACTTTTTCGTGTCCTTAGTTCAATTTTGCCGGTACCCCTTCTACACTTAGCACCTCCCCATAGAATTGAGTCCCCATGAATCACTCAACAGAGATTGGCTATCGCGGTGCAACCGCTTGTGTTGCCGCTGGAATCTCATACCGCCAATTAGATTATTGGGCACGCACTGGCTTAGTTGAGCCAGGTGTTAGGGGAGCAGCCGGCTCTGGTTCACAACGTCTGTATGGCTTTCGCGATATTTTAGTTTTAAAGATTGTAAAGCGCTTACTTGATACTGGGGTATCACTTCAAAATATTCGCACCGCAGTTGAACATCTGCGCTCTCGCGGGGTCTCTGATCTTGAGAGTATGACCTTGATGAGTGATGGCGCAACCATCTATGAGTGCACCAGCCCAGATGAGATTGTCGATCTACTCCAAGGTGGCCAGGGTGTATTTGGTATCGCCATTGGCAAGGTATGGAGTGAGGTTGAGGGATCTCTCGCCACACTTCAGGGTGAGAATGTTGATGATGGCACAGTTGTAAGTGGTCAATCTAACGATGAGTTAGCCCAACGCAGAAAGCTTAAAGGCGCCTAAACCAAATATAATTCTTCCCTAAATGATTGGGGAAGTGATGCAACATCGATCTGAGTTTGTCGATCGCCACATTGGTCCTAATCAGTATCAGATTCAAACCATGTTGCTTGAGCTAGGTTATAAAGATTTAGATTCATTTATCAAAGCGGTAGTTCCGCAAAATATTCATATTAAAGGTGAGATTGAAAAATCACTGCCAGTCGGTATCTCTGAGGTTGCAGCCTTATCTGAGATCTCCGAGATTGCTAAGAAAAATAAGGTAATGAAATCTTTAATTGGCAGTGGCTACTACGGAACAATTACACCTGCAGTTATTCTGCGAAATGTATTAGAGAACCCAGGCTGGTATACCGCCTACACCCCGTATCAACCAGAGATTAGCCAAGGTAGATTAGAGGCGATCTTTGCCTTTCAAACTGCAGTTACCGATTTAACCGGCTTAGCAATTGCAAATGCTTCAATGTTAGATGAGGCAACAGCAGCGGCTGAGGCGATGACCTTAGCTAGAAGAGTTTGGCAAGGTAGTGATGATGCTGCCTTTGTAATTGATATTAATTTACATCCGCAGGTTAAGGCGGTAATTAAAACTAGAGCTAAACCGCTAAAGATAACGGTAATTGAAAGTGATTACACTGCGGCAAACTTTCCATCCCAGATCTTCGCTGGAGTTATTGCTTACCCTGATTCAACTGGACGAGTTAAAGATATCTCAGGCATTGTTACCAAAATTCAAGCAGGTGGTGCGCTAGCAATTGTTGCCTGCGATTTACTAGCCCTTACACTCTTTAAATCACCAGGGGAGTACGGCGCAGATATCGCAATTGGTTCAGCGCAGCGCTTTGGTGTGCCAGTTGGTTTTGGCGGACCACATGCAGGATTTTTAGCGGTAAGAAATGGTTTAGAGCGATCACTTCCGGGCAGATTAGTTGGTCAATCAGTTGATACCCATGGCAATTTGGCATTTAGATTAGCGCTGCAAACTAGAGAGCAACATATTCGCCGGGATAAAGCGACCTCAAATATCTGCACCGCCCAGGTTTTACTCGCAGTTATCTCCGCCTTTTACGCGATGTGGCATGGGCCTTCAGGTCTTATCGGGATTGCAAATCAAATTCAAGGTATGGCTTACTCGTTTAGGAGCGCAGCTAAAGCAGGTGGCTTATCAGTTGAAGACTATGAAATATTTGATACCGTCTTAATTAAAAGTAATAAAGCGGGGGAGTTTGCCAAGCATGCAGTGGTTGCTGGTTTTAATCTGCGCTTAATTTCACCTGATCAGGTCAGTATCTCCTTTGATGAGACGAGCACACAAGATGATTTAGCACAGTTGCTTAAGATATTTGGTTTAACAGCTGCAGCTGCAACCTCTGATAAATCTAAGATTGAGCGCAAATCAACATTTTTAACACATCCATTATTTAATACCTACCACTCAGAGACAGCAATGCTGCGTTATATAAGATCATTATCTGATCGTGATCTAGCACTTGATCGCACCATGATTCCGCTTGGCTCATGCACCATGAAGTTAAATGCCACCTCAGAGATGATTCCTATTACCTGGCCAGAGTTTAATTCCATACATCCATTTGCACCGATTGAGCAGGTCTCTGGTTATCTGGAGCTAATTAAATCATTAAGTGATTGGTTGGTCTCAGTTACCGGTTATGACGCTGTTTCATTACAACCAAATGCTGGCTCACAAGGTGAGTTTGCCGGATTACTAGCAATTAGAAATTACTTAGATAGTAGGAAAGAGGAGCATCGAGATATTTGTTTGATTCCATCAAGTGCCCATGGGACAAATGCAGCTAGTGCGGTCATGGCTGGCATGAAGGTGATTGTGATCGCCTGCGATGATGATGGAAATGTTAGTTTAAATGATTTAAAAGAGAAGATTACTCAGTATCGCTCAACCCTTGCCGCATTAATGGTTACCTATCCATCAACACATGGGGTATTTGAAGGGGCGATCTCACAAATTTGTGAACTTATTCATGAAGCAGGTGGTCAGGTTTATGTTGATGGCGCTAATTTAAATGCATTAGTTGGTCTGGCAAAGCCAGGAAAGTTTGGCGCAGATGTTTCACACCTTAATTTGCATAAGACATTTTGTATTCCACATGGCGGTGGGGGACCGGGAGTTGGTCCAGTGATTGCTCGCGCCCATCTTGCGCCATTTTTGCCAAACCATGCTTATAGTGATTTAGCAGGACCTGCAACTGGTCCTGGCCCAGTATCTAGCGCCCCATTTGGTAGCGCGTCAATTCTGCCAATATCTTGGATGTATATCCGAATGATGGGCGGTGCTGGATTAACTAAAGCAACTGAGGTTGCAATTCTCTCTGCTAATTACTTAGCAAAAAAGATTGACCGGCTATTTCCAGTTTTATATCGCGGTCAAAATGGTCATATCGCGCATGAGTGCATTATTGATATCCGAGAGT
>CANKTS010000045.1:0-7271 GCA_947486485.1 Actinomycetota bacterium | reverse complement strand
GTTGTAATGAAATATTAAATGTTACCCGCCCAGATATTGTCAAAGCGGTACATGCTCAGTATTTAGATGCTGGGGTAGATGCAATAGAAACTAATACTTTTGGCGCTAACTTTGCCAACTTAGCAGAGTATGGAATTGAAGATCGTATTTATGAGTTAGCTTTTGCCGGCGCCCAGATTGCCAGGCAGGTAGCTGATCAGTACACAACTGATGAGAAACCCCGTTGGGTTTTAGGCTCACTTGGGCCCGGCACAAAATTACCAACACTTGGACACACGACATATGAGTTATTAAAACAAGCTTATGAAACAGCTTCTACTGGCTTAATTGAGGGTGGCAGTGATGCATTATTAATTGAGACTACCCAGGATTTACTGCAGGCAAAGTCGGCAGTTAATGGTGCTAGGGATGCGATTACTAAATCTAAAAAAGATATTGTGTTAATTGCTCAGGTAACAGTTGAAACAACTGGCACGATGTTAATGGGCTCTGAGATTGGCGCCGCACTTAACGCACTTGAGCCACTAGGAATTGATCTGATCGGTCTTAACTGTGCAACAGGTCCGGCTGAGATGAGTGAGCATCTTCGAGTATTAAGCAAAGGTTCAACAGTTGGTATCTCAGTAATGCCAAATGCTGGCTTGCCAGTTCTGGGAGAAAATGGCGCCCATTATCCATTATCACCAGTAGAGCTTGCTAAATCACTTAAACAGTTTGTGATTGATTACAAAGTTAATTTAGTAGGAGGTTGTTGCGGTACTACTCCAGAGCATATGGGTGAGGTAGTTAAACAATTACAGGGAACAAAATTAGCCAAGCGTGAAGTAGTACGAGAGATTGGCGCTTCCTCACTTTATCAATTTGCACCATTTAGACAGCAAAATACCTACCTTTCAATTGGTGAACGCACCAATGCAAATGGTTCACGTGCCTTTAGGGATGCACTGCTTGCTGAGGATTGGCAGGGTTGTGTTGAAATAGCTAGAGATCAAATTCGAGATGGCGCCCATATGTTAGATCTCTCAGTTGATTATGTAGGACGCGATGGTGTGGCGGATATGAAGGAGTTAGCTTTTAGATTTGCAACCACCTCAACATTACCAATTGTCTTAGATTCCACCGAACCTGCAGTGCTTGAGGCTGGCTTAAAACAATTAGGTGGTCGAAGTGTTATCAACTCAGTTAATTATGAGGATGGTGATGGTCCCACCTCTAGATTTGCCAGGATTATGCCACTAGTCACCGAACATGGGGCAGCGGTTATTGCTTTAACAATTGATGAGGATGGCCAGGCTAGAGATGAGAAGTGGAAGTTAAAGGTTGCTAGAAGATTAATCAATGATCTAACTAAAAACTGGGGTATGCAGGTTGATGACATAATTATTGATTGTTTAACATTTCCAATTGCTACTGGGCAGGAGGAGACCAGGCGAGATGGCATTGAAACCTTAAATGCAATCAAGGCTTTAAAAAATGAGTTTCCTAATGTGCAGACTACCTTGGGTGTTAGCAATGTTTCCTTTGGCTTAAACCCAGCTGCACGTATTGTTTTAAACTCAGTCTTTTTAGCAGAGGCGGTTAAGAACGGTCTTGATTCAGCGATTGTTCATCCCTCTAAAATCACTCCAATAAGTCGCATATCTGCTGAGCAGCTAGAGGTGGCACTTGATTTAGTTTATGACCGGCGAGAGAGAGATGCGCAAGGGGAGGTAACTTATGATCCGCTAACTAAGTTTTTGCAGTTGTTTGAAAATGTTGAGGTGACATCAACTAAGGAGAGCAGAGCAGCTGAACTTGCTGCGCTGCCACTTGAGGAGCGCTTGCAACGGCGAATAATTGATGGCGAGAAGGTCGGCTTATCAGATGATCTGCAGGTAGCACTTGATTCTGGCATGCCAGCGCTTGCAATTATTAATGATCACTTACTTTCTGGTATGAAAACTGTTGGCGAACTATTTGGTAAGGGTCAGATGCAACTTCCCTTTGTTCTGCAATCTGCTGAGGTAATGAAGAGCGCTGTTGCATATCTTGAGCCATTTATTGAAAAAACCGATGATGCAGGTCGTGGAAAGATTCTACTTGCCACCGTAAAAGGTGATGTGCATGATATTGGTAAGAATTTAGTTGATATTATCCTGTCCAATAATGGGTATGAGACGGTAAATATTGGAATTAAGCAGACTGTAAATCAAATTATCGATGCAGCAACTGAAAACAATGTTGATGTGATTGGTATGTCTGGATTACTTGTTAAATCAACTGTAATTATGAGGGAGAATTTGCAAGAGTTAGATTCACGTGGATTAGCGCAAAAATGGCCGGTAGTACTAGGTGGAGCTGCCCTTACTAGATCTTATGTGGAGCAGGATCTAAGTGAGCAATTTCCAGGAACTGTGAGATATGCCAAAGATGCATTTGAGGGTTTAAAACTCATGGATACCTTGATGGGAATTAAGCGAGGAGTTGCTGGTGCGCAGCTACCACCACTTAAACCACGCAGAACTGCAAAGACAGAAAAAAGTGGTCCAGATGAGATTGATACCAAGCGAAGTGATGTTGCTGCAAATAATCTAATTCCTGCTCCACCATTTTTTGGCTCTCGTGTTGTTAAAGGTATTGCACTTGCAGATTATGTTCACATGTTAGATGAGCGTGCATTATTTCTTGGTCAATGGGGACTTAAGGGCAAAGATTTTGAAGAGATGGCGATCGATCAGGGACGGCCGCAACTTCGTTCCCTATTAAATGATGTGCAATCAAATGGTTGGCTGAGTGCTGCAGTTGTTTACGGTTACTTTCCTTGTTACAGCGAAGGCAATGATTTAGTAGTAGTACACCATGAGGGTGAGAACAAAGGTAAAGAGCGAGTTAGATTCACCTTCCCAAGACAAAGTCGTGATCGCCGCCTATGTCTCTCTGATTTCTTCCGTAGTAAAGATAGCGATCAGTTAGATGTAGTTAGTTTTCAATTTGTAACAATGGGTCAATCAATTAGTGAAGCGATTACTAAGTTGTTTAATGCCAATCTATACCGTGAGTATTTAGAGTTGCATGGCTTGTCTGTCCAATTAACTGAATCACTTACTGAGCATTGGCATGCAAGAACTAGGCAGGAGTTAGGTATTGATAAGGATGACTCTAAGGATTTGAAGGAGATATTTGATCAGGGATATCAAGGCTCTCGCTACTCATTTGGATACCCAGCATGTCCTGATTTAGAACAACAGGTGCAGATCTGTGAATTACTAGATCCAGAGCGTATTGGTGTTTCATTATCTGAGGAGTTTCAATTACATCCTGAACAATCAACCTCATCAATAGTTCTACACCACCCAGAAGCAAAGTACTTTAACGCCTCATGAGTGCAATTTTATTTGATATGGATGGCACCTTAATTGATTCTGAACCACTTTGGCTGCAGGCAGAGATTGAGGTAATGGCTGCGGTAGGTTGTAAATGGGATGCACAGGATCAAATAAATTGCTTAGGTGGCCCACTTGAGCGAACTGAGAAATATATGCAAGAGCGCAGCAATCATATTAAACCTTATGGTTATTTTGGCGAGCAGCTATTTTCAGTGATGGAGGAGAAGCTAACTAATAATTTAGAGTTAATCCCAAATGCATTGGAGCTATTGGAGCAGTGCAAAAATGCAAATATTAAGATTGCATTAGTGACTGCAAGTAGCCGCAGATTAATGCAAGCAGCGCTTAAGTGGTTTCCAGAGGCAACTTTTTTGGCTGCAGTATCTAGGGATGATGTTGAGGTAACAAAACCTGATCCAGCTCCCTATCTGCTTGCGGCAAAGTTAATGGGTGTGGATATTAAAAATTGTTTAGTATTTGAGGACTCGATCACAGGTGCACAATCAGGATTACGATCGGGTGCGCAGGTAATTGGTATTCCTCACCTAATAGTGATGCCAGATGATCCAAACTTAAGAGTGGTGAAATCACTTTCCGATATTGATCTAGTGAAATTACTAGATTGGTACCCATTTTTAGATACACAGGTAAGTGCTAAGTGATAGATCGTAATTTTAAATATGGAGATCGGGTTCAATTAACCGATGCAAAAGGAAAGTTGTACTCAATTACTCTGGCCCAAGGAGCTGAGTGGCACACCCATAAAGGCATGCTCAAACATGATGAATTGGTTGGATTGCCTGAAGGCTCAATTGTGCAGACAAATGGTGAGTTAAAGTTTCAAGCATTTCGCCCATTACTTGCAGATTATGTTCTTTCAATGCCAAGGGGAGCGACAATTATCTATCCAAAGGATGCTGCCATGATTCTTGGAGTCGCTGATGTTGGGCCAAGAATGCGCGTGCTTGAGGCCGGAGTTGGTTCTGGCGCACTTAGTATCGCAATCTTGCGTGCTATTGGTAGTGATGGCTATCTGCACTCAGTTGAGATTAGAGATGATTTTGCCAAGATCTCAGAGGCTAATGTTACAAATTACTTTGCTGTTAAACCCAAGAATTGGCAGTTAACAGTTGGTGCTTTGCAGGATCAAAAATTTAAGTCCGATTACGATCGAGTTATCTTAGACATGCTCTCACCTTGGGAGTGTGTTGAAACTGCATCAGCTGCGCTAGTTCCTGGCGGTGTTTTATTAGTTTATGTTGCAACTACTACTCAGTTATCAAAGATTGCTGAAGCTATTAAAGATTGCGGTAATTTTACTGAGCCTGAATCTTCCGAGACAATTGTTCGAGGCTGGCACCATGAAGGTTTAGCGGTTCGGCCACAACATAGAATGATTGGCCATACTGGGTTTTTAGTATTTGCTAGAAGAATGGCACCTGGTGTGCCAGTTTTGCAAAGACGTAGGCGACCTTCTAAAGGCTCTTACGGAGTTGTTGAGTAATTAACTAACTTTTATTAAATCAACAACAAAAACTAGAGTTTCATTTGGTCCAATTGAGGCCCCTGCACCTGTTGCGCCGTAACCAAGATCAGGTGGGATAACAAGTAAGCGACGACCGCCCTCTTTCATTCCAGGAATTCCTTGTTGCCAACCAGCGATAACTCCACTTAATGGAAAGGTCGCAGATCGTCCAGAATCCCATGATGATTCCACAATTGCTTTGGTGCTCCATGCCATTAATGTGTAATGGACCTCAAGTGTTGAGGTGGCTACCGCCTCTTTACCGTTTCCAACTATCACATCCTGTTTTTGTAGAGTTGTAGGCGCTGCACCTGTTGGAGCTGAGATATTAGGTTTTGATCCCTTGTCCCCAGAAACGGCAGGAAGGGCTGATGAACTGCTTTGGCCTTGATCGGTCATACTCTCTACGCCTCCATCGGTTGAACAGGCTGTCAGGATAAGAATTGGCAGTATCGCGAGGGTTAATTTTTGTATTTTTCGCACAACCAATCTTAGCAAAGATTTTGGTAATCGCTAACCTAAGGGGGTGAGCGACCAAAAAACTGAGCGATTAATTAACCTAACTTTGGCGCTTTTGGCAACCAAACGATATCTGACCAAGAATGAGATATTTAGAGTAGTTGCTGGATATAGCGGATCACCAGAGACAATGGAGCGAATGTTTGAACGTGATAAAGATGAATTACGAAGCATGGGTATTGAGATTGAGGTTAAGGGGCTTGATCCATTATTTGAGGATGATCAAGGGTATTTAATAAAAAGTGAATCTTTTCAATTACAAGGTAATGAATTTAGTAAGGAGGAGTTGCTTTATTTAACAATGGCAGCAAATCTCTGGCATGACTCAGCGCTGCAAAATGATTCCAAAGCCGCTCTTCTTAAGATCCAATCCTTAAGTGGGCCAATAGGAAGTGATGAGATTAATACCCCGGCAATTAGAGATAATCAGAGCTCTCAAATACTTTCGATTGCATTTAACGCTGTAGAAAGGCAACAGAGGCTAACTTTTCAATACAAAGAGCGGCTCAGAGAGGTTCAACCTTTTGGTCTTTATACCCGAGATGGCTTTTGGTATTTAGTGGCCCAAGAGGATCTATCAGTAAAATCATTTAAACTACTTCGAATTGAGGGATCATTAACAACAGTTGGTAAGCCAGATGGATTTAAGCGGCCAGTTGATTTTGATTTAGCAGCATTTATAACACAATCGAAGAATGAGCAAGTAAGTGTTGCCCATCTTCATGTTAGAAAAGAACAGGCATTTGCACTACGCAGTAAGCATGCAACGGTTGAGATTGATGATGAGTGGGACCTGATGGTAGTTGAATACAATTTTGAGCAGGAGATAATTGAATCAGTTCTCTGGCACGGTTTAAATGTTGTTGTGGTTAAGCCAGAGAGTCTACGCAAGCAGATCGAGTCTAAGATTAAAGAGTTAGCTAATGGTTGATACCGCAGCCACCCGCGCCCTTCGCACAATGGATCTGATTCCATATATTTTAGAAAATCCAGGCATCTCCATTCGTGAGTTAGCAAAACAATTTAATGTTACTGAGAAACAAATTGAAAGTGATCTGCAACTTGTATTTATGTGTGGCTTGCCTGGTTATACGCCATATGAATTAATTGATTTAGTCTTTGAAGATGGGGTAGTTTCAATAATTGACCCTCAGGTACTAGATAGACCTAGAAGGTTTGCCAAGAGTGAGTTAGTGATGATTACGCTAGGTTTACAAATTCTTATGGAGCTAAATCAATCTAACCAGGATAGGTTAAATAAGCTCTCAGCATTAGCAAAAAAAATTACTAAATTAGGCAGTAGTAACTCAGTTCTATTCTCACCAACCGGAGCTAAATCACCATTTTTAGAGATAATTACTCAGGGGATATCGCAAGGAAGGAGAATTCATCTTACCTATCACTCTTTAATAAAGGATCAGGTGAGTGAACGTGAAGTTTTGCCGCATAACTTATATTTTATGAATGGCAATCTATATTTATCCGCTCTTGATCTTTCGTTAAACTCTGATCGAGTATTTAAGGTGGAGTTAATTAAAAACTGCACGCTGGGAGAGATTGCTAGTAGTAATGTAGTAGATAGTGAAAGTAGCGCTGTTGAGGTTGTTTTACATGTTAGAAAATCTCATCGAAACTTTATCGAGCGAAACTCCTCAATTATTACCGCAACCCAAGAAATGTCAGATCACTTTATAGTTCATATCCAGATGAGTAATTTAGAGTGGTTAAAACGCAGTATTCTCAGCAATGCACCAGGAATTAAGGTGGCCTCACCAACCATATTGGTCGCTGAGGTAAGGCAGTTAGCCACCTCACTACTAGCCTCATATCAGGCTGTAAAAGCTATTTAGGGTAGGATTTTG
>CANKTS010000044.1:0-7411 GCA_947486485.1 Actinomycetota bacterium | reverse complement strand
CATTTGTACTGTGGATTTAGCCGATAAATCCCGCATCAATAGATAAGTAAATCCTGTTATCGCCACTACCCGTAGCAATGTAGCGATCGCGTAGCCGCCCGCCGGTAGACCAAAGCTTGCCCCTGAGTATTGGGCTAGGTACTGCCAAATAGCTAGGTGGTAAATAATCTCACTCACCTGCCAAATCCAAAAATATATTTGTTGCACGCTTTTTGTTAAAGCAATTACTGCAAGTGGGGTTAGCCATAAAACATACTGGGGTGAGTAGACCTTACTAAAGGTTGTAAATATAACTACTGCAAATAAAGCACACTGGGCTAAATTTGGTATTTGTTTTAAGTTAAGTAAAAAAATAGCAAGTGCAATAAAAGCGGTGATTGAGATTAATGGGTAAATTAGATTTAGAAAAGGTAAATCCATGCCAAGCAAACTCAACCCATACCAGAGTGAGCCAAAATCTGCACTCCGCTCTAGATTTAATTTAAAAAACCGCCACCAACCGGCAAAGTGAGTAACCATAATTGGTAGGTTAATTGCCAACCAAAATAATAAAGTAGTGGCAAGATATTTTCGAAGCTGCTCAATTGCAGCTGAACGATAAAGTATTATCGTAATTGGTAGCAGCAGAACTAGGGGAAAGAATTTGGTAGAAATTGAGACTCCAAGTGCAAATGCGCTGATCTCATACCTTCTCTTATCAAAGTAATAGATCGCAAGCATCACACTTACCACCGCCCACAAATCCCAATTAATAAATAAGCTAGCGATTACTGCCGGGGCGGCAGGGAAGAGATACCCGTACTCTGGTCTTATCTTTCTAACTATTAGAGCTGAGATTAAAAATAAGACAATTAGAATTACTGCATTAATATCAAAAAACCAGCGATATGAGTTGGTATCTGGTGTGATAAAACTTATTAACCAATTGCCTAGACCAATTATTGGCGGATACTCAATTGAGTTAATCGCAGAAAGGTATGGAAAGGTGTTGGTATCTAACCCACGCTCGGTAAATAAGGCTGGAATATCGCTATAACAGGCGTGAATGTAATTATCTGGGGCAGCCCAATCATTTAATCGGCAGTGGTTAAATTTAAAGAGTGAGAGAAGTGCACAAATGAGCACTACCGCTGCAAAGGATCTACTTACCGATTTGGTAAGCAAGAGTTACTTCTTTTTCTTAGGTGTTGGCGTAGGAGATGGTGGAATTAATGCTGGGTCCATTTCAGGAACTGCATTAATAAAACTTGTTGGCTCAACGCCACCAATAAAGGCAGGGGATGGAAACTCTTGAATTGGCGCTTTATCTAAATAAGCTTTAGCAAACTCCACCCAAATCCGAGCCGGGAAGGAGCCACCGGTTACTGAGGTTAATCCACCGATTCCATTTAATGATTGAGTTGCATCATCGCGATAAAAAGCAACTGAGGCGGCAACCTCTGGGGTGTAACCATTAAACCAAGCAGATGCATTGTCATTTGAGGTTCCAGTTTTACCAGCAGCTGGTCTATTCATTCTGGCGCCAACAACTGCGCCAGTTCCAGAAGTGGTTACTTTTTGTAGTGCAAATGTTAGATCAGCCATTACATCTTTTCTAAATACCTCTTGAGCTTGAATGCGCCCCTGATACAAAATTCCTTTATTTGGCCCTTGAACCTCATTAATAATAAATGGTTTGGCATAAACACCTTGGGCTGCAAATGTGGCGTAAGCATTAGTTAAATCAATTACATGTGGGCTAGATGAACCAAGACTTACTGAAGGGGAGGCAACCATCTGAACTGCATCTGGAATTCCAGCACGGCGGGCAACATCTACTACCTTCTCAACCCCTGCTTTAATTCCAAGTGGTACAAAGATGGTATTTACCGAGTGCTCCATTGCGCTAAGCAGTGAGAGGTTTCCCCATGTCTCACCACCATAATTATTTACCACGTACGCCCGGCCAATTCCATCGTCATAAACCTTTGGTGAATCACCATTCCAAATTGAGCTAAGTGGAATTCCTGACTCTAAAGCGGCGGTGAGTGCAAATACTTTAAAGGATGAACCAGCGGAGGCAATTCCTTGGGTAGCAGCGTTAAATTGATACTTTAAATAATCCTTACCACCATACATTGCCAAGATCTCACCAGTTCCTGGCTTAATCGCAACTAAACCAATGTGTAGATTCTCTGGCGCTTTAGTAGGTGCCTCTTTATTTACTGCTGCAACCGCCGCTTCCTGGGCATCTTTAACTAAGGTGGTTTTAATAATGTAACCACCAATTAATAACTGTTCATCGGTAAAACCAAGAGTATTTAACTCACGCTCTACCCAAGAGATCACATAACCTTTTGGCCCAGCTAAAGCCCCGGAGGTTACCCGGGGATTAATTACTGGAAATTTAATCTTTGCTGCTTTGTCTTTAGCCAACCACTTAGCCTCAACCATGCCATCGATTACATACTTAAATCTTTTTTCAAGCCGCGGGAGATTCTCTTTTTTATACCCTGGGTCATAAAGCCCAGGGCTTCGCAAAATACTGGCAAGCACTGCAGATTGCGCAGTTGTTAATTGATCAACGGTTGTGCCAAAGTAAACCTGAGATGCGGTTTGTACACCATATGATCCGCGGCCAAAGTAGATAGTATTTAAATAATTTTCAAATATCTCATCTTTAGTAAATTGATTTTCAAGTTTTATTGCAATTACTAACTCTTTAATCTTTCGCTGAATTGATCGCTCTGGTGTTAAAAAGGCGGTCTTTGAATATTGCTGGGTGATAGTTGATCCACCTTGCAGTGAACCACCTCTTAAGTTATTCCAAATCGCTCTAATAATTCCAGTTGGTGAGAATGCTCGGTTGTTGTAAAAACCGCGATCCTCTGCTGCCATAACTGCGTTGCGCAATTGAGTGGGAATTTGCGCTAGTGTCACAACAGTTCTATTTTCAGAGCCGATTCGGCCTATCTCACTGCCATCTGCATACTGAATAATTGTAGATTGACTATTTACATAAGCATTTGGATCTGGAATTGAAACTGTGAAGTAGGCAAAGCCAAAGAGAAATACCCCTGCGACAAAAGAAAAGCCAACTACTAATACCCCAAGCCTGGGTAGTTTTTGCAGAAAATTACTCACTAGCCAAGATTACCGCTAATCCTTATCCGCCAAGGTTGCTACCTTTCGCGGTGGCTTTCTATATTTGCCATCTCCTAATAAAAAGGATTCCACTAGGTGATTCCAGTGACAACTGATGCAGATCTCAACAACATAGACGCGAAACTCACCATACTCACTTTGCATTTGAATTAACTCTTCTCGATTCTTAATACGCCCTGAGTATTGACCGAGTTGATCACCAAAGGCGTATCGCAGCTCAACAATCTTTAACTTCTTACAAACTGGGCAAGAACGGTTGGTTAACTCACCATGGTACTTAGCCGCCCGGCGCAAATATGGATCAGCATCACAGGCATCCATCGCACTGACCGCTCCTTGAAAGAGCGCAATTAAAGTGCGGCGCTTACTAAGTGAGTAATCAATTGAAGCACGCATCGTGGCTAACATAAGATCCAAGGTTAATCCTAATTTAATAACTACGCTTACCTTATGGGGATTTGGCCAGTCGGTAAGGGTTCAAAGTTAAATCAGATTTTGCTAGTGCGCTGGAGTGGTCAGGTAACAGATGGTTTGTTTCAATCAGCTCTTGCTAGCTTTGTTTTATTCTCACCAGAGCGCTCACCAAATGCGGTGTCAGCCGCCCTTGCTTTCGCAGTAGTGCTGCTGCCTTACTCATTAATCGGCCCATATGTTGGAACTTTTTTAGATCGCTTCTCAAGGCAGCGAATAATTAGAAATTGTAATTATCTGCGGGCAGCAGATCTTTTAATTATTGCCTGGTTAATTAATAATGGCTCAACTGGAGTGGTTTTAACCTTATTTGTCTTATTTGCATTTGGGATTAATCGATTAATTTTAGCTGGCCTCTCTGCCGGGTTGCCGTTGTTGGTTAAAAAAGAGGAGTTAATTGCAGCCAATGCGTTGGCGGTAACCGGTGGCACTATTTGGGTGGTAATTGGTGGTGGCGTAGGAATTGCTGCTAAGAATTTAATCAGTAAAAATTATGGCGCAGATTTTGCTGATTCTGTTGTAATAATTCTTGCTTGTTGTGGTTTTCTACTTGCTGGCCTTAGTTGCTATCGGCTTACTAAGTTTGAAATAGGTCCATCTGAAAATGAAGCTCCCGGTGAAGGCGCCGGGTTTGCGCAGATTTTGGCTGGTCTAAATATTTTGCGCAATCATAAAGATGCCCTACTTGGTATTTTGGTAGTTGGTATTCAACGCGGTGGTATTACCGCCCTTACATTGATGGCGCTTTTATTGGAACGAAACTCCTTCAACGACCCAGCTAATCCAGATGCTGGTTTGGCCGGCTTTGGAGTGGCATTAGCTATTGCTGGTATTGGTATTGGGTTAGGCGCAGTTATTGCGCCATATGGTGTTTTAAAATTTGGCCGCCACCGCTTTATGCGAGTAATGATCTTTTGTTGCGTGCCACCTTTATTAATTTATGCATTAAATATTAATGAGATAACAATGACGGCGAGCGCATTTTTTGTTGGTTTGTGTGGGCAGGGGATTAAGGTTACAAATGATGCGCTAGTGCAATCAAAGATAGTAGATGATTACCGGGGAAGAGTTTTTGCCTTTTATGATGTAGCGGTTAACGCTGGCATTATTACTGGCGCAGTTGGCGCAGCTTTATTGCTGCCAGATAGTGGGAAAACTTTTATCTTACCGGTGGTGATTACACTCGCCTACTTATTTGCTGGATTAGTTTTACTTCGTAAAACTATTTTTGCTCCTTCCACCAGTTAAGTAACTCCTCCTTTGCTTTATCTTTACCTGCTGGGCCATGTTCAAGACGTAATTCAAGTAGGTACTCATATGCCCGGCCAACCATTGGTGAGGGTTTTATCCCTAGAATCGCCATAATCTCCTCACCTGTTAGATCTGGCCGAATTTTATTTAGCTCCTCTTGCTCCATTAAAAGTTGGATTCGTTGCTCTAATTGGTCATAGGTTTTAGCTAACCCTTCCGCCTTTTTTTGGTTGCGGGTTGTGCAATCTGCCCGAGTTAGTAGGTGCAGGTGAGTTAGTAATTGCCCAGCATCTCTGACATATCTGCGCACTGCAGAGTCGGTCCATTCACCTAAGCCGTAGCCATGAAAGCGAAGGTGAAGAAAGACTAGTTGGGCGACATCTTTTATTATCTGATTATCAAAGCGAAGTGCGCGCAGCCGCTCTTTTGTCATTCTGGCGCCAACAACCTCATGGTGGTGAAATGAAACCCCACCACCTGCAATTAACTCCTTAGTTTTTGGTTTACCAATATCATGCATTAGCGCAGCAAGGCGCAGCGTTAAATTAGCACCGCCCAGCCGATCCTCTAATGCAATTACCTGATCTAATACGGTAAGGGTGTGCTCATAAACATCCTTGTGATGGTGGTGCTCATCAATCTCAAGCTTTAACTTTGGGATCTCTGGTAAAAATATCTCAGCTAGTCCAGTTTCGGTAAGTAAGTAAATACCTACCTTTGGTTGATCACTCATTAAAATTTTAGTTAGCTCATCCCTGATTCGCTCAGCTGAGATTATTGATAGCCGGCTAGCCATACTTTTAATCGCCGTGATAACTGTGGGGTCGATGGTGAAATTTAGTTGAGAGCTAAAGCGCACCGCTCTCATCATTCGAAGTGGGTCATCACTAAATGAATCCTCGGCTTTGCCTGGAGTCTTAATCACTTTATTTTGTAGATCTGCTACCCCATTAAATAAATCAATAAAGATTGGAGTTTGGGTAGTTAGCTCCACCGCCATTGCGTTAATTGTAAAATCTCTGCGCAGCAGATCACCTTCAATACTCTCACCAAATACCACCTCAGGTTTGCGAGAATCAGTTTTATAATTTTCACTTCGATATGTTGTTATCTCAACTGTAATCTCATCTTTTTTGCCAGCAACTGTGCCAAATGCTGCGCCAATACTCCAAACTGCATCCGCCCATTTTTTAAGTATTTTTTCGCAATCCTTTGGATGTGCATCGGTTGTAAAATCTAAATCATTTCCTAACCGCGCCAATATGGCATCTCTTACTGGACCGCCAACTAGAGCTAATTTAAATCCGGCCGCTTTAAATGCTGCTGCTAACTCAAGTGCGGCTGGTGCGCGCTCGGTGAGCGTAGTGATCGCAAGTTGGGCGGCGGCATCATTTGGAGTTTTCACGGTGGTACTAGGTTAGAGCAGAGCGGGTTCAGCCTGAGTGGGTTAGGGGCGCGGGGTATCCTTAAGCCATGACCCCAGCAGATAATGCGGGTGGCAATCAGGATTTAACCGGTTCTCGCAAGAGTTCACAAAGTAATGGTTCTGGTCGGCCCGCTAAAAAACATAATTCCGGCAACCGAAAGAATCCTAAGGGTGGTTTGGATGGAAAAAATAACCCAAAAACAAAGTATGCAAAGCGAGTAGATGAGATAAGTGCTGGTGGTTTAGTAGTTGATAAGAGCGGTACTAAAGGGTTATTAATTGGCAGATTAGATCCAAAGGATGCCTCCCATGAGCGTTTGCTCTGGTCACTACCAAAAGGACATATTGAAGAGGGTGAAACACCAGAACAAGCGGCGCTTCGTGAGGTAGCGGAGGAGACTGGTATTAAAGGTGAGATAACTAGATCACTGGGGGTAATTGATTTTTGGTTTATGGCAAGTGGTAAAAGAATTCACAAGACAGTGCACCACTTTTTATTTACTGAAGTTGGCGGTAAGTTAGCTCCACAGGTAACTGAGGTTGATGATGTGGCATGGTTTCCAATCACTGAGATAGTTAGCAAGCTGGCCTACCCAGATGAGCGAAAACTAATAGCAAAATCTGGACAACTTACTCCGTGAGAAAACTCTTTACCTCACTCTTTGTTTTACTGCTGCTATCAATTTTTAATCCTAACCAGGCGGTGGCAGCTGTAGTTGTAAAGATTAGTGATACGACCCATCGCTTAAGTGATGGAGTATTTATAAATGATGAGTTGGTAGCCAAACTTAAGCCAAGTGGTGAGTTAGGTAGTTTAGTTTTTATGCCAAATAACTCAGTTAGAGTTTGGCAGGTAGATCCAGCAACTATTTCAGAGATTGTTGCGATGAGTAATGGCTACGGCATTGCAGATGGAAGTGCGCCAGGTGGACAAGAGATTGCAAAGCAATGGCTTACTCAATTTAAAAAAGTTACAAGATTTGAAAAGGTGGCAGCTATTACCTATGGCAGCCCCTCACTTACTTGGAGTAATAAACTCATCCCCGACCAACTGCCTTATTTAAATGCAGTTGGCAAGCTTGAGTTGGAATCTGTTTTAGGCAGAGTAAGTGAGCCAGT